>CAZDXS010000155.1:0-9845 GCA_964509455.1 uncultured Enterobacteriaceae bacterium | reverse complement strand
GTCAAATGCGGCTTGCCGGATTTATGCGCAACGCCGTCACGGCGTTGTTGCTGGGGACGGGGGCGGGAGTTGTCGGCAACAGCGCTTGGCGCGTACAAGAAAACACTAACCAGATAAAACATTAAGTGAGGGTATTATGGCTAGACCAATTTCTTCGAAGCAAACCAAGGCCGATGTCCTGAGCGCCATCGCCGAGTCTACCGGCCTGACGAAAAAGCAGGTCGGCGACGTGCTGGATTCACTGGCGGAGCTGGCGGCGGGGCATCTGACTTCCGGCGGTTCCGGCGAGTTTATTGTGCCGTCGCTCGCGGTGAAGTTGCGCCGGGTGATAAAACCAGCCCGCGCCGCTCGCACCGGCGTTAATCCTGCCACCGGCGAACGCATCACCATCGCGGCCAAGCCGGCCGCGCCGGCCGTGCGCGCCACGCCGCTAAAAGCGCTGAAAGACACGGTCACTTAGCAGTACCGTTCGGCGCCTGGCGGCGCAGCTTTCGGCGGGAGCCCCCGGTGGCGCCTTTCCCAGGCGCTTTCGGGCGGTTTCCCGCCGGGGGCATTTCAAGGGCGCTCTACCTTGGCGGTCCTTGGCGATGCGGCGCCGTGTGCGCCGGCCGCCCCACGTCCCAACCCCAGTCCCAGCCGGCAGAATAGCCGGTTCAGCTTCGCGACAACAGCCCTTGCCCGGCAGGCGGTCAGCGCGGCACCGCCGCTCTGGCAGTCCCGGCGATGCGGCGCCGTGTGCGCCGGCCGCCCCACGTCCCAACCCCAGTCCCAGCCGGCAGAATAGCCGGTTCAGCCTGGCGACAACAGCCGTTGCCCGGCAGGCGGTCAGCGCTGGGTTCGTTTCGCCCAGCGCCGGGCGCCTTTCAGCAGTTGATCATCCTGCCCGCGTCCTTGCGGCCGGCGATCTATGCGCTTTATCCAGCGCTTTGACCCATGTCCCTTGCGGAACACGGCAACGCGCCTGTTCTTGAAGCAAGGAACCAGCGCCAGGCCGGCGATGAAGCCGCCGATGCGGGCAAACCAGGCGACGACGCCCTGGTCGGTCGACGCCGGCGCGGAGTTAACCAGCTGAACGCCAAACCACAACCCCAGCACCCACAGGGGCGGCGGGCGGTCAGCGCCGGGTTCGTTTCGCCCAGCGCCGAGCGCCTTTCAGCAGTTGGTCGTCCTGCCCGCGTCCCTGCGGCCAGCGATCTATTCTCTTTATCCAGCGCTTTGACCCGTGCCCCTTGCGGAACACGGCGACGCGCTTGTTCTTGAAGAAAGGAACCAGCACCAGGCCGGCGATGAAGCCGCCGATGTGGGCAAACCAGGCGACGCCGCCCTGGTCGGTCGACGCCAGCGCGGAGTTAACCAGCTGAACGCCAAACCATAATCCCAGCACCCACAAGGCCGGCAGGCGCACCAGCTGGATGAAGAAAAACAGGGGAATCAGCACCAGCACCCGGGCGCGGGGATAGAGCACCAGGTAGGCGCCCAGCACTCCCGAGATAGCGCCGCTGGCCCCGATCATGGGAATTGTCGAGTCGGGGTCCTGCAACACCTGCCCGAACACGGCGGCGACGCCGCAGAGCAGGTAGAACACGATGAATTTTCCATGCCCCATGGCGTCTTCCACGTTGTTGCCGAAAATCCACAAGTAGAGCATGTTGCCGGCCAGGTGCATGAAGCCGCCGTGCAAGAACATGGAAGTGAACACGGTGACGGCGGCGGGCGCCATGGCAACCTCCGCCGGCAGGGCGGCCTTGTTCAGCAACACGGCGGGCGTGACGCCCAGCGCATAAACGGCGACCCGGTAGCCGTGGGCGTCCAGGGACAGCTGCCAGAAAAACACCAGGGCACAGGCGGCGATGAAAGCGACAGTGACCAGCGGCGCAATGCGCGTGGGGTTGTCGTCGTGCAGGGGAATCATCGCGGCCCCGGGCCCGCGCCTAGTTGCGGGAGAGCGATTACTTCGTCTCCTGCCCGTCCAGCAACCGCGCCCGCGCCTCCTGGTACCTGGCGGCGGTGCGCTGGATGATCTCGGCGGGCAACGCCGGCCCCGGGTCCTGCTTGTTCCAGTCCAGGGTCTCCAAGTAGTCCCGCAGGTACTGCTTGTCGAAGCTGGGCGGGCTGACGCCGACGCGGTAGGAATCCGCCGGCCAGAAGCGGGAGGAATCGGGCGTTACCACCTCGTCGATGAGGAACAGCCCGCCGCCGCCGTCGACGCCGAATTCCAGCTTGGTGTCCGCCACGATGATGCCCCGCTCGCGGGCGTATTCCGCCGCCTGCCGGTAGACGGCAATGCTCAGGCGGCGCACGGTTTCCGCCAGTTCCGCCCCCAGCAACTCCACCGTCTTGTCGAAGCTGATGTTCTCATCATGCTCGCCGGCTTCCGCCTTGGTGGAGGGCGTGTAGATGGGATCCGGCAGTTGTTGCGCCTGTTCTAAGCCCGGCGGCAGCGTGATGCCGCACACCGCGCCGCTGCGCTGGTAGTCTTTCCAGCCGGAGCCAATGATGTAGCCGCGCACGATGGCCTCCACGGGCAAGGGTTGCAACTTCCTGGCCACCACGGCCCGCCCCCGGAGTTGCTCAACCTCGTCCGGCCGCAACCCGACGGCGTCCAGCTCCAGGTCGGTCAGGTGGTTGTCGACCAACGACCGGGTGCGCTCAAACCAGAAGTTGGACACCGTGGTCAGGATGTTGCCCTTGCCGGGAATCGGATCGGGCAACACCACGTCAAAAGCGGAAATGCGATCGCTGGTGACGATCAGCAGGTGGTCGGCGTCCACATCGTAAATGTCCCGAACCTTGCCGCGGTTGACCAGCTCCAGGGTGCTGATGTCGGACTGGTGCAGTGTTTCTTTCATTGTTTTTGCTCCTCTGACTTGATGGTGGCTTGTTGATTTTGCGCCGCGGGCGCACCGCGAGCGCGGCTGATTTTTTCCCAGGCGTCGCGCAACGTCACGATGCGGTTGAACACCGGCCGCCCCGGGCGGCGCTCCTTGTCGTCCACGCAGAAATATCCCAGCCTTTCAAACTGGAAACGCTGCCCCGGGGCGGCGTCCGCCAGCCCCGGTTCCACAAAACAGTCGTCCAGGATTTCCCGGGAGGCGGGATTGAGCTGCGCCTTCCAGTCCTGCCCGCCGCGCCCCGGGTCCGCCGTGGAAAACAGCCTGTCGTACAGCCTGACTTCCGCCGCCTGCGCGTGTTTTGCCGACACCCAGTGCAACGTGCCTTTCACCTTGCGCCCGTCAGCGGCGGCGCCGCCGCGAGTGGCGGGGTCGTAACGGCAACGCAACTCGGTAATCGCGCCGCTGCCCGCGTCCCGCACCACCTCCTCGCAGGTGATGAAGTAGGCATAGCGCAGGCGCACTTCCCGCCCCGGCGCCAGGCGAAAGAACTTCCTGGGCGCATCCTCCATGAAGTCGTCCCGCTCAATGTAGAGTACTCTGCTGAAAGGAATTTGTCGCGCGCCAAGGTCCGGGCGCTGCGGATGATTGGCGGCCGGCAACAGCTCCTCCTTGTCTTCCGGGTAGTTGTCGATGACGACTTTCAAGGGGCGCAACACGGCCATGCGCCGCGGCGCGGCCGCGTCCAGCTCGCTCCGGACGGCGCCCTCCAGCACGCCCGGGTCAATGACGGCGTCTTTCTTGGTGACGCCGATGCGCTCGCAGAAGTCCCTGACGGCCGCGGGCGTGTAACCGCGCCGCCGCAGGCCCGACAGGGTGGGCATGCGCGGGTCGTCCCAGCCGTCCACGCACCCCGCCGCCACCAGTGCGCCCAGCTGCCGCTTGCTCAGCACCGTGTATTCGAGGTTCAGCCGGGCGAACTCGTACTGGCGCGGCCGCGCCGGCAGGTCCAGGTTGTCGATAAGCCAGTCATACAGGGGACGATGATCTTCGAACTCCAAGGTACACAGCGAGTGGGTGACATGCTCCAACGCATCGGCCAGGGCCTGGCTGAAGTCGTACATGGGATATACGCACCAGTCGTTGCCGGTGCGGTAGTGACTGCAACGCCGAATCCGGTACAGGATCGGATCGCGCATGTTCAGGTTGGCCGCTCCCATGTCGATTTTCGCCCGCAACACGTGTTCCCCGTCGGCAAACTCGCCGTCTTTCATTCGCTGGAACAGGTCCAGGCTTTCCGCCGCCGGGCGGGTGCGGTAGGGGCTGTCCCTGCCCGGTTCCGTCAGGGTGCCGCGATACTCTTTCAGCTGCTCTGCCCCCAGGCTGTCAACGTAGGCCTTGTCCCGCCGAATCAGGTCAACGGCGTATTGAAACAGCTGCGCAAAATAATCGGACGCAAAAGACAGCCGCTCTTCCCAGTCAAATCCCAGCCAGCGCACGTCCTCTTGTATGGCTTCGGCGTATTTCAACTCCTCCGTTTCCGGATTGGTGTCGTCGAAGCGCAGGCAACAGGTTCCCTGGAACTCGGCGGCCATGCCGAAGCTCAGGCAAATCGCCTTGGCGTGGCCGATATGCAGGTAGCCGTTGGGCTCCGGCGGAAAGCGCGTGCGCACGCCGTCGGGGCAACGGCCCTGCCGTACGTCGTCAGCGATGATGCGGCGAATGAAGTTTTGCGTTGGGGCGGTTTCCATTAGATTCCGGCGTCAGCCGTTTTTCACAATGTCCGGCAAGTCGCCGGCCAGGCCCATGGCCAGGCGCATCGTGAGGTTTTTCAGGACCTGTAGAGCATCAAACAACTCCATGCCGGCGTTCCTGACCCAGGGCAACGGCGGCGCCTGCGTTTCAAAGAACCATTTTAATCTATCCAGGGTCATCATGGCTACAAAATTTTCTCCCCGGCGCCATCTTTCGTATTTTCGCAACACCGCCATGGCGCCGTAATCCCGTTGTTGCCGATGCGCGGCGGACAGCACTTGCGCCAGGCAAGCGGCGTCCAGCAGTCCCAGGTTGGCGCCCAGGCCGGCCAAGGGGTGAACGCAATGGGCGGCATCGCCCAACAACGCGGTGCGGGGGGCGCAGTAGCGGCGCGCCTGGGCCCGTTGCAAGTCAAAGCCCCGCCGCGAGCTCACGGCGACAATATCGCCCAGGCGGTGTTCAAACGCGGCCGCCAGCCGTTGGCGAAAGTCGGCGTCAGACAGCGCCAGCAAGCGGCGCGCCGCCCCGGGCGCAGTCGACCAGACGAAGCCGCACTGATGCGGGTCCTCCAGAGGCAGGAAGGCCAGGGGGCCGGTGCGCAGAAACCGTTGCCGCGCCGTCTGTTCGTGGGGCAACGCGGTGCGCACCACGCCCGCCACGGCCGTTTGCTGGTACGGCCGCGCATCGTATTCAATGCCGGCCAGGCGGCGGGCGGCGGAGCCGGCCCCGTCGGCGGCGACCAGCAGGCGCGCCGTTACGCAACGCCCGTCGTTCAGCGTTGCGCGGATGGTTTTGTCATCGCGGCGGAGGCGGGTCGGCGTCGCGCCGGTGAGCGTCGTAATGGTCGGCGCCGCATCCCGGGCCGTCGCCAGGGCGTCCTCCAGCAAGCCCTGGGGGATGGTGTAGCCCAAGGCGGGCTGGTCGATGTCGGCGGCGGCGAAGTTGAGCCGGCCGCGCCCCATTTCGTCCCACACCTGCATGCGCTGGAACCGGCCCGCCGGCGCCCGCCATGCCTGGACGGCGTCCAGGATGCGCCGGGACGCCGGGCTCAGCGCCAGGATGCGCGGGTCCTGGTCCGGCGCCGCGGGCGGCGCGGCGTTTTTCTCCACCAGCACGCAGTCGATGCCCGCTCGGGCCGCCGGCAGGGCCATGGCGCTGCCGCTGAGGCCGCCGCCCACCACCAGCAGGCCGGTGTTCAAGTTATCCGCCGCCACGGCCTACGACCCGCCCGAAGCAGGCGCCGTCCCGGGCGTGCGCCAGTCGCGGCCCGCAACGCGGGCGTTGCGGTCGCCGCCCACCACCAGCAGGCCGGTGTTCAAGTTGCCCGCCGCCACGGCCTACGACCCGCCCGAAGCAGGCGCCGTCCCGGGCGCACGCCAGTCGCAACCCGCCGCACGGCGAATGAACTCGTTCTTCAGGGGCGGCAAGGCGTCCAGCGCCCACAGCGCCGCGCCGCGCGCCAGGGCGGTCAGCGGGCCGGTGCGGCGAAACGCCCGGTGCAAGCCGTCGGTGAACCGTATCACCCGGCGCTGGTCCGACCTGCGGGCCCGCACATACGCGGCCAGGACGTCCCCGGCGCCTGGGTCGGCGCCGCGGCACTGCGCCGCGGCCAGAGCGGCGCTCAACTCGGCAATGTCGCGCAGGACCAGGTTGAATCCCTGGGCGCCGTTGGGATGCACGGCATGCGCCGCCGCCCCCAACAACACGCAACGCCCACTTACCTGCCGCTCCGCCCGAAGCCGAACCAGGGGATAGGACTTTCTCGCACCCGGCGCTTCGAACCTGCCCAGGCGGTTGCCGAATGCATGGCGCAGGCGCTCCAAGTAAGCATCGTCATCCAGCCGCAACCAGTCGTCCGCCTGCTCGCGCGGCGCCGCGATGACCGCAACGCAACGATTATCCGCCAGCGGCAACAGGGCCGCCAGCCCCTGCGGCGTAAACCGCTCACATGCGGTGTGATGGTGGCCGCCAGGCAACGCCACGTTGCCGACAATGGCCGCCTGGCGATAATCATGGGTCTGCGCCGTTATTCCCAGCAGTTCCCGGGTGCGGGAAAGAGCGCCGTCGGCAACCACCAGCACCCGGCACCGGGGGGCGTTCCGGGCCGCGCCGGGCGCCAGGCGCACGGTCACCAAGTCGGCGTCCTGCGCTATGGCCGCGGCCGTCGCCGGGCGGAACAGGTCTATGTCGTGCTCGTCCAGCGCGGCGTACAAGACCCGCCCCAGTTCGCGGGCGCTGACCACATAGCCCAGGGCCTCCAGCCCGGCCTGGGCGGCGGACAGCCGCACGGCGCCGTAACAGCCCTGGGCGCTGACATGTATGCGCTGGATGGGGCAGGCGCCGGGCGCCAAGCGCGGCCACAGACCCAGCTGTTCGTAGATACGGCGGGAAGCGAGCGACAGGGCGATGCCGCGGTCGTCGTACGCCGCCGGCGCGGCGCCGGCGGCGGGTTCGTTTTTCTCCGCCAGCGCAACTCGCATGCCCGCCTGCGCCAGGCCGCAGGCAAGGCTGGCGCCGGCCATGCCGCCGCCGATGATCGCAACGTCGTACATCGCGCCTTAAGCCGCCATCAACGCCTCGATATCGTCCACCGCCTTGGGCGCGCTGTCGCTCAGTACTTCGTTGCCGTCTTTCGTCACCAGCACGTCATCCTCTATGCGCACGCCCATGTTCCACCACTCTTCGGCCAGCTCCTCACTGGGCGCAAAATACAGCCCCGGTTCTATGGTCAGGGTCATGCCCGGCTCCAGCGGGCGCCACTCGCCGCCCACCTTGTAGTCGCCCACATCGTGCACGTCCAGCCCCAGCCAGTGGCCGGTTTTGTGCATGAAATAACGCTGGTATTGTTGCTCCTCCACCAACTGTTGCGGTTGTCCCTTGAGGACGCCCAGAGCGACCAGCCCCTCGGTCAGGGTTGCCACTGCTGCCTGGTGGGGTTGCTCCCAGCAGTTGCCCGGGCGCACCTGGGCGATGGCCGCCCGTTGCGCCGCCAGCACCACTTCATAGACCGCCCGCTGCCGCGCACTGAAGCGGCCGCTGACGGGAAACGTGCGGGTCACGTCGCTGGCGTAGAACTCGTACTCGGCGCCGGCGTCGATCAACAGCAAGTCGTCTTTTTGCAACTTTCGGGTGTTTTCCACGTAGTGCAATATGCAACTGTTCGGGCCGCCGCCGACGATGGGGGGATAGGCCGGTTGCCGCGCCCCCTGGCGCATGAACTCGTGAATGAGCTCGGCCTCGACCTGGTATTCCGTCAGGCCCGGGCGACAGGTCCGCATGGCGCGCTCGTGGGCGGCGGCGGCGATCCCGGCGGCTTGGCGCAACGCCTTGATTTCCGCGCGGCTCTTGTACAGCCGCATGTCGTGCAGGATATGGTTCAGGGAGACAAACTCGCCGGGCGCACTGACCCCGTTGCGGGCCCGGCCGCGCACCTGGTTGACCCAGGCGAACATGCGCTGGTCGAAAGCGGCGTCATTGCCTATGGTGTAGTACACCCGCTCCCGGTCCTCCAGCAGGCCGGGCAACACATCGTCAATGTCCGTTATGGGATAGGCATCGTCCGCGCCGTAGTCGCCGCAGGCGCCCTCCAGTCCCGCCAAGCGGCCGTTCCAGGTTTCCCACTGCGGGTCCCGTTCCCGGCAGAACATGATGAACTCGCCGCGCTCGCGCCCGGGGAGCAGCGCCATAACGGCTTGCGGCTCGACAAACCCGGTCAGGTAGTAAAAATCGCTGTCGGGGCGGTAGGGGAAGTCCACGTCCCGGTTGCGGGTTTTCACGGCGGCGGCGGGCAGGATGGCGATGCAGTTGTCCCCCATCATGCTCATCAGTTGCCGGCGCCGGCGCTGAAATTCGCTGCTTTTCATTCTCGTCGTTGTCGCGTGGTGAACGGCCGCCCATGACGTCCGGTCGGCGGGCGGCCCCTGGCGGGCGGAGACGGGGAATTATATACGGAAACCCGCAGGTTGATCAGGCGAAAGCGCACGTGGGCGGCCGGCGCCGCCCGTATCGGCCGGCAAAAACGCACCCTTTCAAAGTTGTGGGGCGACTTTCGCCGGCGCACACGGGCGCCCTTGCGGGAACGCCGGGCAGGGCTTCGCGTTCTGCGGCCGGCGCCGCCCGCGCTTCACCGGCGGCAACAGGCGCGCCCGCCGCCGATGCCGGAAAATGCCAGACTGCAAATAAATCCTGTTCAGGCGTTTTCAAAATGTGGTATGTTGCCGGTCGTGACGAGTGCGCTTGTTGCCGGCGCTGATAGTTCACGCACCATTCTGTTGTTGACCGCCCGGCAAAGGCGTTCTACCATGCGCCGCATATTCGGGGGACAACCGGCGCCGGGGGCGCCCATGCCAGAGAAAAAGTCAGAAAGTATGGACCTGGACGCGCTTGAAAAGCGGGTCGATGACCTGTTGCGCACGGTCAGTGCGCTGAAAGAGGAGAACGCCTCCCTGCGCGACCAACAGAAAAACCTGCTGAGCGAACGCGCCACGCTCATAGAAAAAACGGAGCAGGCCAAATCCCGCATTGAGGCCATGATCGCCCGCCTGCGGGCCATGGAGACGCGCTCGTGACGGCGTCCAAGCCCGTTGCCGTGACCATCCTCGGCAAGAAGTACCTGGTCTCCTGCGAGGAGCATGAGCGCGAGCGGCTGGCCGCCGTGGTGGAGTTCATCAGCAACAAGTTGCAACAGCTGAAAAACAGCGGCAATATTATCGGCACGGAGCGCATGGCGGTGACGGCCATGTTGAACATTGCCGGGGAACTGCTTGAGTACCGCCGGCAAAATCAGGACTATAATGTGTCCATGGAGCGCATCAGCACGAAGATTAATCACGTCCTGGCGGCGGACGAGGGGCGGGTGGAAACCTGACCTGCGGCGCCGGGCGGTTGAATAACGGTTTATGGGCATCTTCTGTCGCGTTCGTGAGTGACCGAAGAGCAACTTGAGCTTATTTCACGTTAATGAAGGGAGCTAACCGCGGTACCGTGTGCAAGCCCACCCTCGAGTGGGAAGCCTGACGTATCGTCTGCTGCTCCCACTTGGACTTTACGTTCAAGTTTGACGTTCGTCACGCCGCGATGGTTGATGCCCGCCCTAATGCGCGCCGACCCGGCCGCCGTGCGCTTCGCACAACCGCGGCGGCGGGCGCCGACCCGGCGCCGTCTCGTTGCAGGAACGCCCGGTAGCCGGGATTGTCGGTCTCGTCCAAGTATTTCAGCCCCAGCCCGCCCAGAAACGCCCGCAGCCCGGCCGCACCAAAG
>CAZDXS010000154.1:0-4837 GCA_964509455.1 uncultured Enterobacteriaceae bacterium | reverse complement strand
GCCGGCGGCCGGGTGGAGGAGTAACGAAGCGCATGGCCGTTGGCAATCCCGCAATCCCCGGCGGCCTGGCCGGGCTGACCCAGCTCAGCGAGCTGCGGCGGCGCCTGCTGTTCGCGGCGCCGGCCCTGTTCATCTACCGGGTCTGCACGTTCATTCCCGTACCGGGCGTCAATTCGGACGCCCTGGCCCAGCTGTTCGAGCAACAGCGCGGCGGCGGCCGGGTGGAGGAGTAACGAAGCGCATGGCCGTTGGCAATCCCGCAATCCCCGGCGGCCTGGCCGGGCTGACCCAGCTCAGCGAGCTGCGGCGGCGCCTGCTGTTCGTGTTGGCGGCCCTGTTCATCTACCGGGTCTGCACGTTCATTCCCGTGCCAGGCATCAATCCGGACGCCCTGGCCCAGCTGTTCGAGCAACAGCGCGGCACCATCCTGGACATGTTCAACATGTTTTCCGGCGGCGCTTTAGAGCGCCTGTCGGTGGTGGCGCTGGGCATCATGCCCTATATTTCCGCCTCCATCATCATGCAAATCCTGTCGTTTGTGGACCCCCGCTTGAAGCAGCTGCGCAAGGAGGGCGAGTCCGGGCGCCGCAAGATCACCCAGTACACCCGCTACGGCACGGTGGTGCTGGCCACTTTCCAGGCCCTGGGCGTATCGCTGGCGTTGGAAGGGCAGCAAGTGGCGGGCGGCTCCGTGGTGCTGGACCCGGGGCTGGGCTTTCGCGTCACCGCGGTGACCACCCTGGTAACCGGCACCATGTTCCTGATGTGGCTGGGAGAGCAAATCACCGAGCGCGGCGTCGGCAACGGCATCTCGCTGATCATCTTCGCCGGCATCGTGGCGGGCCTGCCGGCGGCGGTGGGCGGCACCCTGGAGCTGTCGCGCACCGGCGAGTTGCACATCATCATGGTGTTCACCCTGCTGACGCTGGCGGTGGCGGTCACCGGCATCGTGGTGTTCATCGAGCGCGGCCAGCGCCGCATTCCGGTGAACTACGCCAAGCGACAAGTGGGCCGCAAGATGTACGGCGGCCAGTCCAGCCACCTGCCCCTGAAGCTGAACATGGCGGGCGTCATTCCGCCCATTTTCGCCTCCAGCCTGATCCTGTTCCCCGGCACCCTGGCCAGCTGGGCCGGCCAGGCCCGGGAAATGCGCTGGTTGCAGGACCTTTCCACCCTGTTGCAACCGGGCCAGCCCATTTACGTGGCTTTCTACGCCGCCGGCATCATCTTCTTCTGTTTTTTCTACACCGCCGTGGTCTTCGACCCCCGGGAAACCGCCGACAACCTGAAAAAGTCCGGCGCGTTCATCCCCGGCATGCGCCCGGGCGAGCAGACGGCCCGCTACTTGGACGGCGTGTTGACGAAACTGACCATGGCGGGCGCCATTTACTTCACGTTCGTCTGCCTGTTGCCGGAGTTCCTGATCATCCAGTTCAACGTGCCGTTCTACTTTGGCGGCACGTCGTTGCTAATCATCGTCGTCGTCGTCATGGACTTCATGGCGCAAATCCAGGCCCACTTGATGTCGCACCAGTACGAGAGCGTCTTGAAGAAAGCCAACCTGAAAAGCCATGGCCGCCGTCGTTGACATGCCCGCTATTAATATGCCCACAACCCGCCGGGGGCGCCGCCGCGCCGTCGGCGCCACGCAGCCGGCCGGCGCCGGCGGGAGAGCGCTATGAAAGTTCGAGCATCGGTAAAGAAAATGTGTCGCCACTGTCGCGTCATTCGCAGAAAGCGGCGGGTGCGCATCATCTGCGTGGACCCGCGCCACAAGCAACGGCAGGGCTAAGGGCGGGCAGGGCGCAAGCTTCCGGCCGGCACAACAACCGCTAACAGGCAAAACAAGAGAAACCAGGCAAAACAAGAGAAACCATCATGGCACGCATCGCAGGAGTCAACATCGCAGACAACAAGCACGTCGGCATTGCGCTGACGGGCATCTACGGCATCGGCCGCAGCAGCGCCCTGCAAATCTGCGCGGCGGCGAAGGTCAAGCCGGACGCCAAGGTGTCGTCCCTGGGCGAGAAGCAGCTGGACCGGTTGCGCACGGAGGCGGGCAACTACCGGGTGGAGGGCGACCTGCGCCGGGAAGTCTCCATGAACGTCAAGCGCCTGATGGACCTGGGAGCGTACCGCGGCATTCGCCACCGCCGCGGCCTGCCCGTTGCCGGGCAACGCACCCGCACCAACGCCCGGACGCGCAAGGGGCCGCGCCGCCTCATCAAGAAATGAACGGCCGACCCGCAACCGAACAACACCCGAGGTAACCCATGGCAAAAGCTAAAAGCGGCAGAAAGAAGACCCGAAAAACGGTGGTGGACGGGGTGGCGCGCGTGCACGCCTCGTTCAACAACACCATCATCACCATCACCGACCGGCAGGGCAACACCCTGGCGTGGGCCACGTCCGGCGGCAGCGGCTTTCGCGGCTCCCGCAAGAGCACGCCCTTCGCCGCCCAGGTGGCGGCGCAACAGGCCGGCGAGGCGGCCCTGGAGTACGGGATGAAGAACCTGGAAGTCACCATCAAGGGGCCGGGCCCCGGGCGGGAATCCGCCGTGCGCGCCCTGAACGCCCTGGGCTACAAGATCACCAACATAACGGACGTCACGCCCATTCCCCACAACGGCTGTCGTCCGCCGAAAAAAAGACGGGTGTAAGGAGGAGAAAACGACATGGCGCGTTACCTAGGACCAAAATGCAAACTCAGCCGCCGCGAAGGGGTCGACCTGTTGCTGAAAAGCCGTGCGCGTCCCCTGGAATCCAAGTGCCAGGTGGACAAGCTGCCCGGCGAGCAGGGCTCCCGCCCCAAGCGCCTGTCGGACTACGCCGTGCAGCTGCGGGAGAAGCAGAAACTGCGCCGCATGTACGGCGTGCTGGAGAAGCAGTTCCGCCGCTACTACCGGGAGGCGGTGCGCCGCCGCGGCTCCACCGGCGAGAACCTGTTGCGACTCCTGGAATGTCGGCTGGACAACGTGGTGTTCCGCATGGGATTCGGATGCACGCGCAACGAGGCCCGGCAACTGGTGAGCCACCGCTCCATCCTGGTGAACGGCGAGTCCGTCAACATTCCGTCCTACCAGGTCAATCCCGAGGACAAGGTGGAGGTGAAACAGGCCAGCAAGAAGCAGCTGCGCATCCAGGATTCCCTGGGCATAGCGGAGCAGGTGGGGTTTCCCGGATGGGTGGACGTGGACGTGGAAAAGATGGAGGGGGTGTTCAAGTCGGCGCCGGAGCGCGACGAGTTGCCCGCCGATCTCAACGAGCAGTTAGTCGTAGAACTTTATTCCAAGTAAAGCAGCCACAGGAAAAGAAAAAAGATGCCGTCATCATTCAGTGAATTGTTAAAGCCGCGCCGGGTGGACGTCGAAACCGTCAACGACACCCAGGCGAAAATCACCATAGAGCCGCTGAACCGGGGCTTCGGCCACACCCTGGGCAACGCCCTGCGCCGGGTGTTGCTGTCGTCCATGCCCGGCAGCGCCGTCACGGAAGTGGAGATAGAGGGCGTGTTGCACGAGTACACCGCCATCGAGGGCGTGCAAGAAGACGTGCTGGACATACTGCTCAACCTGAAAGGGGTGGCCATCAAGATGCACACCCGGAACGACGCCACCTTGTCTCTGCGCAAAAGCGGGGCGGGCGCGGTAACCGCCGGCGACATCACCTTGGAGCATGACGTGGAAATCGCCAACCCCGACCACGTGCTGGCGCACATCACCCGCGACAGCGAACTGAACATGACCCTCATCATTGAAAAGGGCCGCGGCTACCGCCCGGTCGTGGTGGGTGCCCCCGAGGAAGAGGAGGAAGAGGGCCGCCAGATAGGGCGGTTGCGGCTGGACGCCTCGTTCAGCCCCATCAAGCGCGTCGCTTTCGAGGTGCAAAGCGCCCGGGTGGAGCAACAGACGGACCTGGACAAGCTGATCCTGGAGCTAGAGACCAACGGCACCATAGACCCGGAAGAGGCCGTCAAGGAAGCGGCCCGCATCCTGCGCAACCAGTTGTCCATCTTCGTGGACTTGGAAGCGGAAGAACAGGAGCAACCCAGCGTCACCGGCGAGGAGCCGGAGGTGGACCCCATCCTGGTGCGCCCGGTCGACGACTTGGAGCTGACCGTGCGCTCGGCAAACTGCCTGAAAGCGGAAAGCATTTACTACATAGGCGACCTGATTCAGCGCACCGAAATGGAGCTGCTGAAAACCCCGAACCTGGGCAAGAAGTCCCTGACGGAAATCAAGGACGTGCTGGAATCCCACGGCCTGTCGCTGGGCATGACCCTGGAGAACTGGCCGCCCGCCGGGCTGTACGAAGAGCGGGAAATGACGGACGCGGACGCCCTGTCCCGCTGAGGCAAGACCGGAGACCCGACCCATGCGCCATAAAAAAAGCGGCCGCCAACTGAACCGCAACAGCAGCCACCGCAAGGCCATGTTCCGCAACATGACCGTCTCGCTGGTGCGGCACGAAGTCATCAAGACCACCGTGCCCAAGGCCAAAGAACTGCGCCGCATCGCAGAGCCCTTGATCACCCTGGCCAAGACGGATTCCCTGGCGCGCCGGCGCCTGGCGTACGCCCGCCTGCGGGACCGAGACGCAGTCACCCGGCTGTTCAACGAGCTGGGGCCGCGCTGTTCCAGCCGCCCCGGCGGCTACCTGCGCATCCTCAAATGCGGCTACCGCACCGGCGACAAGGCGCCCATGGCCATCGTGGAACTGGTGGACCGCGACCGCCCCGCAGCCGCGGATGCGACAGAAGCCGGCAAGGAAAAAGGAGCGGCGGCGACCTGAACAACTACTAAAACAAAGGCACCACCCCCTCAAGGCCGGCCTGCCC
>CAZDXS010000153.1:0-3131 GCA_964509455.1 uncultured Enterobacteriaceae bacterium | reverse complement strand
GGGGCTTGAAAACCACGCCGGCGACGCCTCTCACTTGCACGGGCTGTGGGCCGCTTTTCGCACCGCCCTGGATTCCGAGCTGAAGTTCTCCGACTTCGCCGACACCCTGGCGCAAACCGTGGTGTATAGCCTGCTGATGGCAAAACTCAAAGCCCCCGTCGGTGAAAAACTGGACATGTACAACATCAACCGCCACATTCCCGGCAACTTCGCCGTCATTCGGGACATCACTTTCTTTTTACAGCGCCTGGATGAGCCCGAATACAGAGACATCGCCTGGGCGGTGGACGACGTGCTGGCGACCATCAACGGGATGGACGCGGCGGCGGTGGTCGAATCCATGGCGTACGGGAAAAACGGCAAAGGGTTCTCCGACGCCGACGACCCCTACATCCACTTCTACGAGGATTTTCTCACCGCCTACGACGCCGGCCAGCGCAAGAAGCGCGGCGTATATTACACCCCGCCGCCGGTGGTCAAGTTCATCGTTCGCGCAGTGGATGACGTATTGCGCCGCGACTTCGACATGAACGACGGCTTGGCCGCGCCCCGGCAGGTCACCGTGCTGGACTTTGCCGCCGGCACCGGCACGTTCCTGCTGGAAATGATGCGTGCGGTGCTGGCGAGCGCCTCACCTGCGCGCCGCCGCATGCTCACCCGCGAGCACATCCTGGAAAACTTTTACGGATTTGAACTGACCATGGCGCCCTACGTCATCGCCCACCTGAAGCTGTCCCAGTTCCTGGCGGACCACGGGGCGCCGTTAGAGGAAGGCGAGCGCATCAACGTCCTGTTGACCAACACGCTGGAGCACCGCGACGAACAAGCCCAGTTGCCGTTGATGCCCAACCTTGCCGAGGAAGTGAACCGCGCGCAGGACGTCAAGGACACGCCGGTGCTGGTGGTCACCGGCAACCCGCCGTATTCGCGCCATTCTCAAAACAAGAGCGAGTGGACTGCCGGCTTAATCGAAGATTACAAGGTGGTGGACGGCAAGCCCTTGGGTGAAAGCAACACGAAATGGCTGTTGGACGACTACGTAAAGTTCATTCGCTTCGCCCAGTGGAAAATGGAGCAGGTGGAGCGCGGCATCGTCGCCGTCATTACCAACCACGGATTTTTGGACAACCCCACTTTCCGAGGGATGCGGCAGAGTTTGCTCAATGCTTTTGACGCCCTGTATTTTCTGGATCTGCACGGCAACGCCAGGAAAAAGGAAACGGCGCCCGGCGGCGGCAGGGACGAAAACGTATTTGACATAGAACAGGGCGTGGCCGTCAGCATCCTGGTGAAGAACCCGGCGGTCAAACACAAGGGCGTGTTTCACGCCGACGTGTACGGCGCGCGCGACCACAAGTATGCGTTCTGCCTGAAAAGCGACATTGAATCGATTCGCTGGAAACTCCTGAGGGCGGATGCTCCCCTCTACCTGTTCGTGCCGCGCCGCACCATGCCGGCCAAGTACAGGGACGCCTTTTCGGTAAAAGATATTTTTTCCAGTAATAGAAGCGGCATCGTCTCATCCCGCGATCATTTCGCTTTTGCATTTAGCCCCGATGAAATCAAGACGCGCATCAACGACCTCATCGACGCCGACCTGAGCGCCGAGGAGTTGCGCGAGAAGTACAATCTCAGGGATACCCGCGACTGGAGTCTGGATGACGCACGCCGGCAACTCAGGGAAAGTCATTCGTTTGACGAGTTTCTTAAACCCTGCTTGTTCCGTTCTTTTGATACGCGGTGGTGTTATTACGGCGGGGAGATCATGGAACTTCATCGCCCGGACGTCATGCGCCACATGCTGGCAGGGGAAAATGTCGGCTTGTGCGTTTCCAAGCGCCAGGAAATTGATGGGGGGTGGCAACACGTTTTTGCCGCTGACAAAATCGTTCGGCATCACACGGCGACGGCAAGAGAAGTCAACTACCTGTTTCCCCTCTATCTTTGCGACCCCAACTTGCATCCGCCGCGCCGCGAAAACCTGGCGCCGGAGTTCCGCCACTGGATTGACGACCGCTACGGCACGGCCCACTCGCCGGAAGCCATCCTGCACTGCATCTACGCCGTCTTGCACTCCCCGGACTACCGCAAGCGTTACGCCGATTTTCTGCGCACCGACTTTCCCCGCATCCCGTTTCCCGCAGACAACGCCGAGTTCCTGCGCCTGGCCGCCGTCGGCAAGGATTTAATGGCCGCCCACCTGTTGCGCGGAAACTGCGCCGGCAAACTGGCGCAACACCGTGGGGACGGCGCCTCCCTGGTGGAAAACGTCTCGTACAACGAGAAAGAAGAGTGCCTATACTTCAACAAGGCCGAATGGTTCGCCCCCGTCTCGCCGGCGGTTTTCAACTTCTCAGTGGGCGGCTACCAGCCTCTGGACAAGTACCTGAAATCCCGCAAGGGGCGCAAACTGTCTCTGGAAGAAACCGACACCGTGCGAAAAGCCGCCAACGCCATCGAGTTCACGATGAAGAAAATGCGGGAGATCGACCCCTGACGCCCGGTGCCGTAGCGCCCGAACTGAGAACGGCTTTATTGTGGCCAATGACCGGCACCTGTCCAGGGTCGGGAACCTTGTGCCGCAGCGCCCGAACTGAGAACGGCTTTATTGTGGCGCCGCGGCAGTCCTTTCCGATATAATGGGCGCCATCCGACAACGCCCAAACGCTCCGCCGCTGAAACCCCAGACAACCAGCCCATGACCTACCTGCGCGACTACGCCCGGGCCATCGCCGGGGTTGCCGAGACGGACGACGCCACCGAGCATTCCTACCGCACCCCCATCCAAAAGATGTTGGAGGCCGCGGCGGCGGAATGCGGCGCTGATGTTGATATTTTGCAAGAACCGGGGGCCGTCAAGAACGCCGGAGCGCCGGATTTTCGCGTCAGCGCCAAAAGCGGCGGCATCATCGGGTACGTGGAATGCAAGCTCCCCGGCGCCAACCTGCAGAAACTGACCACACGGGCCCAGCTGGAAAAATACCGCACCTTGTCCAGCAACATACTGCTCACCGATTGCTGGCGCTGGCTGTTGTTCCGGGACGGTAAAAAAATCGGCGATGCAACGCTGTCGGAGCGCCCCGACAAGAAAACGCAAGACGAGTTCTCCGACCTGTTGCGCACGTTCATCA
>CAZDXS010000152.1:0-3296 GCA_964509455.1 uncultured Enterobacteriaceae bacterium | reverse complement strand
GAGTTCTCCGACCTGTTGCGCACGTTCATCACCACTGACGCCGAAAAAATCGGCGACGCCAAACGACTGGCAGCAGTGCTGGCGCGGCGGTGCGCGTTGTTGCGGGCGGGGCTTGAAAACCACGCCGGCGACGCCTCTCACCTGCACGGGCTGTGGACCGCTTTTCGCGCCGCCCTGAATTCCGAGCTGAAGTTCTCCGACTTCGCCGACGCCCTGGCGCAAACCGTGGTGTATAGCCTGCTGATGGCAAAACTCAAAGCCCCCGTCGGTGAAAAACTGGACATGTACAACATCAACCGCCACATTCCCGGCAACTTCGCCGTCATTCGGGACATCACCGCTTTCTTGCAACATCTGCGTGATTCCGAATATGGAGACATCGGCTGGGCGGTGGACGACGTGCTGGCGACCATCAACGGGATGGATGCCGCAGCGGTAGTCGAATCCATGGCGTACGGGAAAAACGGCAAGGGCGTCTCCGACGCCGACGATCCTTACATCCATTTCTACGAGAACTTTCTCGCCGCCTACGACGCCCGCCAGCGCAAGAAGCGCGGCGTATATTACACCCCGCCGCCGGTGGTCAAGTTCATCGTCCGCTCGGTCGATGACGTGTTGCACCGCGACTTCGGCATGAACGACGGCCTGGCCGCGCCCCGGCAGGTTACCGTGCTGGACTTCGCCGCCGGCACCGGCACGTTCCTGCTGGAGATGATGCGCGCGGTGCTGGCTAGCGCCTCGCCTGCGCGCCGCCGCATGCTCACCCACGAGCACATCCTGGAAAACTTTTACGGCTTTGAACTGACCATG
This sequence comes from uncultured Enterobacteriaceae bacterium, assembly GCA_964509455.1. Taxonomy (GTDB): domain Bacteria; phylum Pseudomonadota; class Gammaproteobacteria; order Eutrophobiales; family Eutrophobiaceae; genus JAAXHV01. Next base: position 2,486 of record CAZDXS010000152.1, on the reverse strand, counting down.
GCGCCCTACGTCATCGCCCACCTGAAGCTGTCTCAGTTCCTGGCGGACCACGGGGCGCCGCTCGAAGAAGGCGAGCGCATCAACGTCCTGTTGACCAACACGCTGGAGCGCCGCGACGAACAAGCCCAGTTGCCGTTGATGCCCAACCTTGCCGAGGAAGTGAACCGCGCACAGGACGTCAAGGACACGCCGGTGCTGGTGGTCACCGGCAACCCGCCGTATTCGCGCCATTCTCAAAACAAGGGCGAGTGGATTGCCGGTTTGATCGAAGACTACAAGGTGGTGGACGGCAAGCCGCTGGGAGAACACAACCCAAAATGGTTGCAAGACGACTACGTAAAGTTCATTCGCTTCGCCCAGTGGAAAATGGAGCAGGTGGAGCGCGGCATCGTCGCCGTCATTACCAACCACGGATTTTTGGACAACCCCACTTTTCGGGGGATGCGGCAGAGTTTGCTCAATGCTTTTGACGCCCTGTATTTTCTGGATCTGCACGGCAACGCCAAGAAAAAGGAAACCGCGCCCAGCGGCGGCAGGGACGAAAACGTGTTTGACATACAGCAGGGCGTTGCCGTCAGCATCCTGGTGAAAAATCCGGATGTCAAAAACAAGGGCGTGTTTCACGCCGACGTCTATGGCGCGCGCGACCACAAGTACGCGTTCTGCCTGAAAAGCGACATTGAATCGATTCGCTGGAAACCCCTGAGGGCGGATGCTCCCCTCTACCTGTTCGTGCCGCGCCGCACCATGCCGGCCAAGTACAGGAACGCCTTTTCGGTAACAGACATTTTTTCCAGTGATGGATGCGGCATCGTCTCATCCCGCGATCATTTCGCTTTTGCATTTAGCCCCGATGAAATCAGGACGCGCATCAACGACCTCATCGACGCCGACCTGAGCGCCGAGGAGTTGCGTGAGAAGCACAACCTCAGGGATACCCGCGACTGGAGTCTGGATGACGCCCGCAAGAACCTCAGGGAAAATCACTCATTTGACGAATTTCTGGTCCCCTGTTCGTATCGCCCCTTTGACGCACGGTGGTGTTATTACGGCGAAGAGACGATGGAAATGCCTCGCCCCGGCGTTATGCGCCACATGCTGGCGGGGGAAAACCTGGGATTGGTCACCGTCCGGCAAGTAGCGGAAGGCGTGTTTAATCACGCAATTGCTGTTGACAAAGTTATTGAAAGCCGGATGACCCTCAGCAATAAGGGCGTCGGCTTCCTGTTTCCCCTCTATCTTTACGACCTCAATTTGCATCCGCCCCGCCGCGAAAACCTGGCGCCGGAATTCCGCCGCTGGATTGACGACCACTACGGCGCCGCCCACTCGCCGGAGAACATCCTGCACTGCATCTACGCCGTCTTGCACTCCCCGGACTACCGCAAGCGTTACGCCGATTTTCTGCGCACCGACTTTCCCCGCATTCCATTTCCCGCAGAAAACGCCGAGTTCCGGCGCCTGGCCGCCGTCGGCAAGGGTTTGATGACCGCCCACCTGTTGCGCGGAAACTGCGCCGGCAAACTGGCGCAACACCGTGGGGACGGCGCCTCCCTGGTGGAAAACGTCTCGTACAACGAGAAAGAAGAGCGTCTGTATTTCAACAAGGACGAATGGTTCGCCCCCGTGCCGCCGGCGGTTTTCAACTTCCCGATTGGCGGCTACCAGCCCCTGGACAAGTACCTGAAATCCCGTAAGGGCCGCACCCTGTCCCTGGAAGAAACCGACACCGTGCGAAAAGCCGCCAACGCCATCGAGTTCACGATGAAGAAAATGCAGGAGATCGACCCCTGACGCCCGCCGCCGGGCGCTGGCTACCCCCGGGGGGCTCTCCGATCTCCGCCATGTTGAAACCATCCTTGCCGGCGGCCGTCATCCCGCCGGCGGCGCTGATGCCGCCCGGCGTCACATAATGAACGCCCCCAAACCCTCATGGTGCTTGCCTTGCCCGAGGGCGATATCAGGGTAGCGCCGCGGCAGTCCTTTCCGATATAATGGGCGCCATCCGACAACGCCCCGGCGCTCCATCACTGCCCCATTAGAAAACCAGCCCATGACCTACCTGCGCGACTACGCCCGGGCCATTGCCGGGGTTGCCGAGACGGACGACGCCACCGAGCATTCCTACCGCACTCCCATCCACAACATGCTGAAAGCCGCGGCGAAAGAATGTGGCGCTGATGTTGATATTTTGCAAGAACCGGGGGCCGTCAAGAACGCCGGAGCGCCGGATTTTCGCGTCAGCGCCCAGGGCGGCGGCATCATCGGGTACGTGGAATGCAAGCCCCCCGGCGCCAACCTGCAGAAACTGACCACACGGGCCCAGCTGGAAAAATACCGCACCCTGTCCAGCAACATACTGCTCACCGATTGCTGGCGCTGGCTGTTGTTCCGGGACGGTAAAAAAATCGGCGATGCAACGCTGTCGGAGCGCCCCGACAAGAAAACGCAAGACGAGTTCTCCGACCTGTTGCGCACGTTCATCA
>CAZDXS010000151.1:0-29856 GCA_964509455.1 uncultured Enterobacteriaceae bacterium | reverse complement strand
CGAACGCTTCCCGTAGGGATTTTTGCCGCGCTTGAACTCCACCAGCACGGGCGTGCCCACCAGCCCCATTTTCCTGCGGAAATAAGCGGCCAGGTAACGCTGGTAGTTTGCCGGCGCGGCTTGCACCTGGTTGCCGTGAATGATGACGCGCACGGGGTCGTAGCCGCCCACGTGGGCGTACTTCAGCTTGATGGGGCGCCCCCTGACCAGGGGCGGCGGGTTCTCCCGGGTCGCTTCTTGCAAAAAACCAGTGAGGGTCGGCGCGGTGAAATCCTGCTGTTGTGACGCCATGATCCGCTCAATGCTGTCAAACAGGCCGTCCACCCCCGTTCCGTGCAACGCCGAGATGCGGTGGGCGCAGGCGTAATCGATGAAGCCGGCTTTTCGATGCAACTGCTCGTCCACGGCCGCTCGCTGTTTCGGGGTCAACCCGTCCCACTTGTTCAGCGCCAGCACCAGGGATTTGCCCGCCTGGTGGACGACGCCGAGCAGGGACTGGTCCTGGGCGGAGACGCCTTCCCGGGCGTCCAGCACCAGGATGACAATGCGGCTCATTTCGATGGAGCGCAGGCTCTTGATGACGCTGAACTTTTCAATCTTGTCGGTGACCCGGGCGCGGCGCCGAACGCCGGCGGTGTCTATCAGCAAGTACTCTTTCCCGCGGCGGCGAAACGGCGTCATGATGCTGTCGCGCGTAGCCCCGGGCGCATCGGACGTGAGCATCCGCTCTTCTCCTGCGATGCGGTTCAGCAGGGTTGACTTGCCCACGTTGGGACGCCCTGCTATGGAGATCCTGACGGCGTCCGGATGCTCCGCCGGCGGCGCGGCGGGTTGCGGAAACAGCGCGGCCAGCCGCTCTTGCAACTCCGCAATGCCGGCGCCGGTCTCGGCCGCCGCCGGCAACGGCGCGGAGAACCCGCCCAGGGAATGAAACTCGGCGGCGGCAATCTCGGCGTCAATGCCGTCGGTCTTGTTCACCACCAACAACACCGGCTTGCCCAGAGGGCGCAACAACGGGGCCAGGGCGGCGTCTCCCGCCGTCACGCCGGCGCGGCCGTCCACCAGCCACAGGACGGCGTCCGCATCCTCTATGGCCTGCCGAGTTTGCCGGGCGACCGCCGCGGCCACCGAGTCCCGCGGCGCCGCGGCGCCGTCCAAGCCGCCGGTGTCCACTAAAATGACGACGCCCCCCGGCAGGTCTGCGTAACCGTAATGGCGGTCCCTGGTCACCCCCGGCTCGTTTGCCGTCAGGGCCGCCCGGGTGCGGGTCAGGCGATTGAACAGGGTCGACTTGCCCACGTTGGGGCGGCCGACAATGGCGATTACGGGCGTCATCAGGAAACGGCCGACAACAGCGGCGGCGCCCGGCGCCGGCCGGGCGCGGGGTTGCCGGCGTCAGCGGTGAGTGTAGGCGGCCAGCCCGCCGTCGCTGCAGTAGGCATAGACCATTCTGCCCACGACGATGGGTTTTACGATGATGGGCGAGCGGCACAGGCGTTCCCGGGCGGAGAAGGCGCCGCTCTTTTTATCCAGCCAGTGCAGGTATCCTTCCAGGTCGCCCAGCACCACCTGCTCGCCCACCACGGCGGGCGCGGTCACGGCGCGAAAGCGCAGGCTGTCCCGCTTCCAGGCGGCCACGCCGGTGAACCGGTCCAGCGCCAGCACGCGGCTGTCTTCGTCGGCAACGTAAAGGTACTGCTCATCGGCGCTGAAACCGGCGTAGGAAGAGAGATCGTTGCTCCACAAGATGCGGCCGGTCTCCAGTTGCACGGCCGCGACATGGCCCTGGAACGTGGTGATGTAGATGACGCCGTCCACGACCACCGGTTGCGCGTCTATATCAACCATGCGCTCTAACTCGGAGCGCCCGCGAGCGGTGGTGATGCCGGTCTCCCAGAGCAGCTTGCCGGTGCGCAATTCCAGCGCCGCCATCTTGCCGCCGTCAAATCCGGCGATGACAACCCCCTCGGCGATGGTGGGCGTGCTGGTGCCGCGCAACGTCAGGGGCGGCACCGCGCGGTCATACACCCACAGCCGCCGGCCCTTGGCGCCGTCCAGCCCGAACACCTTGCCGTCGATGCTCCTGACGATGACGACATTCTCCTTTTTCTGGGGCGCGGACAGGACCTCGCTGGTGACCATGGCGCGCCAGGCCTCGGCGCCGCTTTCCGCGTCCAGGGCGATAATCTCCCCCTCCTCGGTGCCGACGATGATGCTGTCCTCGCCGTAGCCGGGACCGCCCGTTATGCGCACGGAGCCGCCCCGGAGCCAGCCGGAGCGGTTGTCTATGCTCTCGCCGGCCTTTATCTTTTTACGCCACAGGCGGTTGCCGTTGACGGCGTCCATGGCGCCCAGGTTGCCCGCCGAGTCAATGACGTACAGGCGTTGATTGACCACCACGGGCGCCAGTTTCAGGTATTGCTCATCGGCGCCCACGCCCGCGTCTTTCTTCCATACCCGGACCACGCTGACGCTGGGGTCGAACTCCGCCAGCGGCGCCGGCTTCTCGACGGCATCGTCGTCGCCTTTGAAATAGCCGCCCACTTTCTCCGTTACGGCGCAACCGGGCAACAAGGCCGCCTGGGCGAGCAGAAACAAGGCGCCGCCCAGCGCCGCTGTGCGGCGGGCGCGGCCGGCAGGCGGCGCATCAGGCCGGACAGCGGACCGGCGGCGGGCGCGGCCGGCAGGCGCCGCCTCAGGACTCGCACCGACCGCACAGAAAGCGGGCGGGCGGGCAAGCGGCGCATCAGGCCGGGCGGCGGCCGCGCGGCGGACAGGCGCCCGAACCAGCGGCGCCTCAAGCCCGGCGCCGCTCGCACGGCGGGCGGACGGGCGGGCAGGCGGCGCATCAGGACTCGCACCGGCCGCACAGGAGGCGGACGGACGGGCAAGCGGCGCCTCATGACTCGCGCCGGTCGCACGGGAGGCGGACAGACGGGCAGGTGCCGCATCAGGCCGGGCGGCGGTCGCATGACGCGCAGGCATCCGCACCGGTGCCGCCTCAAGCCGGGCGGCGCCCGCCCCGGCGCCGCGATGATCAGGACTCGCCGATGTTGTCAATTTTGAGTTCAAGGGTGGAAACGTCCCTGCCGGCGGCGCGCGCCGCTTCAATGGACTGCTGGTACGAATCGCGCGCCGTTTTCGCGTCCCCCCGCAACATGCTGATGTCGCCCAGCAACTCGGCGTAGCTGGGGGCGAACTCGCCCTGGTCCCGCCCGGGATCCGCCAGCTCCTGGGCCTCGTCCAGTTTCTCGCGGGCGATGAGCGTCCGCACCAGGCGCAGGCGAATCACGTGGCCCAGGGGGCCGGCGCCGGTGCTGTCCAGGGCCCGGCGCAGGTGCGTCTCGGCGGCTTCCAGGTCGTCGTCCTCCACGGCCAGTTTCGCCAGGACCAGCATGGCGAACACCCCGTAGGCGGTGCGCTCGTATTCCGCCAGGACGGCGGCGGCCTCTTCCCGCGCCTGGTCCCGCTTCTCCTCGCGCAACAGCGTGATCATGTCGGCGTAGCGGCCGGAGGCGGCCGCGGCCTGCTCCAGGACGACGCCCTGGCGGTAGCGCCAGCCAAACACGGCCGAGACGCCCAGGGCCAGGCCGACGACCAGGGTCAGGCCGTGTTGCCGCCACCAGTTCTTGATGGCGGCGGTTTGTTGTTCTTCAGTGGTGTAAATGTCCAAGCGTGTTCTCCGCTTTCTCCGGTGCAGGAACGCAATTATATTACAGTAACCGTTGCAGTTCAGCCGCCAGCTGCTCCTGGCTCACTTCGTACTGCTCCCGCTCATCGCGCAGGGGCTTGATCTGCACGGTGTTTTTCGCCGCCTCGTCCTCCCCCAGGATGAGGGCGTAGTCCGCCTGGGAGCGGTCCGCCTTCTTGAACTGGCTCTTGAAGCTGCCGCCGCCGCAGTGCGCCAGGAGCCGCAGTCCCGGCAACTGGTCGCGCAGGCGCTCCGCCAACCGGAGCCCGCTCTCCACGGCGGCCGCGCCCACCTGCACCAGGTAGGCCTGCGGCCGGTCGGCGTCGGTCTCAGCGGCGCTGAACTCTTTCAGCGCCAGGATGCGCTCCAAGCCCATGGCCCAGCCAACGGCCGGCACATCCTTGCCGCCCAGCTGCGCGAACAGGCCGTCATAACGACCGCCGGCGCACAGGGCGCCCTGCGCCCCCAGGCGCTCGGTGGTCCACTCGAACACGGTGCGGTTGTAATAATCCAGGCCGCGCACCAGGCGCGGGTTGATGACGTACTCCAGCCCGTTGGCGTCCAGCAGGCGGCGCAGGAGCGCGAAATGATCCGCCGACTCGCTGTCAACGACTTCCAGCAACGACGGCGCCCCCTGCAACAGGGGTTGCATCTCGGGATTCTTGCTGTCCAGGATTCTCAGGGGGTTGGTCTCCAGGCGCCTGAGGCTGTCTTGATCCAGCAGCTCCCGGTGGTCGGACAGGTATTCCACCAGCTGTTTTGTATAGCCCGCGCGGGCGGCGGCGGAACCCAGCGAGTTCAGCTCCAGGCGCAGGTCCGTTATGCCCAGGGCCCGCCAGATGCGCGCGCTCAGCAGGATGATTTCCGCGTCAATATCGGCGGCGGCGATGCCCGTCGCCTCCGCGCCCGCCTGGTGGAACTGTCGCAACCGGCCTTTTTGCGGCCGCTCGTGGCGAAACATGGGCCCTGCGTACCAGGTGCGTTGCGGCCCGGCGTGAAGCAACCCGTGTTGCAACAGCGCGCGCGCGCAACCGGCGGTGCCCTCGGGACGCAGGGTCAGCGACTCGCCGTTGCGGTCGGGGAACGTGTACATCTCCTTGGCGACAATGTCCGTGGACTGGCCGATGCTGCGCGAGAACAGCTCCGTTTTCTCCAGCAACGGCAGGCGGATTTCCCGGTAGCCGTAGGATTGCAACACCGAGCGTATGGTCTGCTCCGCCCGTTGCCATTGCGACGTGTCGCCCGGCAGGGCGTCGTGCATCCCCCGAACGGCTTGCGGCGGCTTCATGGGCGCTTCACTGCGCCTTATTCGCCCAGCACGAAGCGCGCCAGGTTGTTGCGCGAGGAATACGGGACGACGTCAAAAGGCGTCCCGTTGAACTCCAGGGTCACCCCGCGCGCCGCGCCCAACAACACGGAGAACGGCGCGGCGCCGTTCAACACCAGCGTCTGGCCGGCGCGGCCCAGGTCGTAATACACTTTCTCGTTGGCGGCGTCCAGCACCTCAATCCAGGAATCTTCCGTCAGCGTTATCTTGATGGTGTCGGGGCCCCGGCCCACGGCGACCAAGTCGCCCGCGGCTGCGTCTTCCTCCGCCGCGGCCCGGTACATCGGCGCGGCGGGATGCTCCACCGTGGTTACGGCGTAGTCCAGTTGCGGCGGCGGGGGCGGCGCGGGCGGCGGCGCGGCGACTTCCACGGCAGGGGGCGCCGCCCGCTCCAGGATGAAAGCGCCCAGCCACCAGGCGAACACCACCAGGGCCAGCGCCGCCAGGTGCGAATCGGCGGCGGCGTTTCGCACGGGCGGTTTCGCCGCCGGTTGCGCCGTTGCCGCGGTTGCCGCGGTTGCCGGCGGCGCTTCCTCCGGCTCTGCAATGTCTTCCCTGTACATGGCCAGAATCTCTTCCGGCGGCGCCCCCAACAACTTGGCGTAGTTCCGCAGGTGCCCGCGCAAGTATACTTCCGGCAGGGTCTCGTAATCGTCCCGCTCAATGGCTTTCAGCACGCGGGATTGCAAGAACAGCCGGGCAGCCGCCTCCTCCAGGGACATGTTCTTCTCGCCGCGCAGGCGCCTGAGATACTCGCCGACCCGGGGACGCGGCGCAGAATCAACGGCGGCGGACATGGTCAGCGACGCGGCGCGGGGCGGCGGCCGCGCGGCGCGATGCGCCCGACCAGTTGCCCGCAGGCCGCGCTGACGTCATCGCCCCGGGTCTTGCGGGTGATGGTGATGATGCCGGACTTCATCAGGATGTCCCGAAACCGATTCACCGCGTCCATGGGCGAACGGCTGAACCCGGCGCCGGGGAACGAGTTGAAAATGATCAGGTTCACCTTGGCGGGAAACCCCGCCAGCAACCGCGCCAGCGCTTTTGCCTGCGCCGCGGAATCGTTCACCCCGTTCAGCATCACGTACTCGAACGTGACGGGGGCGCCGCCGTTGGCGTCGCTGTAGCGGCGGCAGGCGGCCAGCAGGTCGCCTATCGGGTACTTCCTGTTCAGCGGCACCAGCTCGTTGCGCAACGCATCGTCGGGCGCATGCAAAGACAGCGCCAGCCCGATTTTGCCGCGCTCCGCCAACTTGATAATGCCCGGCACGACGCCTGCGGTGCTCAGGGTGACGCGGCGGTTCGCAATGCCAAAACCCAGGTCGTCCGTCATCAGCTCAACTGCGTCCAGGACGTTGTCCGTGTTCAGCAACGGCTCTCCCATGCCCATCAGCACCACGTTGCTGATGACGCGGGCGCCCGTCTCGAAGCAACCCAGCAGCTGGTTGGCGAGCCACACCTGGCCGATGATTTCCGCCACCGACAGGTTGCGGCTGTAGCCCTGCTTGCCGGTGGCGCAGAACGCACAGTTCAGGGCGCAACCGGCCTGGGAGGAAATGCACAGCGTGCCGCGGTTGGCCTCCGGTATGTACACCGTTTCAATGCAGTTGCGCTCGTCAACCCGCAACAGCCACTTGCGCGTGCCGTCCGCCGCCGTCGTATCGGCAACCACGGTCGGCAGGCGCGAGCAGGCATGGTCCGCCAGGTAACCGCGCAAGGACTTGCCCAGGTCGGTCATGGCGCTGAAGTCCGTGACGCCCTGGTGATACACCCACTTCATCACTTGCGCCGCGCGAAACGGCCGCTCCTCTATGCCGACGAAGTAGTCGCGCATGGCGGCCTGGTTGAACTCGAACAGGTTGGCGGCGGGGTTCATCGCGGGCTCAGCCGGCGCGGGAATGGATCTCGTCCTCTTCGAAGAAAAACCGGATCTCCGCCGCCGCCGTGGTCGCGGCGTCCGAGCCGTGCACCGCGTTCCGCCCTTGGTCGCCGTCCCGGTCGCAGAAGTCCGCGCGAATGGTGCCGGGCGCTGCGTCCCGGGGAAAAGTGGCGCCCATCAGCTCGCGGTTTTTGGCGACGGCGTTCTCCCCTTCCAGCACCTGCACCAACACGGGGCCGGAAGTCATGTACGTCACCAGCTCCTGGAAAAAAGGCCGCGCCCGGTGCACGGCGTAAAACGCGGCGGCCTGCTCTTCGCTGAGGCGCAGCATTTTGGCGGCGACAATCCGCAACCCGGCCTCTTCAAAACGCCGGCAGATCGCGCCCACCAGGTTGCCGGCCACGGCGTCGGGTTTGAGAATCGATAAGGTCTGTTCACTGGGCATGAGGTATTTTCACCTGCTGGTTGTAGTATAAAAAATGAGCGGCTGTCAATCCCGGCGTTCCGTCCCCACTTGCACCATGCCGTCTGCGACGCGGGTCGGGTAGGTTGCCGCCGGCTCGTAGGCGGGCGGGCTCAGCGCCGCACCGGTGCGAATGCAAAAGCGGGCGCCGTGGCGGGGACAGGTCACTTCTCCGTCGGCGATAAAATCCCGCGCAGCCGCCTCCGTTTCCAGCAGGACGGCCCCGTCGTGGGTGCACGCATTTTCCACGGCATGGTAGTCGCCGTCCAGGTTGACCACGGCAACGCTCACGTCATCGACGCACACGATGCGGGCGGCGCCGGGCGGAAACTCGGCGGCGGCGGCCACGTCTATCCAGGCGGACATGGTCGTCGTCACTCGCGGCGCGGCGCGCGGCGCGGCGCGCGCCGCGCCGCAGTGCTGGTGCGTATCGCCGACACGGCCGGGCTACAACAGGCCGGTTTCCAGCCGCGCCGCTTCGGTCATCATCTCCGGGTTCCAGGGCGGGTCGAACGTCAGTTCCACGCGCACCGTGCCGACGTTGGGCGCCCTGGCGACCTTGCCGCGCACGTCCGCCGCCAGGAAATCGCCCATGCCGCAACCCGGCGCGGTAAGCGTCATCAGTATGTCCACCTCGTTCTCGCCGGCGTCCGAGCGCGACACCCGGCAGTCATACACCAGGCCCAGGTCCACAATGTTCACCGGAATCTCCGGATCGTAGCAGGTGCGCATCTGGTTCCACAGGTGTTCCTCGTTGACGGAGCCGTCCTCGTTGGGGGTCAGGGTCTGGGCGGCCGCTTCCGGAACCTCAAAACCCAGGGCGTCCGCATCCTGGGCGCCCACCTGGGCCAGGTTGCCGTTGATGTTGACGGTGTAGTTGCCGCCCAGCGCCTGGGTGATGAACACGACGCTGTCCGCCGGCAACTTGATGGGCGTGCCCACGGGAATGAGAATGGCGTCGCATTCCCGCTGGACGGTGACCGGTTCACTGCCCCGCGCGGCCATGGTCATTCCGTCGTCACCAGGGCGTCTTCCCCCGCCAGGGCCGCCCGCAAGGTGTGCCAGCACAAGGTGGCGCACTTCACCCGGCTGGGATAATCCCGCACGCCGGCCAGCACCGCCAGCTTGCCGAGGCGGTCCGCGCCGTTCGCGCCGGACTGGTCGGTCAGCAACTCGTGAAAGTCGGCGAAAATCGACTCGGCGTCCGCCACGGACTTCCCTTTCACCGCCTCCGTCATCAGCGACGCCGAGGCGACGGAGATGGCGCAACCGGCGCCGTCAAACCGGATGTCGGCGATGCGCCCGTCGTCCAGGTCCAGGTACAGGGTCAGGCGGTCGCCGCACAGCGGGTTGAAGCCCTCCAGGGTTTGCCGGGGGTTCTCCAGCCTGCCGAAGTTGCGCGGTGCGCGGTTATGGTCGACGATGACTTCCTGGTACAGGTCTTTCAAATCAAGCATGGCGGCTACTTGAAAATGTCGCGGGCGCGGTGAATGCCCGCTATCAGCCGGTCCGCTTCCTCGACCGTGTTGTAGAACGCAAAAGAGGCGCGAGCCGTGGCCGGTATGCCAAACCGCTCCATGACCGGCATGGCGCAATGATGGCCGGTGCGAATGGCGACCCCCTCGCGGTCCAGTATGGTGCCCAGATCGTGGGGATGAATGCCGCCCAGCACGAACGACAAAATGCTCGCCTTGTCCGCCGCCGTCCCCACCAGGCGCAGGCCCGGCACGGCGGCGGCCGCCTGGGCGGCGTACTCCAGCAAATCCGCTTCATAGCGGCTGATTCTCTCCATGTCCGCCTCGTCCAGGTAGTCCACGGCCGCCCCCAGGCCGATGACGCCGGCCACGTGGGGCGTCCCCGCCTCGAACTTGTACGGCAGGTCGTTGTAGGTGGTTTTCTCGAAAGTCACGGCCTTTATCATGTCGCCGCCGCCGTGCCAGGGCGGCATGTCCTCCAGCAGGGCCTGTTTTCCATACAACACGCCAATGCCCGTGGGGCCGAACAGCTTGTGCCCGGAAAAAACGTAGAAGTCGCAACCAAGGGACTGCACGTCCGCCCGGACATGGGGCGCCGCCTGGGCGCCGTCCACCACCGCCACGGCGTTGACTTCATGGGCCAGAGCGGTCATCTGCGCTATGGGAACCACCGTGCCCAGGGCGTTGGAGACGTGGGCGACGGCGACAATCCTGGTTTTCTCGCCCAGCAGGGCCTGGTACTCGTCCATGAGCAACTCGCCGGCGTCGTTCATGGGAATCACCCGCAGCACGGCGCCGGTCTGCTCGCACAGCAGCTGCCAGGGGACGATGTTGGAGTGATGCTCCAACTGGGAGACGATGATTTCATCGCCCGGGGACAGGACGCGCCTGCCGTAGCTTTGCGCTACCAGGTTAATGCCTTCCGTGGCGCCGCGCACGAAAATGATCTCCTGCCAGGAGGCGGCGTTGATGAAACGCTGGACTTTTTTGCGCGCGTTCTCGTAGGCCTCCGTCGCTTGCTCGCTGAGGGCGTGCACGCCGCGATGAATGTTGGCGTTGTAGTTCCGGTAATACTCGTCCAGGGCTTCGATGACCCGGCGCGGCTTCTGGGTGGTGGCGGCGTTGTCCAGGTACGCCAGCGGCTTGCCGTGAACGGAGCGCGCCAGGATGGGGAAGTTGCGGCGATGGCGCTCTACGGGAAAATCGGGGAAATCCAGCACCGGCGCGGCCGCCTGTGCAACGGTCATTGCATGAACTCCCGGACCAGCTCGGCGGCGGGCAACTCGCCGACGATGCCCCGCTCCAGCCGCGAGCGCACGGCGGCCAGGCGAATGTCCCGGATCACCTCGTCGGCAAACGCATACGTCAGCAGGTTTTCCGCCGTGGCCCGGTCCAGGGCCCGGGAGCGCAGGTAAAACAGCATGTCCTCGTCCAGCCGTCCCACCGTGGCGCCGTGACTGCATTTTACGTCGTCGGCGTAAATCTCCAGCTCCGGCTTGGCGTTCACCTCGGCGTCCCCCGACAGCAACAGGTTGGCGTTGGCCTGGTGCGCCTGCGTCTTCTGGGCCTGCTCGTGCACGATCACCTTGCCGTTGAAGACCGCCCGGGAACGCCCGTTCATGATGCCCCGAAAATGCTCGCGGCTGGCGGTGTGGGGCTGCTTGTGCTCCACCAGGGTGTGGTTGTCCACGTGTTGCCGGCCGTCGGTAAGATACAGTCCCCGGAGGTTCACGGCAGCGCCCGGCGCATCCAGTTCCACGTCCACGTCGCAACGCGCCAGGCTGCCGCCCAGGGACAGGACGTGGCAGTCCACCGTGCTGTCCGCCTGTTGGCGGATGCGGGTGCGGTCAATGTGAAACGCGCTACGCCCTTCCTGTTGCACCTTGTAATAATCCAGCCGCGAGGCGGCCGCGCTCTCTATGCGGGTCTGGTTGTTGGTGAAATACTCCACGTCGGGTGCGCCGGCGTAGGTCTCGATGACGACGGCCCGGGCCCCGCGCCCCAACGCCACCAGGCAACGGGGGTGCGACATCAGCAACTGGGCGGCGGCGGTCGTTAGGTGAATGATGTGTATGGGCGCCGGGACTTCCGTGCCGGCGGGGACGTCGATCAGTGCGCCGTCCCGCAAAAACGCCGTGTTCAACGCGGCGAAGGCATGGGTCGTCTCCTCCTCTTCCGCCTCCTGCGAACTGCCCGCAAAGCGCTCCAACAGGGCCGGCTCCGCCGTCGCCGCCTCTTGCAAGGAGCGCACTGTTACCCCGTCCGGCAGGGGCGCCGAGCGCGACAGGGGCGCAGAGAAGTTGCCGTTGACAAACACCAGCTCATGGCAGTCCAGCTGCGGGAAGCGCAGGGCGCCCACCTGTTTCTCATCCGCCGCCGCCGGCTCCGCCGGCCCCAGGGTGAAGTTCCTCCGGGTGATGGGCGAGACGTCGGTGTATTTCCACTCCTCCCGGCGCCGCGTCGGGAACCCGCAGGACTGCAGGCGCTCCAGGGCCGCCGTGCGCCGCGCGAACAGCCCGCCGTGCGGCAGGGCGGTGCGCGACCGGTCGTACTCGGCAAGGTAGTGCTGTACGGCCGCTTCGCTCATGCCGCCTGCTCTTCCTGCTGGAGCCAGTCGTAGCCCTTTTCTTCCAGCTCCGCCGCCAGTTCGCTGCCGCCGGACTTGACAATGCGCCCGTCGGACAGCACGTGCACGCGGTCCGGGGTGATGTAGTTCAGCAAGCGCTGGTAGTGGGTGACCAGGATGATGGCGCGGTCGGGGCCGCGCATGGCGTTCACGCCCTGGGCGACGATTTTCAGGGCGTCTATGTCCAGGCCGGAATCGGTCTCGTCCAGGATGGCCAGTCGCGGCTCCAGCACCGCCATTTGGAAGATCTCGTTGCGCTTTTTCTCGCCGCCGGAAAAACCCTCGTTCACGGAGCGGTTCAGCAGGCTTTCATCCATTTTCACCAGGCGCATTTTCTCCCGCACCACCTGCAAAAACTCCACCGCGTCCAGGGCCGGCTCCCGGCGGTGGGCGCGCACGGCGTTCACCGCCGCCTTCAGCAAATAGACGTTGTTCACGCCGGGGATCTCCACGGGATACTGGAAAGCCAGGAAAATGCCTTCTCGCGCCCGCTCCTCGGGGGACAGCGCAAACAGGTCGCGCTCGGCGTACGCAACGCCGCCCGAGGTGATCTCGTAGCCGTCGCGCCCCGCCAGCACGTTCGCCAGGGTGCTTTTGCCGGAGCCGTTGGGGCCCATGATGGCGTGCACCTCGCCGGCGTTCACCTCCAGGTTCAGGCCTTTCAGGATGGGCTTGTCCTCCACCGCCGCGTGTAAATCGCTTATTTTCAGCATCAGCCCACCGCTCCCTCCAGGGTGATGTTGAGCAGTTTCTGCGCCTCCACGGCAAACTCCATGGGCAACTCCTTGAACACGTCCTTGCAAAAGCCGTTGACGATCATGTTGACTGCGTCTTCTTCGTCTATGCCGCGCTGGCGGCAGTAAAACAGTTGATCGTCGCTGATGCGGGAGGTAGTCGCCTCGTGTTCGATGACGGCGCTGTCGTTGCGGGCCTCGATGTAGGGGAAGGTGTGGGCGCCGCAGGCGTCGCTGAGCAACAGCGAATCGCACTGCGTGTAGTTGCGGGCGCCGGCAGCGCGTTTGCCCACGTTGACCAGGCCGCGGTAGGCGTTTTGCGCCCGGCCGGCGGAAACGCCCTTGGAGATGATGGTGCTGCGGGTGTTTTTCCCCAGGTGAATCATCTTGGTGCCGGTGTCCGCCTGCTGGAGGTTGTTGGTGACGGCGACGGAATAGAACTCGCCCGTGGAGTTGTCGCCGCGCAGGATGCAACTGGGATATTTCCAGGAGATGGCGGAGCCGGTCTCCACCTGGGTCCAGGAAATGCGGGAGCCGGCGCCGCGGCAGTCGCCGCGCTTGGTGACGAAGTTGTAGATGCCGCCCACGCCGTTCTCATCGCCCGGGTACCAGTTCTGCACGGTGGAATATTTGATCTGGGCGTTGTCCAGCGCCACCAGCTCCACCACCGCGGCGTGCAACTGGTTTTCATCGCGCATGGGCGCCGTGCACCCTTCCAGGTAGCTGACGTAGCTGCCTTCCTCGGCCACCACCAGGGTTCTCTCGAACTGCCCGGTGTTGGCGGCGTTGATCCGGAAGTAGGTGGACAGCTCCAGCGGGCAACGGGTGTTTTTCGGAATGAAGCAGAACGAGCCGTCGGTGAACACCGCGGAGTTCAGGGCCGCGTAGTAGTTGTCGGCCGCCGGCACCACGCTGCCCAGGTACTCCCGCACCAGCTCCGGGTGGTTCTGCACCGCCTCGGAAAAGGAGCAGAAGATGACGCCGGCGTCCGCCAGCTTCTCCTTGAACGTGGTGGCCACCGACACGCTGTCGAAAACGGCGTCCACCGCCACCCCCGCCAGCATTTTCTGCTCGTGCAGGGGAATGCCCAGCTTCTCGTAGGTCTCCAACAACTTGGGATCCACCTCGTCCAGGCTCTTGGGGCCGTCCGCGCCGGACCGGGGCGCCGAGTAATAGGAAACGGCCTGGTAGTCAATGGGCGGGTAGTGCACGTGCGCCCACCGGGGCTCGCTCATGCCCAGCCACTGGCGGTAGGCCTGCAAGCGCCATTCCAGCAACCAGTCGGGCTCCTCTTTCTTGGACGAAATCAGCGCGATGACGTCCTCGTTCAACCCCGGGGGGACGGTGTCCGCATCGATATCAGTGACGAAACCATGCTGGTACTCCTTGTTCGCCAGCGTTTCAACGGCTTGGGCCTGGTCGCTCATGACTCGCCCTCGCCCGGCTCGTTGTTGTCCTCAGCCAGGTTGAAACTCTCGCCGCACCCGCAGGTCTCGCCCACGTTGGGGTTGTGAAAACGAAACCCCTCGTTCAGACCCTCGCGCACGAAATCCAGCTCCGCGCCCGCCAGGTAGGGCAGGCTCTGGCTGTCCACCACCACGGTCACCCCGCGGGTCTCGAACGTCGCATCGTGCTCCGTCACCGCCTCGGCCGCCTCGACCACGTACTGGTAGCCCGAGCACCCGGTGGGCTTGACCCCCACTCGCAAGCCGACGCCGCCGGTGCGCTTCGCCAGGTAGTTTTTCACGTGGGCCGCGGCGCGACCCGTCAACGCAATCTGCTGGTTGGACATTACTGGTTGCCTCTGTTTTGCATTACATTTGCGCCAGGACATGATCCTGGCGGGCCGAAACCTGCTTCACCGAGCGCCGCCGCACCAGGTCGGACAGGCTGATCTCGCTGAGAAAGCCGGTGATGTGCCGCCCCAGCTCGTCCCACAGGTCGTGGGTCAGGCAGCGCTGGTCGCCCTGGCAGTTCTGATGGCCGCCGCAACGGGTGACGTCCACCTGCTCGTCCACGGCGCGAATGACGTCGGCCACGGAAATCTCCCCCCGGGGCCGGCGCAACCGGTAGCCGCCGCCGGGTCCCCGCGCACTGGTTACCAGGCCCTTCTTGCGCAGGCGCAGGAACAACTGCTCCAAGTACGCCAGGGAAAGCTCCTGGCGCCTGGAGACGTCCACCAGGCTGACCGGGCCGTGCATCTCGTGCAGGGCCAGGTCCAGCATGGCGGTTACGGCATACCGCCCTTTCGTTGTCAGTCGCATTGCAAGCGCCTCGCACCGCGTCGGAAAAAACCCATTGTCACATATCCGACTACTTTAGTCAAGTATTAGGCAAGGGGGCGCAACGGTGAAATCCCGGCGCCCTCTTTTTCGCGACGCCGGCGGACTCGAACGGGCCCGCCCGCCAGGGTGCGAACAAGGCCCCGGGCGGGTCAGTGAAGCGTTGCGGCGGGCACGGCCCGGGCAACCCGGCAACGCCCCGCCAGGAGCGCCTGGGCCGCGCCGCCGGCAAGCCCGTCGGGGATGGATGAATGCGCTGGGCGCATGCCCGGCAGTTTCACCGCTTCAGGATAATGGTCTCCAGCACTGCCTCACGGAGCGAAGCCGAATCCCTGTCGGGGTCGCCTTGGGCAATATATTTATCGAGGGGAAGCCAGGAGGCGTCAAAGACAAAAATAATGCCGCTTTTATCGTCTTGCAACTGCAAGGACACGCCATCGGCGTACTCAAAAGAAAAGCCGGCGTCCGGGTATTGACGCAGAACCTCATGGTACTTTTGGCCTGTGGAAACGCCCTTGCCTGTTTTGAACCCGGCCGATTGAAAAAGAACAGAACTGACGGCCCCGTCTTGCAGGGTCAAAAGCACCGTCCCGCTTTCCGTGATCACTTCCAGCCCGTCGCTGTAGGTTTCAGGGTCATGTTCCGGCAACAAAACCCGCTTCGCGCGTCTCTCCCCGAAGATTTTCACCACGCCGGCTTCTTGCAACCCGAGCGCCGCCCGGTACGAGTTAACTTCACCGCTGTTGCGGGGAGGGAGCTCTTGCCCGAAACAACCTGCGCCGCACAAGAGCGCTAGGGCGACGGGCATCGCCCTCACGCCGGCGCCGGATGCCGGCCGCGCGTTAGCCGGGCAGGTCTTCCCGCGAACAACCTTATGGAGTTGCACACACTATTGTTTCCACCAAGTTGCCCACCGGGTCGTAGCGGTAGTCCGTCAGGGTGCCCGCCGCATCTTCCATTCGCACCAGCTCATCGCGGCCGTTGCGGCGGCTACGCGTGACTTGTCCCAGGGTGTTGGTCACCGTGGTCAGCAGGCCGCTGTAGGCGGTGCGCGTTGTCTGGCCGCTGGCTTTGCGCTCCTCTGTTACCCGTCCCAGCCCGTCGTAGAACAACTCGTTCCAATACACCCGTCCCGCATTGGTGAAGTAGGGCAGCCAATTGCGCACTACTCTTCCTGCGCGGTCGTAGGTGACAGCCGTGGCGGACAGGCGCCGGTCGAAACTCACCACCGCCATCGTTGGCTCTCCCCGTCTTTCGCCAGATGCCGGCCAAACGGTCGTGCCGAGCGAGATGAATTATACATTGCCGCGTTGGTCTGGACTTTGTCCTTACAGGTCCCGGGCCAGGCGGAAACCAAGCTGGGCAGAGAAAGCGCGTACCGAAGATGTATACCTGTAGCGGGCGGCGGAGCGAAGATTCCACGGCCGCGCATAATGCGACCAAGCGCCGCCCCGTATCACGCGCCGGCTGCAGTCCCCACTGGTCCAGGCCCTGCCGTCGCCCGGCGCACCCGTATAGTCGTCATTCCAGCAATCTTGCACCCACTCCCAGGCGTTGCCGTGCATGTCATGCAACCCCCATTTGCTGGCGGGGAACGACCCCACCGGCGCCGAGCACTTGCCACGGCGTGAACAATGTCCACCGGTGAACCTCGACCCATCCGGGTCATTGTCCCACTGGCTGTCGCAACCACGACAATTGGCCCGGTTGCGCCCGATAGCGTCTCCCCAGGAATATTCTGTGGTGGTACCCGCCCGGGCCGCATATTCCCACTCCGCTTCCGTTGGCAGACGATACTTGTTTCCGGTCCTGGCATTCAGCCAACGGATAAAACTCTGGGCGTCATCCCAGGACACGCTGGTTACCGGCCGCTTGCCGCGCCCCAAACATCATGAGGCCGGTATCCCCGGCAACCGCCGTCCGCCAGGCAGGCGTCCCACTGGGTAAATGTCACCTCGTATTTCCCTAACCAGAAAGCCGGCACCGTCACGTCGTGGGCGGGACGCTCGTTCGCGCCGCCCTCGCCGCTCAGATCCCCCATGCGGAAAACGCCGCCCGGAATCAACACCATCTCTCCCGCCAACTCTTCCTCGCCAGCCATGGGGCGTTGCACACCCTGCGCCAGGACCACGGCACCCGTGCGCAACCTGTCGGCAATGCCGTCACCGGAAGCAATCTCGTCCCTCGGCGCCGCAGTTAACGGCATTGAGACGGTGAATAGGAAAAACAGCAAGAACGAAACAGAAAGACGCATGATGCGCCCCGGTCGGTTCCACTTTAGCAAGGGACTAACAGGCAAGGACACTATCACTATTCCAATTCCTGAGAAGTTAGTCGCAAGGAGCCGGCTTGACTAACGCATTCTCGGATAAATTAATGCCGAAGCCGCAGAAATATCCATAGCCGTCTTCGCCCGGGGCGGCACAGTAAAAATACCCTGCGTCTTTGAAATGAAGCCCCATGCACGCATCATAAACAGGCTCCACTTGCATCTCCTCGTAAATGATTTTCGCCGTTTGACCAAAAAGCGAAAATTTCAACTTTTGGCCTTCTTGGGATTCAAAAATGCTTACGTTGCCTTCCAGAGGGACAGCCGGTAAATTGCCGGAAATCAGGATGAGAAAAAGCAGGCAATAGAGTTTCACTTCCAACCTCCGCTAAACAGACGGTTGCTTGACGGGCTTCCAATCATGAAACAAAATTTTCCTCGCAATGGGCTTATAATCCGCATGGGCGCTATTTCTTTTGCCAGAGCAAGAAGATACCCGGAAGCAGGCCGATGGAGCGGGGAAAGTTCATCGGGCCGTGCGAACGCCCGCGGCCGGGGCGGCCGAAAGAAACAGCGCAGAAAAACAGGATGTTTTTCATGTCACATCTATAATCTATCAAATCAACACGCAGGCAACTCCAGTGCCACCTCGGATTATAGGAAATCGTCCTTTTTTTGTCAAGGACATCCTGATTCTTATTGCTGAAAATTATCGCGGCGGTTCGCGGGTCGGCGCGAAGCATTTACTTTCCCCGGGCTTTTCGGTATGGTGTTTTCCACACATCAACCGGGGAGGCGAAGCCGGCCACAGGACGCACCTGGACCATGCACCAGCAACCACCGCACCAACCGCCGCCACAGCTCCTTGACGGCCGGAGCGCCGGCCCGGAGCGCGAGGGCGGCGGCGCAAGACGCCAGGGCCTCGGCGCGAGACGTGAGAGCGCCGGCCCGACCCGGCCCGCGGCCGCGTTGACCTGCGAGGCGTTTTTGCAGGCGTTGCGCAGCAACGGGCGCCGCCGCTATCGCCGCTACAGCGGCCTGCCGTTGCGCTATGCGGGCGGGAAAAGCCTGGCCGTTGGCGTCATCTTAGAGCATCTTCCCGGCCGCGTGGAGCGCATCGTGTCGCCGTTTTTCGGCGGCGGTTCCGTCGAGATTGCCTGCGCCCGGGAGCTGGGCATTGCCGTGCAGGGCTACGAGCTCTTCGAGGTGCTGGCGAACTACTGGAAAGTGCAGTTGCGCGCCCCCCTGAAACTGGCGGACCGCATCGGCGCCTGGGAGCCGACCAAGGCGACCTACGCGGCGGTGAAAACGCGGCTGAAAGCGCACTGGACCGGGGAGCGCCTGATCCGGGACAAGACGGAACTGGCGGCGCATTACTGGTTCAACCACAACCTTTCCTACGGGCCCGGGTTCCTGGGCTGGATGTCCGCCATTTACGCAGACCCGAAGCGCTTTCAGCGCCTGCTGGACAAGGTTCGCTCATTTCGCGCCCCCGGCCTGCGGGTGAGCCAGGGGGACTTTCGGGCGGTCATGCCAAAGCACGGCCGGGACTTTCTCTACTGCGACCCGCCCTACTACCTGGACGGGGACAGCAGGATGTTTCGGGGGATTTACCCGCAACGGAACTTTCCGGTGCACCACAACGGGTTCGACCACGCCGCGCTGCGCGACTTGTTGCGGGCGCACCGGGGCGGGTTCATTCTCTCTTACAACGATTGCGAAACGATACGCGACTGGTATGCCGATTTCGCCGTTCACCAGGTGGAATGGCAGTATACGCTGGGCCAGGGCGAGACCAGGATTGGCAAGAACCGCATCGAGAACGGCACCCGTCACCACGTGAAGAAATCCCACGAGTTGCTGATCGTGGGGCCCGCCAGGCGAGCCTGCCGGACGGGATGACGACCGGCGCCGTTGCGGCCCCGGAAAACCGCGGCGAGCAGGTCGTCCTGTACGGGCGCTCGCGGCGGCTTCGTTAACCGCGCCGGCTGCGGCGGGCGGCGGCGGGCGGCGCCGGGCGGCGCTTGCCGGCCGCGCAACGCCCGCTCCTATCCGTACAGGCTCCTGCCGCCGTCCACCGCCAGCACCTGGCCGGTAATGTAGTCGGCGTCGCTGATGAGAAAATGCACCGCCCGGGCCACGTCGGCGGGCGTCCCCGGGCGTTGCAACGGCACCCGCGCCAGGATGGTCTCTTTCAGGCGTTCGTCCATGTCGGGGGGCCAAGTTACGGCGCCGGGCGCAACGGCGTTGACGCGCACGCGCGGCGCCAGCTCCCGCGCCAGGGAGAGGGTCAGCATTGCCAGCCCCGCTTTCGCCGTGCTGTACGCGGTGTGGCGGCGCAACGGGCGGGCGCCGTGCACGTCCGTGATGTTGACGATGCAGCCTCCGGTTTTCTCCAGGTGCGCGGCGGCCGCCAGGGACAAAAAGAGCGGGGCCTTGAGGTTGGCGTTCATGGTCTCGTCCCAGTCTTGCTCGTTGAGCGTCGGCAACGGCGTCGGGTAAAACACGGCGGCATTGTTGACCAGCGCGTCCAGCCGGCCGTTCAGCTCCAGCGCCGCGGCGATGACCCGGGCGGGCGCTTGCCCCTGCGCCAGGTCGGCCTGCACGACGGCGGCCGAGTCGGCCCGTTCCTCATTGAATCCTGCCGCAAGGTCGGCGCCCTCCGCCGCAGAGCGATGGCAATGCACCGCCACGCAGAACCCCTGGGCGTGCAAATGGCGGGCGACGGCCGCGCCGATGCGGCGGGCGGCGCCGGTAATCAATACTGTCCTGGCTGTCATGGTCGGGTATGATGTTGCCGTGGGAATATTTGATAATAAATGGGCAGACGATGCAACTAAATGAGCGGCGCGGCAACGGCGCGGCGCTGCCGCCGCCGGCGGAGGCGGACCGGAAGCGCAGCCGCGAGCTGGTCCGGCTGATTCGACAACAGATCGAACACCACGGCGGGCGCATCGGCTTCGACCGCTACATGCAGATGGCGCTGTATGAGCCGGGCCGGGGATATTACAGCGCCGGCGCCGTGGATTTCGACGGCGGCGACTTCGTCACGGCGCCGCACGTCTCGCCGCTGTTCTCCCGGTGCCTGGCGCGGCAGTGCCGCCAGGCGCTGGCGGGCGACGCCGATGCGGACGTCCTGGAAATCGGCGTCGGCTCGGGCCTGATGGCGCAAGACCTGTTGCAAGAGCTGGCGGCGCTGGACAGCCTGCCGCGGCGCTATCTCATTCTGGAACCCAGCCCCGTCCTGCGCGACCGGCAACGGGAGCGGTTCGCCGCCCACATTCCTCAGCTGTTGCCGCGCATACGCTGGCTGGAGTCCTTGCCGGAACAACCCGTATGCGGGGCCATACTCGCCAACGAGGTGGCGGACGCCCTGCCGGTCAAGCGCCTGTTGCTGAGCCGGGGGGCGTGGCGCGAGTTGTGTGTGGAGTATGACGGGGACGCCTTCCGCTGGGTCGCGGCGCCGGCGGCGGATCTGGACGAAGCGCACCTGGCGGCCGTCGCCGAGCGGGCGCCCGCCGACCTGCCGGAGCCGTACGTCACGGAGCTCAGCCCGGGCCTTGGCGCCTGGGCGGGCTCCCTGGCGCAGACCCTGGCGCGGGGGGTGTTGCTGTTGCTGGATTACGGTTACCCGCGGCACGAGTATTACCACCCGCAACGCAACCAGGGCTCCCTGCTGTGCCATTACCGGCAACGCGCCCATGACAACCCGTTCTTTTATCCCGGACTGCAAGACATCACGGCGTCGGCGGATTTCACCGAAATCGCGCAGGCCGCGCTGGACCAGGGGCTGCAACCGGCGGGCTACGCCGGCCAGGGGCATTTTCTGCTGGGCTGCGGGCTGATGGAAATGGCGGCGGAACGACAGAACGGGGCGGCCGCGCTGGACCCCGAGATCGCCGGGCAGATAAAACGCCTCACCCTGCCGGGAGAAATGGGCGAACGCTTCCAGGCCATCGCCTTCACCAGGGATTTTTCGGAACCGCTGATTGGCTTTCGCTGCATGGACCGGCAAGAACGCCTGTGGCGGGGCCGCTGAGCCCGCACTGCGGCGCACGGCGCAACGCAACGCGACCATGGACCTGCTTCACGCCGTCATCCTGGGCCTGATCCAGGGGCTTACCGAGTTCCTGCCCATATCCAGCTCCGCCCACCTCATCCTGCTACCGCGAGTGATGGGCTGGACGGACCAAGGGTTGCTCTACGATGTGGCCGCCCATTTCGGCAGCCTGCTGGCGCTGCTGGCGTATTTTCGCAAGGACCTGGAACGACTGGGGCGCGGCTGGCTCCGCTCGCTGCGCACCGGGCCGAACGCCGAATCACGGCTGGCGCAGCGTCTCGTCATCGCCACCGTACCCGTGTGCGCGGCCGGCTTCCTGTTGCGCGACGCCGCAGACCAGCTGCGCGAGCCGTTGCTCATTGCCGCGACAACCATCGTGTTCGGCCTGTTGCTCTGGTGGGCGGACCACTGTTGCCGCGGTCGCCGCCTGGACGAGTTGCGCCTGCGGGACGCCCTGGTCATAGGACTGCTGCAAGTGCTGGCCGTCATTCCCGGCGTCTCGCGCTCCGGCATCACCATCACTGCCGGGCTGATGTTGGGACTGGGGCGGCAGGCCGCCGGGCGCTTTGCGTTCCTGCTGGCCGTTCCCGTAATCCTGGCGGCGACGGGCAACGAGTTGCTCAGCGTGTCTTTCCAGAATACGCAGGCGGACTGGCCCGCCCTGCTCACCACAACCGCCGCCGCGTTCGCCGCCGCCTATGCGACCATACATTATTTCCTCAAGCTGGTGGAGCGCACCGGCATGCTGCCGTACGTGGCCTACCGCCTGCTCCTGGGCGGCATACTGCTGGCACTGTTCCTGTGAGGTTGCCGCGGCGGGCGGCTCAGCCGGCCCCGTAATGCGCCCGCAACGCCCGGCGGCTGGGCTTTTCCAGGAGGCCGCGCTCCATAATGAGGCCGGTGACCAACTGGTGCGGGGTGACGTCAAATGCGGGGTTGGCCGCCGTTACGTTGTCGGGCGCGGTCTGGACCTCTCCCCAGCGGGTGATCTCGCGCGCAGGGCGCTCTTCGATGGGGATGTCCGCGCCGCTTGCCGCGTCCCAGTCAATGGACGAATAGGGCAGTGCGGCGTAGAACGGAATCTTGAAATGACGCGCCAGCACCGCCAGCCCCAGGGTGCCGATCTTGTTGGCCGTATCGCCGTTCGCCGCCACCCGGTCGGCGCCCGTAATCACCAGGTCAATGTCGCCCCGGGCCATGACGGCGGCAACGCCGTTGTCGCACAGCAGGGTGACGGCAAGGCCGGACTGCGACAACTCCCAGGCGGTCAAGCGCGCGCCTTGCAACAAGGGACGGGTCTCGCCCACGAATACGCGCAAGCCGACGCCCTCCCGGTGCGCCAGGTACAAGGGCGCGGTGGCGGTTCCCAGCCCGGCGGTCGCCAGGGCGCCGGCGTTGCAGTGGGTGAGCACCCCCATGCCGTCCCGCAACAACGGGCGGCCGGCGGCGCCGATGGCGCGGCACAGGCGGCGGTCTTCTGCGTGGATGCGAACGGCTTCTGCCTCCAGTTCCGCATGGATGCGCGGCGGGTCCGCCGCTCCTAGTTCTGCGGCGCGCCTTTCCAGGCGGCGCAACGCCCATTGCAGGTTGACCCCGGTGGGACGCGCGGCGGCCAGGAACGCCGCCTGGCGGTGCAACTCCGCCAGGAACGCGGGCCGCGAAAGATGCAGCTTGTCGCGCAACGCCAGCACCAGGCCGTAGGCGCCCGCAATGCCGATGGCCGGCGCCCCGCGCACCTTGAGTTGCTCGATGGAGTCCCGCACCTGGGCGGCGGAATGTTGCCGCTCTTCCACCACTCGGCCGGGCAGGCGGGTCTGGTCCAGCAGGTACAGCTCCCCGTCCCGCCAGCGCACCGGCGGCGGGACCCGGCCCAGAGCGCAGTCCGGCGGCGCCGACGCCGCTTCCGTCACCGCCCGCTGAACCTGGGCTTTCTTTTTTCCAGGAACGCGCTGACGCCTTCCTTACAATCGGCGCTGTCAAAACACAGGCGTTGCAACGCGGCCTCCTCGGTGACGGCGTCCGCGTAGGCGAGCGTCTGCCCGCGGCGCATGGCCCGCTTCGTATACGCCAGCGCCAGCGGCGCCCGCTGGGCCAGCGCGGCGGCCCACTCCCGGGCGGTTGGCAACACGGCGTCGTCCGCTACCGCCTTGTTCACCAACCCCAGCTCCAGGCACCGGGCGGCGCCCACCCGCTCGCCTTCCACCGCCATTTGGTAGGCGTTTTTATAGCCCATGGTGCGGGTCAAAAGCCAGGTGGAGCCGCCGTCCGGCACCAGTCCGATGTTGCTGAACGGCGACAGCAGGAAGGCGCTCTCCCCCATCACCGCCAGGTCGCACGCCAGGGCGTACGCCAGCCCTATGCCCGCCGCGAAGCCGTGAACGGCGCTGATGACCGGCTTGTCCATTTCCGTTATGTCAACCAGGCTGGGGCGGTATTCCTTGTTGAGGATGCGCTCCACCTGGGCGCCGGTCTTGACGCCCCCCTTCAAGTCCGCCCCGGTGCTAAAGCAACGCCCGCTCCCCGTCAGCACGACCGCCCGCACCCGCTGGTCGGCGCGCGCCTGCGCCGTCGCCTGCGCCAGGTCGGCCCGCATTTCCGCGGTGAACCCGTTGAGCGCCTCGGGGCGATTGAGGGTGATCACGGCGACGGCGGCGGTCGTCTCGTATAAAACAGTTCCGGTCATGGTAGAATTTTGCTCTCTTGTTTCTGCCTATTATTCACGAAGACGGCCATAAGTCCATAGCCCGGGCCGCCCCCGGCGCCCGGCGCGTTGCCAAAAAATGACCCGCGACCACTCTCCAACATGGCGTATTCAATCTCTGCCATGACCGGCCGGCGGCGCTGTCTGCCGATGCCGGGCGGGGCGCCGGCGACCGGGCGGGGCCATGGCTGAACAACGACCCACGGCGGCGGCGCCGTTGTTGCTGACCCCCGGGCCGCTGAGCACCTCGCCCGCCGTGAAAGCGGCGATGTTGCGCGATTACGGCTCCCGGGACGAGGCGTTCATCGAGATGAGCGAACGGGTGCGCCGCGAGTTGCTGTCGCTGTGCAACGGCGGCAAGACCCATCTTTGCGTGCCCCTGCAGGGCAGCGGCTCCTTTGCAATAGAGGCCATGATTGCCAACCAGTTGCCGCCCCGGGGACGATTGCTCAACTTGGTCAACGGCGCCTACGGCCGCCGCATCACCGAGATCTGCCGTTATCTGGGGCGCCGGGTCAGCGAGGCGCAAATGCAGGAGGACCAGCCCGTGGATGCGGCCGCGCTGGACCGGCGCCTGGCCGACGATGATGACGTCACGCACGTGGCGATGGTGTATTGCGAGACCACGTCCGGCATTCTAAACCCCCTCGATGACGTCGCGGAGGTGGTGGCAAAACACGGGAAGCGCCTGTTGCTGGACGCCGTCAGCGCCTTTGGCGCACTGCCCCTGGACGCCGCCCGACTGCCGTTTGCCGCCATCGCCGTCTCCGCCAACAAGTGCCTGCAGGGGGCGCCGGGGCTGGGGTTTGTCATCGCCCCCCGGGACTCCTTTGCCGCCACGGCGGGAAACGCCCACTCGTTGAGCCTGGACCTGTACGCCCAGCAACAATGCCTGGAAGCCGGCGGCCAGTGGCGCTTCACGCCCCCCACCCACTGCCTGGCGGCCCTGGACCAGGCGTTGCGAGAGTTGCGGGAAGAGGGCGGGGTTGCCGTGCGCGGGCGGCGCTATGAAGAGAACCGCCGCGCACTGACGGCGGGGATGCGGGCGCTGGGTTTTCAGACCTTGCTACCGGACGAGCTGCAAGCGCCCATCATCGTCACGTTCCTGGCGCCGCGGGACGAGGCGTTCACATTCGGAGAGTTCTACCGGCAACTGAAAGACCGGGGGTACGTAATCTACCCCGGCAAGCTGACCCGCACCGAAAGTTTCAGGATTGGCTGCATCGGCCACTTAGGACCGGAGGAGATGCAGGCAGCGGCAACGGCCGTGGCGCAGGCGCTGACCGCCATGGGCGTGAAATGCGCCGCGCCGGCGCCGCCGGACTGAACCCGGGCGCAAGGGCGCCGGCCGCCGCGCCGCATCTGCGCCCACCGCCGCCGCGCAACGCTTGCAAAAACCTGGTGCGCCCCATCGAACGAACGTGTATAATCGCTATCCAACAGGAGCGTGCGCCAAGGCGGCCGGGCATGGATGCATGGCATGCCGTGCGGGCCCTGTTGCGATGTTCCCTGGTAGCTCAGTTGGCAGAGCGGGTGACTGTTAA
Organism: uncultured Enterobacteriaceae bacterium; assembly: GCA_964509455.1. Taxonomy (GTDB): domain Bacteria; phylum Pseudomonadota; class Gammaproteobacteria; order Eutrophobiales; family Eutrophobiaceae; genus JAAXHV01. The sequence continues at coordinate 4,805 of CAZDXS010000151.1, read as the reverse complement.
TCACTAGGTCGGCGGTTCGAGCCCGTCCCAGGGAGCCAATTTTTCGTGGGGGAAGCGCCTGGCGCTACGACCTCGCCGGTGCTTTTCGGCGGGCGCCTCCCCTGGCGCATCAACCTTTTGTTGCCGCGCAATGGGGTCAGGGCTCGCCCCTATTTTGGCAATCAACTTGATAAACCGGGAGCGATAGTTATGGGAAATAAAGTTTCAAATGTGGGTCTTAACCAAGCAGCCAAGGCAAAAAAAGACGAGTTTTATACCCAGCTCGTCGATATTGAGAAAGAGTTAAAGCACTACAAGGGCCAGTTTCGCGGCAAGGCGGTGTACTGCAACTGCGACGACCCATACGAAAGCAACTTCTTCAAATATTTCGCCAGCAACTTCAATGCGCTGGGGTTAAAAAGGCTCATCACCACAAGTTACGTGGGGTCCTCGATCAGCGGTAGTTTTTTACCGTTACTCGAGGTGGCGGGGTTAAAGCCGCAAGGCAAAGAGCCGTTCAAGCTTGAAATCAACGAGGTGAAAGACCTGGATGCGGATGGGGCGGTTGACCTGAAAGATGTTGAGTTGTTGCTGAAGCGCGATGCCAACGTGGCCACCCCGCTCAAAGGGCTTGGTGATTTTCGCAGCGAGGAATGTATCGAGCTGCTGAAAACAGCGGACATTGTGGTGACCAACCCGCCATTTTCGCTGTTTCGCGAGTATGTCGCAAAACTTACAGAACACAATAAAAAGTTCTTGATAATTGGCAACGTCAACGCTATCACCTACAAGGAAATATTCCCCCTGATGAGAGAGGATAAACTATGGCTAGGTGCAAGCATTCACAGTGGAGACCGCGAATTCAGAGTGCCGGATGGTTATCCATTAAACGCTGCAGGATTCAGGGTTGATGATGAAGGCAATAAATATATTCGAGTGAAAGGGGTACGCTGGTTCACGAACCTGGATTATGAAAAGCGACACGAGAGGGTTGTGCTGTACAAAAAATACACGCCAGAGGAATTTCCAAGATACGATAATTATGATGCTGTCGAGGTCGGCAAGCCGAAAGAATTGCCTATGGACTACGAGGGAGCGATGGGGGTGCCGATTACTTTTTTTGATGCATATAATCCCGATCAGTTTGAGATTTTAGGCAGTGATTATGATGTCAAACAGGGCTTGTTGCCGGAATTAGTTAACCCAAAGTGGACAGGGAAAATAGACCGCGCCTATTTAAACGGGAGGAGAAAATACAGCCGTGTCTTAATCAAACACAAAAACACAGGTGACTGAATATGAAAATTAAACTGCACAACAAGTCGATTCGAGAAGTGCTGGACGGCTACCAAGACAGCGCCGAAGAGGGCGTTACCGCTTATGGCGGCAGGCTGGACATTCGCCCGAAATACCAGCGGGAATTCGTCTATAAGGACAAACAGCGGGATGCAGTGATCAACAGCATCCGGCAAAACTTTCCGCTGAACGTGATGTACTGGATGGTGAAAGAGGACGGCAATTATGAAGTGCTGGACGGACAACAACGCACCATCAGCATTGGGCAGTATGTGGCCGGAGATTTTTCCATCGACAACCGCCATTTTCACAACCTGACGACTGATGAGCAGAAGCAGATTTTGGACTATGAACTGATGATTTATTTCTGCGAGGGAACGGACCGGGAACGGCTGGACTGGTTTCAGATTGTCAACATCGCCGGAGAGAAACTGAGCGATCAGGAAATCCGCAACGCGGTGTATACCGGGCCGTGGCTTTCCGCCGCAAAACTCATATTCAGCAAAACGAACTGCGCTGCGTACTTGCTGGCGCAAGACGGCGGCCCACTCCTGAAAGGCTCCCCCATCAGGCAAGAATACTTGCAAACCGCGCTCTCGTGGATCAACGACGGCGACATAAAGGGCTACATGGCGAAACATCAGCATGACGAAAACGCCGATGAATTGTGGGAGTATTTTCAGGAAGTCATCCCCTGGGTGCGAAAGACTTTTACCGCTTATCGCAAGGAAATGGAGTCCGTGAACTGGGGCGAGTTGTACAACAGGTTCAAGAAAAAATCGCTGAAAGCCAAAAAACTGGAAACTGAAATCGCCGGGCTGATGGAGAATGAAGATGTAACGAAAAAATCCGGCATCTACCCTTATGTTCTGACCAGAGACGAGAAGCATCTTTCCATTCGCGCCTTTACCCCCAAAATGAAACGCGAGGCCTACGAAAGACAGGATGGAATCTGCGCGAGATGCGAGGAGCATTTTGAGTTTGAAGAGATGGAAGCGGATCACATCAAGCCCTGGCACGAGGGCGGCAGAACAATCGCGGAAAACTGCCAGATGCTGTGTAAGGAAGACAACCGGACCAAGGGCGGAAAATAACGGTGCCGTGGAGAGCGCCGCTTGTCTGTTGCGGCCGCTCATCGCCTGCCGTCAACCAAAACGACATACGTTAGGGATCAATACAGGCGCTTGACTTGCGTACCCCGATGGAGTACGTTGAGCAACTTCGCAACGGCGCCTGAGTTTGTCTCAAATGTTATGAGTCCATACAACCCGCCCCGGTGCCGGGCCCGGCCGGTGAACCCAAGTGCATAACCCCTAAAAAGAAGAACAACCATGAACCCTTGGACATGGCCGCTCACGGCCGACAGCGAAAGCTTTTTGAAAATCTGCACCGTCATGCTGGGGCCGGGGTTTGGCGGCGCGGAGCGGTATTACGTTGACTTGTCCGTCGCCCTGGCGCGGCGCGGCCATGAGGTGCTGGCCATATCCCGGGCCGGAGAGGCCGCGGCGGCGCGGCTTGAAGAAATTGAGGGGCTTGACAACCTGCGCCGCGAGACCATTCGCATTCTGGGCAAGGGCAAGCGGGATCCGTTCGCGCCCCGAAAAATCCTGCGGCTGGTGCGGCGCCATGGCTCGCAGGTAATCCATTCATCCCTGGGAGGCGCCGCCCGCATTGCGAGCATGGCCTCGAGACGATTGGGAATTCCCCATGTCGCCGCCGTCCATAATTTCGAGAAGAAGATGAAACGATACAGGCATGCGGACATGTTGGTTCCCCCGACGACCATACTGCGTGAGTACCTGCTGGCGAAGAACATACCGCCCGCCCGAATACGGGTTATTCCTAATTTTTCGACGTGTGCGCCCGCAGCCGCGGCGCACGCCAGGGAGCGGGTAACCCGGATCGCGGCTTATGGCCGATTCGTACCTATAAAAGGATTTGACCTGCTGTTGCGCAGTTTCAGCCGCCTGGGCAGAAACGACATTCACTTGTACCTGGGCGGCGACGGCGAGGAGCGCCGCCGGCTGATGAAGCTGGCCGTTGCGCTGAACCTGGATGAGCGAGTGCATTTTGTCGGCTGGCTGGATGACGTGCGCGAATTCCTGTTACAGGCAGATCTTTTCGTGTTGCCCTCCAGGGTCGAGTCATTCGGCATCGCCCTGCTGGAGGCCATGGCATGCGGCATCCCCATCGTCGCCACCGACTGCAACGGCCCCCGGGAAATCCTGGACGAGCGCGCTGGATGGCTTTGCGAGGCAGACAACGAGAAAGCGCTGGCGGCGGCCATGCAAGACGCCATTGACCGGCCCGAGCAACGCCGGCGCCGCGCCCGGGCGGCCCTGGCGCTGTTTCGGGAGCGCTACGCCGCCGACAAGGTGATGGGGGAGTTTGAAAACCTGTACCGGGAGACTATTCGAGCCGCCGCGGCGGCCAAGCGGCCTGGGAACGGCCATGCTTTACCGCTGAGAGAACGGAGCTATGGCGGCTGGGAATGACCGCCGGCGCCCGGGGGGCGGAACCCTGTGAGAATTTGCACCGTGATGTTGGCCCCGAAGCACGGCGGCGCAGAGCAGTATTGCGTTGACTTGTCCGCCGCCCTGGCCCGGCGCGGCCACGAGGTGCTGGCCATATCCCGGACCGGTGCGCCGGCGGCGGCTCGACTTGAGGAAATTGAAGGGCTTGACAACCTGCGTTGCGAGACCATTCGCGTCCTGGGCAATAAGGGCGCGTTGGATCTGTTCGCAGCCCGAAAAATCTTGCGGTTGGCGCGCGACCACGGTTCGCAACTCATTCACTCCTCCCTGGGGAAAACCGCCCGTCATGCGGGGCCGGCCGCGAGACGGCTGGGGATTCCCCATGTCGCCGCCATTCATGGTTTTGCGAACCTCAGAAATTTCAGGCAGGCGGATGCGTTGGTCGCCCCCTCGCCTTTTTTGCGGGAGTACGTATTGATGAACAGCGCGCCCACGGTCCGAATGAGAATAATCCGCAATTTTTCAACACTGGAGCCCGTGGCCGCGGCGCACGACAGGGAACGGGCAACCCGGATCGCGGCGTACGGCCGGTTCGTACCCATAAAAGGGTTTGACTTGCTGTTGCGCAGTTTCAGCCGCCTGGAGCGAAACGACGTTCGCCTGTACCTGGGCGGCGCCGGCGCGGAGCGCCCCCGACTTATGGAGCTGGCCGCCGCGCTGAACCTGGAAGAGCGCGTGCATTTTGTCGGCTGGGTGGATGACGCGCGCAGTTTCCTGTCGCAGGCAGAACTTTTCGTGTTGCCCTCCAGGGTTGACACTTTCCCCTTGGCCCTGCTGGAAGCCATGGCATGCGGCATCCCCATTGTCGCCACCGACTGCAACGGCCCCCGGGAAATCCTGGACGAGCGCACTGGATGGCTTTGCGAGGCGGACAACGAGGAAGCGCTGGCGGCGGCCATGCAAGACGCCATTGACCAGCCCGAGCAACGCCGGCGCCGCGCCCGGGCGGCCCTGGCGCTGTTTCGGGAGCGCTACGCCGCCGACAAGGTGATGGGG
>CAZDXS010000150.1:0-4844 GCA_964509455.1 uncultured Enterobacteriaceae bacterium | reverse complement strand
GCTATCGCCTGATGGCGGCCCTGGGCGTGCGCCAAATCAACGGCTACAATCGCAAGGTGAAAGAGGCCGCGGCCGCCGGCGAACCCCTGCTCGACCCCGGCTGGGCCCCCGGCGCAGAGGATGAACAAGCGCCGGAGCTGGAGACCCTGCCGTCCATCGTGGTCATCATCGATGAGCTGGCGGACATGATGATGACCGTGGGTAAGAAAGTGGAGGAGCTGATTGCCCGCCTGGCGCAGAAGGCGCGCGCCGCCGGCATTCACCTGATCCTGGCCACGCAACGCCCCTCCGTGGACGTCATCACCGGGCTCATCAAGGCCAATATTCCCTGCCGGATTGCCTTCCAGGTGTCCGGCCGGGTGGATTCCCGCATCATCCTGGACCAGCAGGGTGCGGAAAACCTGCTGGGACACGGCGACATGCTGTTCCTGCCGCCCGGCGCCGGCAACCCCGTGCGCGTGCACGGCGCTTTCGTGGATGACCACGAGGTGCACAAGGTGGTCAACGACATCAAGAGTCGCGGCGAACCCAGCTACCTGGACGACATCGTGAAAGCGCCCGAGGAGGGCGGAGCGCCGTCGCCGACGGGACTGGAGACCGAGGGGGAGGGCGGCGACGAGCTCTACGAGAAGGCCGTGCGCGTGGTGGTTGAGGAGCGCAAGGCGTCCATCTCCTATATCCAACGGCGGTTGCGCATCGGCTATAACCGCGCCGCCCGGCTCATCGAGCAGATGGAGGCCGAGGGGCTGGTGGGGCCCCTGGAGGCCAACGGCAGCCGGGAAATTCGCGCAGCGCCGGCGGCGCCGGCGGAGTGAGCGCCCTGGTCGTGCGGGCGGCGGCCGTCCCTTGGGGAGACGACTGCGGTCGATGCGATGCGGGGCTGTGGTTGCGCGCCCTGGGCGCCGGCGTATCCGGGCGGCGCCTGAAATGAGCGCTTGCATTCCGGGCCGGGCATTTGCGTCCGTGCTTGCCGGGGCAGGGCTGTGGTGGCGCGCCTTGGGCGCCGGCGTATCCGGGCGGCGCTTGAAATGAGCGCTTGTATTCCGGGCCGGGCGTTTGCGTCCATGCTTGCCGGGGCGGGGTTATGGTTGCGAGGCCTGCGCCGCAGGCAACCACGCACCTGCTGCCGCCGCCGTACCGCAAGCGTGACCTGGGTCGGCTTGCCCCGGCGCCATCGCGCCGCGGACGTGAACCGCGCCAACCGCCGCCGCGCCCGCCTCTGCGCCCTGGCGTTACTCGGCGCGTTGTCGCTCCCCCTGGCGGCGGCGAGCGCCGAGGAGAGCCCCATCGAGGCGTTCCTGGCGGAGTTCACCACCATGGCGGCGGATTTCGAGCAGCGCCTGTTGGGCGCGTCCGGTGAGTTGCTGGAGAACAGCAGCGGCACGGTGCGCCTGCGCCGCCCCGGCATGTTCTCCTGGCTGTACCGAGAGCCGTACGTACAACAAATCGTCAGCGACGGCGAGACCCTGTGGGTTTACGAAGAAGACTTGGAGCAGGTCACCATCAGCGATGCGCCGGCGGCCGCGGGCGACAGCCCCATCCTGGCGTTGCACGGCGGCTTCAACGTGCCTGCCCACTACGAGGTGACGCAACTGGACAACGAGGACGGACTCAGCTGGTGGGAGCTGACGCCCAAAGACCCGCAGGCCCAGTACCGCGCCCTGCGCCTGGCGTTTGCCGGCAACGAGTTGCGCCGCATAACCCTGCTGGACGGACTGGGGCAGCAGGTGTTGCTCACCCTGCGCAACATTCGCCGCAATCCCCGCCTGGACCTGAAAGACTTCCAGTTCGTCCCCGCGCCAGGCGTGGACGTCATCGACGCGCGCGCAAACGCCCGCCAAGGGCCGCAAGGCTGATGGCCGCAGGCAAGGCGCAACCGGAGATCGAGGAGGACGAGGGACGCCGGGAGCGCCAAGAGGACCAGGGACGCCAGGAGCGCCAAGAGAGCCAAGAGAGCCGGGCGCACCGCCCGCTGGCGGACCGCATGCGCCCGACCTCCCTGGCGGAGTTCGTCGGCCAGGAGCACCTGGTGGGAGAGGGCAAGCCGCTGCGCACCGCCATCGAGAGCGGCCGCCTGCACTCCATGGTGTTCTGGGGTGCGCCCGGCACCGGCAAGACCACCCTGGCGCGGCTGGCGTCTTCTTGTTGTCAGGCGCAGTTTCTCACCCTGTCGGCGGTGCTGGGCGGGGTCAAGGAGATCCGCGCCGCCATCGACCAGGCGCGCCGCCACCGCCAGGAACATGGGCGCGACACGGTGTTGTTCATCGATGAGGCGCACCGCTTCAACAAGTCGCAGCAGGACGCTTTTCTGCCCCACGTGGAAAACGGCGTCATCACCTTCGTGGGCGCCACCACGGAAAACCCCGCCTTTGAGCTGAACAACGCCCTGTTGTCCCGGGTGCGCGTGTACGTGCTGAAACCGCTGTCGGAGCAGAACGTCAAGGACCTGGTGAGCCGCGCCCTGGGCGACCGGGAGCGAGGGCTGGGCGGCGCCGGGCTGGAGTGGGACGCCGCCGCGTTGAACCTGCTGGCGGCCGGCGCCGACGGCGACGCCCGCCGCGCCCTGAACCTGCTGGAAATCGCCGCCGACCTGGTCGAGGACGGGCGCCTCACGGAAACCCTGGTGCGGGAGGTGATGAGCGGCGCCGCCTATCGCCGCTTCGACAAGGGCGGCGACGTGTTCTACGAGCAGATCTCCGCCTTGCACAAGTCCATACGCGGCTCGGCGCCGGACGCCGCCCTGTACTGGCTGGCGCGCATGCTGGACGGCGGGTGCGACCCCCTGTACATCGCCCGCCGGGTGACGCGCGCCGCCGCCGAAGACGTGGGCAACGCCGACCCCCGCGCCCTGCGCCTGGCGCTGGACGCCTGGGAGACCCAGGAGCGGCTGGGCTCCCCCGAGGGCGAGCTGGCCCTGGCGCAGGCCGTCGTCTTCCTTGCGTGCGCTCCCAAGAGCAACGCCGTGTACAAGGCGTATAATGCCGCGATGAAAGACGTGGCCGCCTCGTCCTCGGCGGCGGTGCCGTTGCACCTGCGCAACGCGCCGGCGAAACTGATGCGGGAGTTGGGGCACGGCCGCGCCTACCGCTATGCCCACGACGAGCCCGAGGGCTACGCCGCCGGCGAGAAGTATTTTCCGGACGAGGCGCCGGAGAAGCGTTATTATCATCCGGTGAACCGGGGGCTGGAGATCCGCATCGCAGAAAAGCTGGCGCGCCTGAGAGAACTGGACAAGAACGCCCGCCGGAACGACCGCCAAAACAACCATAAAAACGACCACAAGAAAGAGACCGACTGATGCTGAACCCACACCTGTTGCGCAAGAACCTGGACGCCGTCGCCAAGGCCCTGTCAAAACGCGGCTTTACCCTGGACACAGAGCGCTTGCGCGCCTTGGAGAGCCGCCGCCGGGAACTGCAAACGGCCGTCGAGGAGTTGCAGGCGAGCCGCAACCGCCATGCGCGGGAAATAGGGCAGGCCCGGGCCGCCGGCGAGGACAGCGCCTCTCTGCAAGCCAGGGCGACGGCCATGAAAGAGGAGTTGCGGTCCCGCGAGGAGGGGCTGGAGAAAATTCAGGAAGAGTTGCAAGAAGTGTTGCACGAAGTCCCCAACATTCCCCACGACAGCGTGCCGGCCGGCGCCGCGGCGGCAGACAACGAGGAGGTGCGGCGCTGGGGGGAGCCGCGCCGGGTGGACTTCGAGATAAAAGACCACGTGACCCTGGGCGAGACTCTGGGGTTGCTGGATTTCGAAGCGGCTGCGCGCATTGCCGGGTCGCGTTTCGTGGTGCTGGAAGGCGCCCTGGCGCGCCTGCACCGGGCCCTGGCGCAGTTTATGTTGGACGTGCACGTGCAAGAGCACGGCTACCTGGAGGTCAACGCGCCGTACCTGGTCAACCCGGACAGCCTGTTCGGCACCGGGCAACTGCCCAAGTTCGCCGAAGACCAGTTCTTAGTCGAGAAGCAGAACCTGTACCTGATTCCCACCGCCGAAGTGCCGGTCACCAACCTGGTGCGGGACGCCATCATCGAGGATGCGCAGATGCCGCGCAAATACGTCTGCCACTCCCCCTGTTTTCGCAGCGAGGCGGGTTCTTACGGGCAGGACACCCGGGGCATGTTGCGCTTGCACCAGTTTGAGAAAGTGGAGCTGGTGCAGATCGTTCGTCCCGCTGATTCCTACGCCGTCTTGGAGGAGTTGACCCGCCACGCCGAGACCATTTTGCAACGGCTGGAGTTGCCGTACCGGGTGGTGACCCTGTGCGGCGGCGACCTGGGGTTTTCCGCCGCCAAGACCTACGACCTGGAGGCCTGGTTGCCCGGCCAGCAGCAGTACCGGGAAATATCCTCTTGCAGCAACTTCGAGGACTTCCAGGCGCGGCGGATGAAGACCCGCTGGCGCAATCCCGCCGCCGGCGGCCGGCCGGAGCCGCCGCACACGTTGAACGGCTCCGGCCTCGCCATCGGCCGCACCCTGGTGGCGGTCATGGAAAACCACCAGGAGGAGGACGGCGCCGTGCGGGTGCCGGCGGTCCTGCAACCGTACATGGGCGGGATTGACGTTATTCGCTGAGGCGGGCGTTGTCGGACGCGGCGTCCGTGCGGGGTCGGGGGCGCGTCATTCGCTGCGGCGCGTTGCCGGCCGCGGCGCCCGCGCGTAGTCGGCGGGGCGGCGTCAGTCGTTGAGAGTGTTGTCGGGCGCGGCGCCCGTGCGCAGTCGGCTGGGCGGCCTCAGTCGTTGATGCGGGCCTTGTCGGGTGCGGTGCCCGCACGTAGTCGGCGGGGAGGCGTCAGTCGTTGAGGCGCGTTGTCGGGCGCGGCGCCCGCGCGTAGTCGGCGGGGCGG
>CAZDXS010000149.1:0-16600 GCA_964509455.1 uncultured Enterobacteriaceae bacterium | reverse complement strand
GGCTGAAAGCGCGAAGCCCCTGGCCCCAGCCCGGCGACGACGCCCGCCACTTCATGCCCCGGTGTTACGGGCAGGCGCGGCGGCGGCAGGCGCCCCTCGATTTCATCCAGTTCCGTATGGCAGACGCCGCAGGCGGAGACCTTGACCAGGACCTCTCCCGGCCCCGGTTCCGGCACGGGCAGGTCCGCCGGTTGCAACGGCCGCCCGTTGACGGCCAGCGGGGCGGTGCGGGACAGGATCATCGCTTTCATGGCGGTACTCCGGTGGCTAAGGACTCATGTTAATTGCACGGGCTAACGGCGCGGCGGCCCGGCGCTTCAACATCAACGATGCGGCGGCCGCGTCAATACCTGTCGCCGCATCGATAATTTTTCGTGCAAGCTCGCCGTTACTATTGTAGAATAGACGGACGGCTTTCGGGTGCGCGGCGCGGCAGTGCGCGGCAACCCCGAAACGATCCGGCACAAAGCGCCCGTAGCTCAGTTGGATAGAGTACCTGGCTACGAACCAGGCGGTCGGGAGTTCGAATCTCTCCGGGCGCGCCATTCAATCACGCGGTTTGGTCATGATCAGGACATTTGCAGGCATCACTCCCACCATTGCCGCTTCGGCGTATGTTGACGAAGCGGCCGTCGTCATCGGCAACGTCTCCATTGGCGCGGGCTCTACGATATGGCCCATGGCGGTGTTGCGGGGCGATGTGAACTCCATCGTCATCGGCGAGCGCACCAGCATACAGGACGGCTCCGTGGTGCATGTCAACCATGACGCCCCGTTCAATCCCGGCGGCGACCGCGCGGCGGTCGGCAACGACGTCACCGTCGGCCACAAGGTGATGTTGCACGGTTGCACCATAGAGGATCGTTGCCTGATCGGCATGGCCAGCACCATCATGGACAAAGCGGTCATCGAATCCGAGGTGGTCATCGGCGCGGGCAGCCTGGTCGCGCCGGGGAAAGTGCTGAAAAGAGGCTACCTGTACGTGGGGGCGCCGGCCCGGCAGGTGCGCAAACTCACCGACGAAGAGTTGTCCTACCTGGAGTACTCCGCCAAACACTATGCCGATCTGGGTCGCAAACACCAGGATGAGCAACCATAAGTTTGCCGCCTGAGACCGCGGCCCAGGCGCCGCTGGGCGGAGTGGGCGCGGCCCGGCGCCTCATTGTGTCCGGAGCACTTCCCGCACCCGGTGCCGCGCTCGCCGCACCCGCCGCCGCGACAGACGCCGCGTCCGCCGCACGCATGAGGACGGGCAATCGTCGCCAACCGGCGGCGCACCCACGACACGCCCACACGCCAAGCGCCGCACCCGCCGCCGCGGCAGACGCCGCGCCCGCAACACGACCAGGGGCCGGCGCTAACTGCCGCCAACCGGCGGCTCACCCACAGCGCACCCGCACGCCAAGCGCCGCCCCCGCCGCCGCGGCGGACGCCGCGTCCGCCGCACGCATGAGGACGGGCAATCGTCGCCGACCGCCGGCGCACCCACAGCGCACCAACACGCCAAGCGCCGCGCCCGCCGCCGCGACAGACGCCGCGCCCGCAACACGACCGGGGGCCGACGCTAACTGCCGGCCGGCGGCGCACCCACAGCGCACCCGCACGCCAAGCGCCGCACCCGCCGCCGCGACAGACGCCGCGCCCGCCGCACGACCAGGGGTCGGCACTGACTGCCGGCCGGCGGCGCACCCACAGCGCACCCGCACGCCAAGCGCCGCGCCCACCGCCGCGGCAAACGCCCGGCGCCCACGGGCAACGCCGTGTTTGAGCTGATCCAGTCCAACCGCGCCGCCGTGCTGGCGGACGTCTTCTGCGAGCGCAACGGCGAACCGGGCGACCCTTTCGTTCCCTTGTCCGTGGTCGTGCAAAACCACGGGCAGGCGCAATGGCTGAAACAGCGGCTGGCCGTGGCCCACGGCGTCGCCGCCAACGTGAGCTGCGAGTTCCTGGCGGCCTTTCTGTGGCGGCTGTGCCGGCGCCTGCCGAACGCCGCGCCGGGGGAGTCGCCTTTTGACCCCGCCCGCCTGTCCTGGCGCCTGATGAAACTGCTGGAGCAGGGCGAAGTCCAGGACCCGCAGTTGCAAAACTACCTGGAGCAACCCGGGGACGCCGACCTGCGGCGCTACCAGCTGGGCGATGAAATCGCCCGGCTGTTCGACCGCTACCTGTCCTACCGCCCGGAGTGGGCGGCGGCCTGGGCCGCCGGCAGGAACGAACCGAAAGAGTCGTCCCAGCGCTGGCAACCGGCCCTGTGGCGAGCGTTGTTGCAGGACCTGGGCGAGGAAGACGCCGCCCGCCACCGCGCCGCGCAACAAGGCCTGTTGATGGAGCAACTGAAAAGCGGCGCATATCCCCAGGACGCCCTGCCGCCCCGGTTGTCCGTGTTCGGGCTGTCCGCCATGCCCCCCGCGCAGTTGCAGGCGCTGGAAGCGCTGGCAGAGCGCATCGATGTTGACTTGTACTTCCTCAATCCCTGCCGGGACTACTGGGGAGACATCGTATCCAAAAAGAAGCAGGCGCGTCGCGCCGACCGCGTCGCGACGCCGCAGGAGCAGTACCTGGAGGAGGGCAACCCCCTGCTGGCTTACTTGGGCGAGCAGGGGCAAGAGTTCTTCGAAATGTTGCTGGAGACGCCGACCCTGCGCAGCCAGGAGCACTTTCGGGAGCATGACGCGGACACCGCCCTGGGGATGGTGAAAAACGACATTCTGGATCTGACCGCCGGGGCCGCCGCCGATGCGCCCGCGCCCGCACCGCCGCCGGAGCAGGACAGCCTGCAACTCCACTCCTGCCACAGCCCGTTGCGGGAGGTGGAGGCGACGTACGACGTGCTGTTGCGGCTCATGGACCAGAAAAAAGACCTGCGCCCCTGGGAGATACTGGTGGCGGCGCCCAACATTGCCGCCTACCTCCCTTTCATTCGTTCGGTGTTCGGCGAGAGCCTGCCGTTCGCCGTGGTCGGGCGCAACGCCGCGGCGGGCTCGCCTCTGGGCGGCGCTTTCCTGGACCTGTTGCAACTGCCGGAATCGCGGCTCACCGCCGCCGACGTCATGGGCATGCTGGACGTCCCCGCGGTGGCGCGTCGGTGCGGCATAACGCCGGATCGCCTGCCGCAACTCGCCCGCTGGGTGCGGGACGCGGGCATTCGCTGGGAGCTGGACGGGGCGCACAAGGCGCAACACTGGCAAGTGCCGCCGCAACCGGGCAATACCTGGGAGTTCGGCATGGACCGGTTGTTGCTGGGCTTCGCGATGACGGAGGAACGGCCGTGGCAGGGCCTCCTGCCCTGCGAGACGGCCCCGGACGAGGCTCCCTTGCTGGCCGCGCTGGCGCATTTCATCGAGCGCCTGGGCAGGCTGCGCCGCGAGCTGACGAAAAAGCGCTCGCCGCAGGACTGGAGGACGTTGCTGTACCAGTTGCTGGCGGATTTTTTCACGGCGGACGAAAGCGAGGATCCGGAGCTGGAGCGGTTGCGCGGGTTTGCGGACGCCTTGGCCGCCGCGGCCGCCGCCGGCGGTTATGAGCAGGACGTCTCCGCCGCGCTGGTCCATTACTGGATGCAACGGCAACTGGCGACGGCCGGCGAGCGCGGCAACCCGTCCGCCGGCGGGGTGCGGGTCGCCGACCTGGCGGCCGCGCGCGGCGTACCCTATCGCGTCGTCTGCCTGCTGGGAATGAACGACGGCGAGTTCCCCCAAAAAGAGCATTTTCATTCTTTCGACTTGCTGTCGCCCCGCAACGGCATCCGCCGCCCGGGCGACTGGTCGTCGCGGCAGGACGACCGCCAGCTGTTCCTGGAGTCCCTGCTGGCCGCCGGCGAGGCGTTCTGCCTCAGCTACGTAGGACAAGGTCTGCGGGACAACCAGGAAAAACCGCCGTCCATGCTGGCGGCCGAATGGTTGCGCTGTCTGCAGGCCCGCTTCGACGCAGACGGCATACGCCCGCAGGTCCATGCCTTGCAACCGTTCAATCGGCGCTACCACGGGGACGACCCCCGGCAATCTTTCCAGGCCCTGTGGCGCCCGGACGGCGCCGCGCCGGCGGCGGAGCCGGAGTTCTGTCCCGAGCCGCTTGCCGCGGACAGCGCACCGCCCTGCCGGTCCCTGGACCAGCTGGAGCGGTTTTTTTGCAACGCCGCCCAATTTTTCCTGACGCAACGACTGGGCGTCTATTTCAGCGAGGAAGACGCCGTGTTCCAAGACACGGAGCCGTTCTCCCTGGACGCCCTGGAGACCTACCAGCTGGCGGACGACGCCCTGGACTGGCTGTTGCACGGCGGCGACGAAGAGGAGTGGGCGCAACGGCAACGGGCCGCGGGGCGGGCCTTGCCCGGCGCCGCCGGCGAGTTGCTGTTGCAAGAGCCGTTGCGGCGCGCCCGGGAACTTCACAAGGCCCTGGGAGAGACCCTGGAGCTGGAGCATCAGCCCCGCTCCGGCATTATCCCGTTGACGGGCGCCGAGTTGCAATACCGGGTGGAGCAGGTCTATGGCGACATTCACACGTACTATCACGCCGGCAAGCTCAAGGGCAAGCGCTTGGTCACGGCATGGTTGCGCCACCTGGCGTTGAACGCCGCCCACGGGGACCTGCTCACGAAAGTGGTGGGCCTCGACGAAAAGAGTAATAATGTTATAGATTTCCGTTTCCGTGCGCTGGACGCGGGAACCTGCCGCCAATACCTGGGCCGCCTCCTGGAGTTGTCCCGCCTGGGACTGACCCGCCCCTTGTTGTTGCCGCCCGACGCCTCGAAGCAGTGGTACGAGGCCTGGACCACAAAGAGCAACCGGCATGCCGCCGCAGAAGCCGCCGCAAAAGCCTGGGACGGATGGTCCGGGTTCGGGGAAAGCGCCGACCGCCACTGGGCGCGGTTGTTCGAATTGCCCGAGCGCCTGCGCGAACAATCGCAGCTGGAAGAGTTCGCCCGCCATGCCTTCATCCTCTGGCATCCCCTGCTGGAGAACAACATGGACCGAAAAACGCCGATTCCGGGTATTTTGTCCCTGGAGGACGAGCAGCTGGCGAAAAAGCTGGCGGCGGAGACCGGCTATTCGCCTCATGACGGGATTATGCACCCATGATGTTGGAACCCGCCGCCGGAATCCCCCCCGGGGAGGCGAGCCGCCTGTGGTTCACGCCGCTGAACTGCAACCAGCTGATCGAGGCGGGCGCCGGCGCCGGCAAGACCTACGCCATCACCAACCTGTACATTCGCCTGTTGTTGGGGCGCGACACCGGTTTTTCGCCCCTGGGCGTCGATCAAATCCTGGCGTTGACGTTCACCCGGGCGGCCACCGCCGAGTTGAAGCGCCGCGTCCGCCGGCGCATTGACGAGGCGCGCCAGGCCCTGCGGCAGGGAGACGACGAAGACCCTTTCCTGGCCATGTTGGCGCACCGCAGCGCCGACCGCAACGCGGACCTGGCGCGGCTGGAGAACGCCTCCCGCCTGGCGGACGAGGCCTGCATTTTCACCATTCACGGGTTTTGCGGCCGGGTCCTGGATGAGCAGTCTTTCGATACCGGCAGCCTGTTCCGCCAGGAACGCCGCGACCAGGACGAGGCGCTGTTCCGGGAAGCCGCGGCCGATTGCTTCCGCGCGACCATCAGCGCCCTGGACGGCCCCCGCAAACAGGTCGCCGCCGGCTTCTGGCAGACTCCCGAGCAACTTGCCGCCGGCATGCGCCCGTACGCCTTCTTAGAAGACCTGATGCTGACCCCGGCCGCCCGCGTGACGGATGACGAGCTGAACGCCCTGCAAGAGGACATGCGGGCCTGCAAACGCACCTGGTTGCAGGAGCATTTCAAGGACCGGCTGGCCGGCGCCGGCTTGAAAAAAAGCACCAAGCCGTACAAATATCTGGCCGCGATGGACGACTTCTGCCGGGATGAGCAGGACGCGGGCGTATTCAATCCATTGTGGGAAACCTACCGCCGCGCCGCCCTGGAGGGCGCTCTTGGCAAAGGCGGGGTGTTGCCCGACCATCCCCTGTTAGAGCGGCTGGACAGCGTCTGGACCCGGTTGCAAGCGGTGCGCGAAGCCCTCAAGGCGGACCTGTGGCGGCTGGCCCTGGACGATGTGCGGGCGCGCCTGCGCGCCGTCAAGCGCCGCCGGCGGTTGCTGACCTCGGACGACCTGCTTGTCGAACTGCGCGATGCGTTGCGGCGCTCGCCGCGCTCGGACGCAGGGGAGTCGCAGCTGGGCGCCGCCCTGGCGCAACGCTGGCCCATGGCCATGATTGACGAGTTCCAGGACACCGACAACGTGCAGTACGAAATCCTCTCCGCCATCTACCCGGCCGGCGCCCCCGGCGACCGCGGGTTGCTGATGATAGGCGATCCTAAGCAGTCCATCTACCAGTTTCGCGGGGCGGACGTTTACACCTACCTGAATGCGCGCCGTGAAATCATCGCGGCGGATATGGAGCGCCTGAAACAGGAACTGGACCTGGGCAGCCTGGACCAGGAGGCGGACTTCAAGGCCTGCATTCACGGGTGGAGCAAAGTGGATACCCGCCTTCATTTCTTGCATGAAAACCACCGCTCCAGCCCGCAACTGGTGCGGGCGCTCAACCGCCTGTTCAGCACGGCGGGGCTATTCGACCACAACGACCGGATTGCTTTCCATCCGGCGCGACCGGTGCGCGAGCACCGGGCCATGTTCATTGACGACAAGGAAGTTGCGCCGCTGCTGTTTTTCACCGTGGGCGAACCCGGCCTGAGCGCCAACAAGGACATCCTGGAAGACGCCGCCGTGGAGTACGCCGCCGCGCAGACGGCGCAACTGCTCCGGTTGGCGGACGAGGGCCGGGTGCGCCTGGCGGACCGGCACGACGGCGCCGACGGCGCCTTGGAGGCCGGCGAGATCGCCTTCCTGGTCAAGTCCTGGGACCATGCCGGCAAGATCCGTCGGGCGCTGGCGCGGCGCAACATCCCCAGCGTCTGCCTGGCCCGGGAAAACGTGTTGCATCAACCGGTGGCCAACGACCTGGTCTACGTGCTGGAGGCGGCCCTGGACCCCGCCAATGAGCGGGCCGTGCGCAACGCCCTGGCCGTCCGCCTGTTGCAGTGCGAAGCCGGGGAAATCGAGCGGCTGGAGCAGGACAGCCGCTGTCTGCGGGAGACCCTGCAGGAGTTCCAGGAATACCACGACGCCTGGGCCCAGGACGGCATTGCCGCCATGCTGAACCGCCTGTTGCAAAAGCGCCGCATCGCCCAGAAATGGCTGCGAACCCGCAACGGCGAGCGGGAGCTGACCGACTTT
Source organism: uncultured Enterobacteriaceae bacterium (assembly GCA_964509455.1). Lineage (GTDB taxonomy): Bacteria > Pseudomonadota > Gammaproteobacteria > Eutrophobiales > Eutrophobiaceae > JAAXHV01. The sequence goes on along the minus strand of CAZDXS010000149.1, from coordinate 9,342 downwards.
CGCCACTTGTCGGAGCTGTTGCAAGAAGGCGAGCAAGAGGCGCCCGGCATGCGCCGCCTGTTGCACTGGTTCATCCGGGAAAAACAGGAGGACGGCGACGCGGAGGAACGCAGGCAACTGCGCCTGGAAAACGACGAGAACCTGGTGAAAATCGTCACCATGCACGCCGCCAAGGGGATGGAGTACGACGTGGTCATGATCCCCATGCCGGCGTTCCAGCCGCGCCAGGTGAAAGGCGGGCAACCGGCCGTCCACCACGCGCACGGCGCCGGCGGCGGCCCCTACCAGGCCTGCCTGGAAGTGGGCGACAACGAGGAACACCGGGAACGCGCCCGGCGCGAGCGGGCCGCAGAAGACCTGCGCCTGCTGTACGTGGCCATGACCCGGGCGCGCTATCGCTGTTGCGTGGGTCTGCCCCTGAAAGAGGAAAAGCAACACAAGCTGTTGTCGGGCAGCGCCTGTGCGCGCATGCTGGGTCTTGCCGGCAGTCCCAAGCGCCGGGAAATACTGGCGGAAGGCCTGGCGCTGCGCCTGCGCGAGAACCTGCGGGAGCTGCCGCGCCCGCCCCTCCCCGCAGTCCTGGAGGCCGTTCGGGAGAAGTGGGACGCCTGGCGAGAGGCGGCCGGGTTGCGGCCGGCGCCGTTGGTTGACCTGCCGGATCCTGACTGGCCCTTTCTGGGCGGTCACCCATTTCAGGGAGAACGCCCGCGGCCGCTGTACAACCTGGTGAACGCGGACGCAGAGGAGCAGCAGGCGCTTCCGTACCAGTCGCCGCAACCGCCCGCGCCCCTGGCGCCGCCGCGCCCCCTGCCGGAGATTGATCGCAGCCGCCGCCGGCACAGTTACTCCAGCATGTCCGCCTGGATGCGCGACCGTGAACAAGAAGCCGCGGACGACGAGCGTGCGGACGACGCCGGGGCGGCGGCGGAGACGACGGCAGGCAACGACCGCGAGGGCCCGGCGCCCGGCGATGACGCCGCGGCCGGCGGCGAGGCGTTCTCCCGCTTCACTTTCCCCCGGGGGCCGCGAGTGGGACTGGCGTTGCACGGCATGTTGGAAGACCTGGACCCGGCGGCGGACGCGGCAGTGCGGCGCACCGCCGCCAATGCCGCCCTGGACCGCCTCGGCTTGACGAGCCGCCGCCGGTGGGGCGCCGTGCTGGCGCAATGGCTGGACGATATGCTGGAGACGCCGTTGCATCCCCTGGAAACGACCTTGGAGCAGGTGGGGAAACAGGACCGCCTGTGCGAGGTGGAGTTTCATTTTCCCGTGAAAAACTTCGCTCCCGCCGTGCAGAAAATGCGCCAGGCCGGCTACCTGGAGAGTTTTGACCCGGGGCCGGATTTCCAGCCGGCCGGCATGATGACCGGCCTGATCGACCTGGCGTTTCGCCATGACGGCAAGTACTACGTGCTGGACTACAAGTCCAACCACCTGGGGCCCTCTTTCGAGGATTACGCCGCCGACCGGTTGCAACGGGAAATTGAACGCTTTCACTACGACCTGCAATACCTGGTATATACCGCGGCGTTGCACCGCTGGCTGAAAGCCCGCTCCCGGGACTACGACTGCGAGCAACATCTGGGCGGCGTCTTTTACCTGTTCCTGCGCGGCATGGAAGGGAAGCGGGGCGGGGACAACGGCATTTACTTTCATCGCCTGCCGGCTTCCCTGGTGGAAGAGCTGGACGGGTTGTTGGGCGGCGGGCCGGGCGCCGAGCCGAGCGGCGGACCGGCGGCGGGACAATAGCGCCATGCGGCACAGCGCACCCGCCGGCCCCGCCATCGGCCACTACTTCGTCGACTTGTTGCAACGCCGCGGCGCCGCCCTGGACGAGGAGACCCGCGCCTTGGTGGAGGAACTCTGTGATGCCGTCTCGCAGCAACACAGCTGCCTGGACCTTGCCGGTGCGCCAAAGGAAGCGGTGCGGCGCCTGCAGGCCCTGCCATGCGTTGGCACCGGCGGCGACGGGGAAGCCGCCGCGCCCCTGGTGTTGCGCGACAACCTGCTGTATCTGCAACGCTACTTCGCCTGGGAAAAACAGACAGCGGCGTTGTTAGGCGCTCGCAACCGCCCCCTGCCGTGCGCGGCCCCGGAGCGCCTGCGGGAGGAGCTGGACAAGTTTTTTCCCGAGGCGGACGACACGGCGCCGGACCGGCAACGGCTCGCCGCCCTGCAAGCCCTGACCCGGCAGCTGCTCATCATCACCGGCGGCCCCGGCACCGGCAAGACCCACACGGTGGCGCGCATCGTCGCCCTGTTGCTGGAGCTCGCAGAGAAGCAACCCGTCATCCGACTGGCGGCGCCCACCGGCAAGGCGGCCATGCGCCTCAAGGAGTCCCTGGGCGACGACCTGTCGCGGGCCGGCCTGGAGCTGGCGGACCAGGTGGTCACCTTGCATCGCCTGCTGGGCATGCGACCTGACGGCGGCGGCTGGCGCCACAACGCCGACAATCCCATTGACGCGGACGTGCTGATTGTCGACGAGGCCTCCATGATCGACCTGTCCATGGCGCACCGCCTGCTCAGCGCCGTGCCGCCGAACGCCCGGCTCATCCTGCTGGGAGACGCCGACCAGTTGCCGTCCATTGACGTGGGTTGCGTGCTGGCGGACCTGTGCGCCGGGGTCAACGGCTATTCCCAGGCGTTTGCGGCCGCGGCGCAAGAATTCGTCCGGGGGCGATTGCCCGCGGCCGACAGCGGCCACCGGCTGGTGGATGCGGTGTGCCGCTTCGAACGCAACTACCGCTTCGCGGCGGACAGCGGCTTGGGGCGGCTCACTCAGGAAATCAAGACGGGAACCGCCGCTTTCGGCCCGGACCAGGACGGCGTGCGCTTCCTGGAGCTGTCCGAGTTGCAGAAAGCGGACCTGGCGGCTTTCTTTGCGGACTACATTGCGTTGCTAAAATCCGGCGAAACGGATGCCGCGAAGCTGTTGCGCGCGCTGGAAAGCGCCCGTGTCCTCTGCCCCCGGCGCCAGGCGGTCGCCGCCATCAACCAAGCGCTGGAAACCGCCCTGGAGCAACAAGGGCTGAAGCGCCCCGGGCAGGATTTTTACGCCGGCAAGCCGGTGATGGTCACCCGCAACGATTACAAGCTCATGCTGTTTAACGGCGACGTGGGGATATGCCTGCTGGACGACGACGGCGAGTGCCAGGCGGCGTTCCCCGACCTGGCGGACGAGCATGGCGAAATGCGGCGCGAGCCGGCCCTGCGCCTGCGCCACTGGGAGACCTGTTTCGCCATGACCGTCCACAAGTCGCAGGGCTCGGAGTTCGACCACGTAATACTGTTGCTGGACGACGCCCCCGGCGGCGCCGAGCAACTGCAAACCCGCGCCCTGCTGTACACGGCGGCCACCCGCGCCCGAAGCCGGCTCAGCATCCACGGCAACGAGGCCCTGTGGCGGCAGGCCCTGGAGAACACCAGCCGCCGCACCAGCGGCCTGGGCGCTTTTCTGAACCCGCCCGCGGCGCCGGGCGCGGCGCCGCCCGCAGATGCCGCGCCGGCCGCGCCATAATCCGCAACTGAAACCCGGCAAGCGACACAAGTTATGGGAGCCGGAACCACCGCTTGTTGCCGTCGGCCCGGAGTTCGGCAAAGACTTTAGAGAACAAACTGACGCAACACGGCATCGCCCACTGGTGGACGTACCCCCCGGTCGCCGTAGTGAACGCCCGCAACGAGCGTTCCAACCGCGCCCTGGCAAAATGGCCGGCGTACTACAACACCGAGCGACCCCACCACGCGCTGGGATTGAAGCCTCCCGCTCCAGACGCTGTTCACCGACCACCCAAAACGACATACGTTGTGAAGCGGCACAGCCGCTTGACAAGCACTCCCTTGCCCTGTTATGCTTGCCCCCGTGGATGATGCCCCGGGCGGCGCTTGGCGTTGCCGGGGGGTCGCCGTTGCGAGGACCGCCCCGACCGTGCGATAACAACGCGGCGCCGGGCGGGCAGGAAACAGGCATGGCGCACACACAATCACAGTAATCCCGGCGGGCGCGCCCGCCGACCAGCAACTCCAACCCCGCTATGAGGAGGGAAAATGGAAAAGAAAGGCGTTCGGCCAGTGACGTTTCACTTCAAAAACATGGGCCCGGTGAAAGAAGCCGAGCTCGAACTCGGCGACCTCACCATCATCGCGGGCCGCAACAACACGGGCAAGACCTATCTGGTTTATGCCCTCTACGGCCTGCTGAAAACCTGGCAGTCCTGGTCGGGCTTTGGCCGCTTGTTGCCCCGGGGCCTGGCGGCGCTGGGCGGCTTTTCGTTCCTCCGGCAGATTTCCCGGGCGTTGTGCGAGGGCGCCGCGAGCATCACCGTGGATTGCCCGCCCTTCAACGAGCAACGCGCCAGGTTGCTCCGGGCAATATCCGATGCCTATTCCGAAAAGCTGTTGCCCGCAGTGTTCAAGGCCCCGGGCGACAAGTTCAAAGAAGCGTCGATACTGGCGGAATACGCCCCGGGCGCGACCGGGGACGACCTCCCGACCGGCCGTCGGCAGATGACGGGTGTGGGCGAATTTTTGTTCACGCCGGCAGCCGGCAAGATCCACGTGTCCCTCAACAGGGCGGAATCGCAACGTCGGAGCATTGACAAGAAGAAAACGGCGGCGGCGCTGGAATATGCCTACACCAGTTTTCTGCTGACGGACACGATGGGCGCGTTGCCCGACCCGTTCATCATCTCCGCCGACCGGTTCGGCATCTCGCTGTTTCGCCGGGAGCTGGATTTCGCCAAGAGCCGCATGGTGGACCGGTTGCAAAACATGACGGCGGAGGGCGTCCGAGACGATGCGGCGACGTATGCTTTCGTCAATCGCGCCGCCAGCCGTTACGCGATGCCGATCAAGGACAATATGGACTACGCCAGGGACATACCGGACCTTGGCAACGACAAGAGCGAGTTCTGGGAGAGCCGGCTGTTCGACAACATCAAAGACCTGATGGGCGGCGATTATCGCGTGGTCAACGATGAAGTGCGCTTTGTCTCCAGGGCGCGCGGCAAAAACCGCTTCAACCTGCCGTTGCACCTGGCTTCGGCGTCCGCCCGGGAATTGGCCGATCTTTATTTCTTTTTGCGGCACACAGCCGGCAAAAACCACCTGCTGATCATAGACGAGCCGGAAAGCCACCTGGACACCGCCAACCAGGTGCAATTGGCGCGGTTGCTGGCGCGTTGTACGCGGGCGGGGCTGAAAGTGCTGGTCTCCACCCACAGCGACTACCTCCTCAAGGAGCTCAACAACTTGATCATGCTGAGCCGGGACTTCCCCGGCAAGGACGCAACCCGCCGCAGTCTCAAATACGCCGGGGACGATGCCCTGGACCCTGCCAGAATACGCGCGTACATCGCGGATGAAGGCGGCGTAACGCGCCGCGGAATAGATCGCTTCGGTATTGACATGCCGGTGTTTGACGACGCCATAGACAGCATCAACAGGGCGTCAAACCAACTGGTGAGAGGCCTGTTGCAGAGCAACGAGAGCCCGTGACATGCTGGTGGATTGCCTGGGGGAAATCATCCGGGAAAAGTGCCGGGAAACACCGCATGACGGGGTTGTCACCCTCAGAGACCAGCACCAGGAAGCGAAAGTGTCGGATCTGGCGGGCAACGCTGTGGTCATTCGCCTGGACCAATGTATCGGCGAGCTGTCGGGCGGTGCGGACGGCGCGGGCGGCGAGGGTGCGAGGCAGGACGGCAGGGATGCTGACGCCGCCGGCAAGGGCGCAGGCGGCGGGAGCGCCGGGCAACGAGAGCGCCGCGAATGACCGGTGATGCGGGTCGGGACGGCGGGGGCGGAGGCCCGCCGGCCGCGCGACCGGCGCGGCGGCCGTTGACTGGCGGCGGCGCAAGGCGCGCACCTCACGGGGCGTTGCAAGATTGATGGTGCGGGCGCGAAAGCACCGACGCACCGCCCAACGTTACGACTGGAGACAAACATGAGCGTATCGATGATGAAAAAATCCCGCGGCGGCACCCTGCTGGGATGGCTGATGGTGGTGTTGCTCATCGGCATCGCCTGGACGGTAGCTACCAAAATGTACCGGGTCGGCGGCGGCGCCAGTGCCGAAGACGCGACCGCCCCGCCGGATGCCGCCGCCCCGCACCCAGAACCCATGAGTAACCCCTGAGCGGGGCGCCCGCCTAATCTGCGCTTGCGGCCAGCCTGCTGATTTCCTTGCGAATCTCCTCGATGACCTCAACGTTCTCGACTTCCTTGTCACCGCCTCTCTTGATGGAATACACGTAAAACACGCCGCCGCCGAATTTTTCCCTGAACGCGGCGTGGGTCTGTTCTTGCAGGGCCCGTTCCTTGTGTAGCTGGTAAACGTGGGGGGCGCTGTTGACGGGCTTGACCTGGATGCCGATGAAGCGGCCTTTCACCTCGATGAAAAAATCCACGTTGTAGCCCCGGTCCCAGTCGTCCGGCGCGGGCGAGATTTCAACGCCCAGAGCTTTCTCAAGCCGGCCGTTGATGGTTTTTATCTCCGTGTCGTAGCCCTCGTACGTGCGTTCAATGACCATCTCCAGCATGTACTCTATGCAGTCTTTTTCGGTGATTTCCTTCAGCTCGGCGGCAACATCCTCGCTGATTCTGCCGTACAGCCGGCGGCCCAGGTCTTCAATCTCCGCCTTCTTCCGCACCTCCGCGAAGTAGTAATCGCGCCACTCTTGCAAGTTCCTGGGGGCGCGCTTTCGGATTTCCTCGGACACCGCGCCCACATTCCGTTTGTAGTTGAACTGAAAGCGGTTCATCACGTTGTTCAGTATCCACTCCTTAGCCATTTTTCACCTCTTCCTGGTAGCGCAGGAACCGCCCCAGATGCCGGTGCTGAACATCGCGGTCGGCGACGGCGAGGCCGCGCTTGATCAAGTGAGCGTTGATAAACGTCTTGTCCGCCAGGTAGAGATAGCCCAGCAGGTTGCCGTCGCTGTCCTGTTGCTCCTGGTCAAACCGGACAAACACTTTTTTGCCGCGGGTCTTGCGGGAAACAAACTCTGCCGCCGCCGCGGTTTTTTCATTCAGCAGGCGGACGCCCAGCAACCCGATTTGCCGCCCGTCGTCCAGCACCAGCCGGTCGGCCCTCTTGATTTCCTTGACGCGGTGCAGGCCGGGGGCGTCCCGTTGCGGGCCAAACGGCTTTTCCCCGGGGTCCGCTTTCCTGTGCATCTGCACCGGGTCCTTGAACACATACGGCAACTGCCGCACCAAGCGGGCGAAGTCCGGCGGGCGCTCGCCGGGTTCCTGGCGGATTATCTCCACGTCCGGCAAGTTCAGCCGGGTTTGCGGCGGCGCCAGTTTTTCCTTTATAACGTCGACGAACTGCTCGTTAATCTCGTAGCCCACCGAGTTCCTGTCCAGCTCCAGCGCGGCCAGGCAGGTGGTGCCGCTTCCCAGGAACGGGTCCAGCACCGTGTCTCCCACGAAGGAGAACATCTTGATCAGGCGCCGCGGCAACTCCACCGGAAACATGGCCAGGTGCTTGTCCTGCCGCACGCCGGAAAAATTCCAGTGGCCGTAAAAATAACTGTTCCACTCTTCCCGGGTCAGCCGCGAGCGTTCCTTTCTGTCGGGCGCCGGCGCCGGCGGCTTGCCCTGCTTCTTGAACAACAGGATGGATTCGTAATCCAGCTTGACGATGCCGTTGCGGGGGTACGGGTAGGAGCCCATGATCGAGGCGCCGCCGCTGGCGTTCATGGTCAGCGCTTTTTGCCAGATGATGGTTCCCATGTAGTCAAACCCCGCGGTTTCGCAGAACCGGGTGATCTCCGTGCGGATAGGAATGACCTTGTAGCGGCCGTAATACACCGAGCGGGCGAACTGGTCGCCGACGTTCACGCACAGGCGGCAACCCGGGGCCAGCGCCCGGTGGCACTCGCTCCACACCAGGTTCAGGTGGTTGATGTAGTCCTCGTAGGAGTCATTGAACCCGATCTGGCCGTCCGCGCCGTAATCCTTCAGTTGCCAGTAGGGCGGCGAGGTGACAACAAGGTGAACGGACTCGTCCGCCGTCTGCTCCAGGCGCCGAGCGTCGCCGATGACGACCTGATGTCGGGTCGGGCTTTCCACGGGATCAGGCGCGGCCGGGCGCAACCGAGCGCTCGCGGCGCAACGGGCCAGCCTTGCTCGATTCGGGGCGGCCGCAAGGTCGGCGGAAAGCGCGGCCGTTCACCACAACGGCGACAGGGGCAACAGGGGCAGGTTGAAATGCACGGCGCCCGGGTTGCCCGGTGCGCCCGGCCCGGGACCGGTTCGCCTGCTGGGGGGCGTCCGGGCACACCGGGGCATCCTCGAACAAGCGCTTTACCGGGCGTTCCATGGCGCTGATGGTACAGCATTCCGGCTTCAATCTCCACTGCGGGTGAACGGCGGCGGCCGCCGTTTCCCCGGTTCGTTCCCTTATATAGTGTGTCCCGGCAGGCCTGCCAGGACGCAGTTGGACTCGCCGCGCCGGCCCGCAGGACAACCGGCGGCGTCCCCCCGCAGCGAAACGCCCCCGCTCAACCCGGCGCTTGCGCTTCGGCGAGCGCCGCGACTTTCGCCCGCGCCGCCCGGAGCGCCCCCAGGCGGCGGCGGACAGGCCTGGCGATGACGGCGCCGTCCCGCTCCCCGGCCGGCACCTCCATTGCGGGCGAACGGCGGCGGCCGCCGTTTCCCCGGTGCGCCCCCTTATATAATGTGTCCCGGCAGGCCCGCCAGGACGCAACTGGACTCGCCGCGCCGGCCCGCAGGACAACCGGCGGCGGCTCCCCCCGCAGCGAAACGCCCCCGCTCAACCCGGCGCCTGCGCTTCGGCGAGCGCCGCGATGTTCGCCCGCGCCGCCCGGAGCGCACCCTGGCGGCGGCGGACATGCCTGGCGATGGCCGCGCCGTCCCGCTCCCCGGCCGGTGCCTCCACGGGGGCGCGGCGGCCGCCGTTTCCCCGGTGCGCCCCCTTATATAATGTGTCCCGGCAGGCCCGCCAAGACGCAGTTGGACTCGCCGCGCCGGCCCGCAGGGCAACCGGCGGCGGCCCCGGCGGCGAAGCGACCCTGCTTAACCCGGGGCTTGCGCTTCGGCGAGCGCCGCGATGTTCGTCCGCGCCGCCCGGAGTGCCCCCAGGCGGCGGCGGCGGATATGCCTGGCGATGGCCGCGCCGTCCCGCTCCCCGTCCGGCAACTCCACGGGGGCGCGGCGGCAGGCCTCCAGGTATTCCGCGAACCACCCCGCCTGCGGGTAATCCCGTTCCTCCAGTCCCAGCCGGCCGCGCGCGTCCGCCTCGCAGACCAGCAGGAACAGGGCGAAGCGGTCGGGACGGCGGAACGCGTCCAGCGCCTCCAGCCGGTCCAGCAC
>CAZDXS010000148.1:0-19968 GCA_964509455.1 uncultured Enterobacteriaceae bacterium | reverse complement strand
GGGCGATCTCCTCGTCCTGCCGCTCCGAGGCGCCCGAGACGCCAATGGCGCCCACGCGCCGCCCCGCAACTTCTAGGGGAATGCCGCCGCCGCAGGTCGCCAGGCGCGGCGCCGTTGCCAGGCTGGTGCGGCACGGCGCCGACAAGCCCCCCATCATCTTCTCCCAGCGGGAGGTGGGCAAGCCGAAACTCAGCGCCGTGTAGGCCTTGTCGATGGCGATGTCAATGGAATGAAACGGCGACCCCGGCATGCGCAGGAACGCGGCCAGGTGGCCGCCGCCGTCCACCACCGCCACATTAACTGTTGCCTCCAGCGCCGCGGCTTTTTCCACGGCGGCGCGCACTAACGCATGGGCCGCTTCCCAGTGCAGGGAATGTTGTTCTATGGTGACTTTCATGTTCGTTTCGCCGCGCCTCAGTTGGCCGCCGCGCCCAGCAGGGCCTGTATCTTGCTCCAGGGCGCGGCGCCTTTTTCGCGCAACCGCTCTTGCTGCGGCGCATCAAAATCGGCGGCGACCCCCTCCTGGTAGGAGCGGCGCTTCATGCATTTCTCATACCAGGCCGTTGTTCGCGGTCGGGAGCGGTACCAGTCGGACCAGCCAAATTGATACAGGGTCTGAAAATACGGCGCCATGGCCGCATCCGCCAGGGAGAAGCGGTCGCCCGCCAGCCACTCTTGCCCCGCCAGCAACTGCTCCATGTCGCTGATGGTTCGCTCATAGACGGCAACCGCATCGGCAACGTCCGGCGCGTCGTAGCCGTGGCGCAACAGGCGCCGCTGGCGCTCGCGCCGCGGCTTCTCCACCACCCGGTCGATCATGGCGTCCTGCTCCGCCGCCGACATCTGCCGCAACCGGTCCGCCATGACCAGCGGCCACTGCAAGGCGCCGCAGGAGGGGTGCACCTTGTTGTCCACGTGCTTCATCCAAAAGCGCATTTGCGCCATCTGCCAGGGGTCGTCGGGACGCAGGCGCGGCTCGGGAAAGCGGTCCTCCAGGTACTCGCAGATAATGGAGGACTCGATGACGGGGCGGCCCTCGTCCACCAGGGTGGGCACCACGCCCAGGGGATTCAGTTGCAGGTACGCCGGCGCCAGGTTTTCCTTGGCCGCCAGGTCCACGTGACGACCCGTCCATGCCTGTTGCTTCTCCGCCAGCACGATGCGCACTTTCTGCGAACAGGGCGACATGGGATGCGTGTATAGTTCCAGCATGTTTTGGTCTCGTTGCGCCGTTGGCCCGCCGCCAATCGCGTTCTCGCATAAGGAGCGGCAGGCGTTGCATCGGTTGGCTTCCCCCACCGATGCATGGTATCATACACCATCTGTCGCGTTATATCGATAATTTATTTTTTCATCGATATTTTCCGATGCCCGCGCCCGGGACCGTGCCCGCGGCCGGTCGCCGGAGTTGCCCTGATGAACCTGCCGACCCGACATGCTCGACAATACGCTCCTCCCCGGAAGCGCACCGCCGCGGCGCCGGGCCGGCCCCTGCCGCGGCGACGCCTGCCGCGGCCTTGCCCGTTGCGGCGCCGCACATGTCGGAGTTAGCCGCCGGCACCCTGGCCGAGGCCGCGTACCAGCGCCTGCGCTCGGACGTCATCGGCGGGCGCCTGGAGCCGGGCGCCAAGCTGCGCATCGAGGAGTTGCAAAAAGACTACCAGGTTGGGGCCAGCCCCCTGCGGGAGGCGCTGAACCGGCTGGTGGGCGAGGGTCTGGTCGTGGTCAAGGAACAGCGGGGGTTCCGGGTGGCGCCTGTTTCCCTGGAAGAGTTGCAGGATCTCAGCCGCTTGCGCGTCATGTTGGAATGTGAAGCCCTGCGGGAGAGCATTGAAAAGGGCGATGACGAATGGGAGGCCAACGTCATCGCGGCCCACCATCGCCTGCGCAAGGCCGGGGACGCCTACGGCAAGGACCTGGACGCCTGGGAGCTGCGCAACGAGAAGTTCCACGAGGCCCTGGTGGCCGCCTCCGCCTCCGCCTGGCTGTTGCGCATTCGCCGCTTATTGTACGAACAGCACAAGCGCTACCGCTTCATTTCCATCCTGGCCCGAGACGAGGAGCGGGATGTTGACCGGGAACACCAGGAGATTATGGAGGCGTCCCTGGCGCGGGATACGGCGGCGGCCTGCGCGGCGACGGAGCGCCACATACAGCAGACGGTCGCCACCAGCGAGCGCATCTTCGCGGATATGAAGCACGCCTGAGCGACGGTGTACCGTCGGGTGCGGCTGACAGCCGGCCGGCGGCGGGGCGCTTTTTCACGGACGTGAAAAACGACTGGCCGACGCGGCGGGCGGTCGGCGGTGCGCGTTTTTTCACGGGCGTAAATTCACAAGCGTGAAAAATATCTACGGGGAGACACGACGCCGGCGCACGGGGAAATCATGGTTGCGGCCTCGGCGCGGAACGCCGCAACGAGGCCGGCGACGCGGAACGCCGCAACGCGGCCGGCGGCGCGGAACGCCGCGGGCGCCAAAATGCGGCAACGCCCGCCGGCTTTTTGTGCTACCATGTCGCACAACACTCAACACGACAGGGCAACAACCAACCCACTACGGAGGAAACGCCAGACATGCCACGCCAGGTAAAACCCGAACGCAGTCGTATGAGCGCCGCCGTTCTCTCCGCCGTCACCGCCGCCGGCGTCAGTACCACGGCCGACGCCCGGGTCGAGGAGTTGATCGTAACCGCGACCAAGCGAGCCGAATCCACCCAGATCATTCCAGTGTCGCTGACAGCCCTGCCGGGCGAGGAGTTAGAGGGGTTGCGCATCCGCAACTTTGACGACTACATCAAGTTCCTGCCCAACGTGGTCACCATGGGCACCGGGCCGGGACAGAGCGAGATCTACATACGCGGCGCCGCCACCGAACAATCGAAAAACACCGTCTCCAGCGTGCAGGGGGCGTCGCCCTCGGTGGCCCTGTACTTGGACGAGCAACCGGTCTCCTTTGGCGGGCGCAACCTGGACGTGTACGCCGCGGACTTAGAGCGCATAGAAGTGTTGCCGGGACCCCAGGGCACCCTGTTCGGCGCCAGCTCCCAGGCCGGCACCGTGCGCCTGATCACCCGCAAGCCGGAGCACGGCGCTTTCCGGGGCGGCGTCAAGGCCAATGTTTCCTTCACTCGCGGCGGCGACGCCAGCCACGCCCAGCAGGCCTATCTCAACGTGCCGGTCACGGAGGACCTGGCGGTGCGCGTCGTCGCCTACCATGACGAACAGGCCGGCTGGATTGACAACATTCCCAACGACCCCGCCAACGGCGGCCTCTCCCCTAGCATTGACGTGCTGAACCGCAACTACGTGGACCTGAATGCGGCTAGCAAAAACTTCGCGGACCCCAACGGCAGCTTCGAGCCGGCGGACAACAGCGCCCTGGTCAAGGACGACTTCAACGATGCGACCTACCTGGGCGGGCGCATCAGCATGGACTACCAGGTCGGCGACGACTGGAGCCTGCTGGTGCAACACACCCGGCAATCCCTGGAAACGGAGGGGGTGTTCGCCTACGACCCCAACTTGGCGGGCGAGAGCAGCGTCAACCGCTTCAAGCCGGACCAGCTGGACGACGACTTCGGGCTGACCGCCCTGAACCTGTCCGGGCGCATCGGCAGGCTGGACTTCATTTACGCGGTGGGCTACCTGGACCGGGAAGTGGAGGCGCTGGTGGACTACACCGGCTACACCAGCGGCGGCGGCTACATGGTCTATTACCAGTGCCACACCGAGGCGGACGGATCGACGGACGTCAGCGGCAAGGGCCACGCCTGTTACGACCCGGAGATACAGTACCAGGAACACACCGAGAACACCCGTCTGACCCAGGAGTTTCGCGTCAGCATGCCCCAGGATTACCGGGCGCGGGTCACCGCCGGCGCTTTTTTGGACCGGCAGATCACTCGCGCCCAGGGCCTGTTTGACCAGGCCGCCACCCAGGACGACGGGGACGGCCCCTGGCCGCGCCTGGGACTGGTAGCCGACGCCGCCGAGGGCGCCAACGGCAGCCACACCGAGCCGTTGGGGGCCGGCACCAGCTTTCTCAACGACTACACCCGCCGCACCGATCAATTCGCCCTGTTCGGCCAGCTGGACTTTGACATAACGCCGCGGCTCACCGCCAGTTTCGGGGCGCGCTGGTATGACGTCAGCTACGGTCTCACGGGCGCCACCAACGTTTCCTTCGGGTGCCGCAACGGCGAGCACGGTTGCGACTCCAGCGTCGCGCGCGGCGGCTACGACGAGACCAGCCCCACCACGGGCAACAACGCCGCGGTGCGGTTTCGGGCCCTGGGGCGGGGCGACCTGGAGTCCCTCAAGAACGCCGGCCGGGAAAGCTGCCGGCCCGAGGCGCGCGACACTTCCGCCTGCCGCGGGGCGCCGTTCAGCCGCGGGCTGGACTTTCGCACCGCCGAAGCCATCTACGAGGAAATACAGGACGGGCGCTTCAACGTGGACGACCTGGACAGCGACGGCGTCATCAACCAGTCCGACGTCATCTTTCGGGCCTCCCTGGACTGGCGCGCCACCGACGACGTGTTGCTGTTCGCAACATTCGGGCAGGGCTTTCGCCCGCCCGTCAGCAACCGCCACGCCGGCAACGCCGCAAGAAACCCCAGGGAACTGAAGGTGTATGACGGCTACCGGGTGCCGGCGTACGCGCTCACGGACCAAATGGACAACTACGAGTGGGGCGTGAAAGCGGACCTGCTGGACCACACCCTGCGGGTGAACGCAACCGGTTATTTCTCGGACATCAAGGACTTGCAACTGTCTCGGTTTGACCCCTCCAACGTGGCTTTCCTGGTGTTCATCGAAAACGTGGGGGATGCGGAGATCCTGGGCGCCGACGGCGATTTCACCTGGCGCCCCACGCCCGAGCTGACGCTCAGCGGCGCGTTCAGCTTCATCGACAGCGAGCTGACTCGCCTGAACCCGCAACTGCAGGAGATCTCCGTGCCGGTGGGCAGCGAGTTGCCGTTTTCCCCCACCTTCTCCGGCAACCTGCGCGCCCGCTATGATTTTGACCTGGCGTTCATGGGCGGGACCAACGCCTACGTCTCCGGCAGTCTCAACTACACGGGCGAAAGCAAGTCGGGCCTCTCGGGCAGCGCTTTCTTCCTGGAGGACACGTTCAAGAGAATCTACGGGCGCGAGAGCTCGGGGCTGAAGATCGAGGAGGAGGGAGGCCGCTTCGCGGGCGGCAACTGCGGCACGTACGACAAACCTGTTGACTGCCCCAACGGTCGCTACGTGCAAGACGACTACATTCTGCTGAACCTGGCGGCGGGGCTGGAGGGCGCCAACTGGAGCGTGGAGCTGTTCGCAGACAACGTCGCCGACAAGCGGGCCCAGTTGCACATCGATACCTTGCAGTACACGCCCCGGGTGGTGACCAACCGCCCGCGCACCTTTGGCGTACGCTTCTCCTGGGACTACCGGTAAGCCGCGCCCGGGACGCCGGGGCGCCGAGAGCGCCGGGTTGACCGCGGCTGAGTCGGCGACCGCCGCCGTAAAAAAAGACCTGGCGCAGGCCCGGGAACTCATCCGCAACGCCCGCTTCGACGAAGCGGAGCGCCTGGCGCAACAGGCGCTGGCGTCCAATCCGGGGGAGCGAAGAGAGCGGGAAGCCCGCTACCTGGCGGCGGTGGCGCAGCGTTACGACGGCCGCTTGGAAGCCGCTATGGACACGCTGGACGCCTTGCTGGACGAGGCGCCCGACCACGCCCGCGCCCATCAGGAGCGCGGCCACATCTTTTTATCCTGCAATCGGAGCGACGCCGCCGCCCGCGCCTACGCCCGGGCCGCCGCTCTGAACCCCGCTCTGGCGGCCAGTCTGAAAGCGCTGGTAAACTTGGAAGAGCGCGCCGGCCGCGCGCAACAGGCGCAGGCGTTCCAGGAACGGCTGGATTTCCTGGAGCGGTTGCCGCCGGAGCTGGTGCAGGTCATGGACCTCGTCCACGAGAACCGGCTGTACAAGGCCGAGCGGCTGTGCCGCGACTTCCTGCAAAAACACCGGCGGCACATCGAGGGCATGCGCTTGCTGGCGGACATCGCCGCGCGCTTGAACATCTACGACGAGGCCGAGTTCCTGCTGGAAAGTTGCGTTGCGTTCGCACCCAAACACCTGCAAGCGCGCGTCGATTATCTCAACATCCTGACCCGCAAGACCCGCTTCGAGCAGGCCGCAGAGCAGGCGCGGCTGTTGTTGCGGCGGCAACCCGACAACCCGCAGTTTCAAAGCGCCTTGGCGGCGGCCTTGGTGGGGCTGGGACGCTTCGATGAGGGGATGGCCCTGTATCAAAAGGTGCTCCGGGCGCACCCGCGGCGCCACGGGTTGCACCTGCAACTGGGACACGCGCAGAAAACCGTGGGGCAGCTGGAGAACGCCGTCCGTTCCTACCGGCGGGCCTATCGTTGCAAGCCGGATTGCGGCGACGCCTACTGGAGCCTGGCCAACACCAAGACCTACCGCTTCACGGACGAGGAACTGGGGCGGATCGAACGCTACGGGGCGGCCCCGGGCGTTGCGACCGCGGACCGCGCCCAGCTGTATTTTGCCGGCGGCAAGGCCCTGGAAGACCGCGAGCAGTACGCGGCGGCGTTCGCCTGGTATGAAAAAGGCAACGCCGTCAAGCGCAAGCAGAGCGGCTACCGCTCGGAGCGGATGGAGGCGCGGGTCCAGGCGCAGATAGACGCCTGCGTTCCCGGGCTGTTCGCGGCGCGGCAAGGCGCCGGGCTGGACTGCCGGGATCCGATTTTCATCGTCGGCATGCCGCGGGCCGGCTCCACGCTGCTAGAGCAGATCCTGGCTTCGCACAGCATGGTGGACGGCGCCATGGAGTTGCACAACGTGTTGGCGCTGGTGCAGAAGCTGCGGGGGCGGTCAACCAACGGCAAGTCCCGGTACCCGGCCATACTGCATGAGCTGGACCAGGATTATTTTCGGCGGTTCGGGGAGCAGTACATCAAGCACACCCGCGTTTACCGGGGGACTGCGCCCATGTTCGTCGACAAGATGCCCAACAACTTCATGCACGTGGGGCTGATTCGCCTGATCCTGCCCCGGGCCCGGGTGATCGATGCGCGGCGCGACCCCATGGCGTGCTGTTTCAGCTGCTTCAAGCAACTGTTCGCAGAAGGGCAGGAGTTCAGCTACGGCCTGGAAGAAACCGGGCGTTATTACCGCGCCTACGTACGCTTGATGGAACACTGGGAGCGGGTGTTGCCCGGCTTCGTCCTGCGGGTCATGCACGAGGACGTGATTGACGACCTGGAGACCCAAGTGCGCCGCATCCTGGATTTTTGCGACCTGCCCTTCGAGAAAAGCTGCCTGGAGTTCTACAAAACCCGGCGCAACATTCGCACGCCCAGCTCCGAGCAGGTGCGGCAACCCATCTACCGCGACGGCATGGAGCAGTGGCGCCGCTTCGAACCCTGGCTGGCACCCCTGAAAGAGGCCCTGGGGCCGGCGCTGGCGGGCAATGCGCCGCAGGACGGGGCGCCGGCGCCGGCTGGCTGAGGCGGGGCGGTAGCGCCGCGGGCGGGCACCGGCGGGCGGTTGCGGCGGCGGGGCGACAACGTCGCGGGCGGGCGCTCGGTGGAAAACGCACGGACGGACGGGACGCCGGCGGCGGGCGGTAGCGCCCTGGGGCCGGCGTTGACGGAAACCGTGCGGCAGGATGGGACGCGGGCGCCGGGCGGATGAGGCGGCGCGGTGGCAGCGCCGCGGGCGGGCGGTTGCGGCGGCGGAACAACGCCGCGGGCGGGCGCTCGGTGGAAAACGCACGGCCGGACGGGACGCCGGCGGCGGCCGGTTGCGGCGGCGGGGCGCCGGCGGGCGGCTCAGCCCAGCAACGTAACCGCACGGGCGCTGGGCTTCGCGTCTGGGATTCAAGACGGCAACAACCCTGGGGGCGGCATTGGCGGAAAGTGCGCGGCCGGACGGGATGCCGGCGGCGGGCTGATGCGGCGGAGCGCTGCCGGCGGGCGGATCAGCCCAGCAACAACCAGCAAACCCCGGTAATCACCAGCGCCATGATGAGGTTCAGCACGGTGCCGCCTTTCACCATTTCCTGTATGGTCACCTGGCCGGCGCCAAAGATGACGGCGTTGGGCACGGTGGCCACCGGCAACATGAAGGCGCAGGAGGCCGACATGGCCGCGGGAATCATCATCAGCTCCGGCGCCGTGCCGGCCGCCAGGGCCGCCGCCGCGAGAATGGGCATCAACAAGGTGGTGGTCGCCGTGTTGGAGGTGAGCTCCGTGAGGAAAGTAACGCCCAGGCAGATGCACAACATCAGCAACGGCAGGGGAAAATCCGCCAACACCGCCAGTTGCTCGGCGAGCGAGGTCGCCAGGCCGCTGCTGGTGAACGCCTTGGCGATGGTGAGACCGGCGGCGAACAGCAACAACATGCCCCAGGGAATATCCAGCGCCGTGTCCCAGTCCAGCAGGCGGTCGCCGTCCCCGGACGGCAACAGGAACAGGACCAGCACCGCCAGCAACGCAACGGTGTCGTCCCCCACCCCCGGCGTCCCCAGCAAGCCCGACCAACCGCCCAGGGGCTCCGAGCGGGTTATCCACAGAGCCACGGTAATCCCGAAGACCAGCAACACGCGCACTTCGCCGGCGCGCCACTTGCCAACGGCGGGCAGGCGCAGGGCCTCGGTAGCCGTAACCTTGCGGGTCAACCACAGCGCCATCAGGGGCAGACCCAGCGCCACCACGGGCAAACCGATTTTCATCCAGTCGGCAAAACTGAACTCGCGGCCGGTGACCTCCCCATAGACCCCGGCGAAGACAATGTTGGGCGGCGTGCCAATCAGCGTGGCGACGCCGCCCAGGGAAGCGGCGTGCGCCAGCCCCAGCAACACCGCCACCGACAAGGGGCGGTTGTCAACGTGTTTCAGCACCGCCAGGGCGATGGGAAGCAGGATCAGAGTGGTCGCCGTGTTGCTGATCCACATGGACAGGGACGCCGAGGTCAGCATGAAAGCAAACACGATGCGCTTGCCGTTGCTGCCCACCAGGTTCAAAAGCGCCAGGGCAAACCGCCGATGCATGCCGGATTTTTCCAGCGCCTTCGCCAGCATGAAGCCCCCCATCAACAGGAGGATGACCGGGTTGCCCAGGCTCGCCACCGCTTCTCGATGAGACAGCACGCCGGTCAGGGGGAAGGCGGTGAACGGCAACAGCGAGGCCGCCGGTATGGGAATGGCCTCCGTCACCCACCAGGCCGCCGTCAGCAGGGTAACGGCCGCGGTCACGGCAATCATGTAGTCAACGCCCCAGGAGCGCATCCACAGGAACAACAGGGCGGACGCCAGGGGCGCCGCGAACAGCATGACGGGCTTGATGTGCATGGTTGTTATGGTCTTGCTTCCAGCGGGACAGGGAGCGGGCGGCGCTTTCGCCCGGCAGTGACGATGATAACACAGGGGCGCGACCCGGGCCCTGAGCGGCGCGCGTTGCCCACGGAAACGACGCCGGTCGCAACGCAGGACGGGGCAGGCTGCGCCGCTCGCGGCGCCGACCGCCACGGGTTGCGCTCAGGAGAAGCGGGCGCCCTGCCCCGTCATGCCGCGCCGTGCCGCCCTGAGCGACCGGACTTCCCGCGCAAGCGGCCGGCCGTGCGATGCAGGCAGGGTGGCACCGCGCCGGCGATGGGCGGGTTGCCCCGGGCGGCACCGGGCGCAACGGGCGCCGCGGCGGCCGGACAGTCGCAACGCCGGACGCTGATTGCCGGCAACACCTAGGGGCCGGTATAGACGAACCTGTGTCTTATATCTATGACCTTCTCTTCCTTGGAAACATACACTTTCACCTGAATGTCGGTTCTAACGATGAGGTAAAACCTATAAATATTCTCCAGCATGTACTGGATATAACCTACTCGGTGGTCGTAGCCATCCTCTTCGACAGTACTGGATACTTCGTATGATTTGAGCGACATAGGAGGAATGTAGCCGAACAAAACCTGATTTTCGGTCAGGTAGTCCATGACCTCTTGAAGCGGCGTGCCGACAGGAAAATCGCGCTTGAACTGCGCTACAAATTGCTCATAGTTGTGGATAGCGACCCGGCTGGGCTTTATCCGCTTTTGCCCGGCGCAGGCACCCAGAGACATGGCCATCACGCCAACAACGGCATACGACGCCAACAAGCCGCATCGATCTCGCATGGGCTATCCTCCCGCCAGGGGCGCCAACACGGTTTGTGAACCCGGCGCGAATCCTTGCGGCGCGGGTCCGGCAATGCCCATCATTTCCAGCGTCTGGCCGGCAGGCAAAAGAGTCAGAGTCATTGGGAGTATATCCTTTCCAGGATCTCATACGACGCAGAGTCAACCTTGTAATGCGGGCCGCCCCCCAGCATTTGGGGGTCAGCCAGGAAGTAATCCACATGCACCTGCCTTCTTTCCAGAGAAACGCTTATGCGGTATAACCCAAGATCTCGATACGGACGGGAGGCGTCCTCGTATGTTTTGGCAAATACGTTCAAGAAAATCGTTTTTTTGTCATCCTTGATGCCGCTGCCGTTTAGTACCCGCAAAGAACCACTCAGTTGCTTTACTGTTCCATCCTCCCGATTGACGAAAAAAACGTCTCCATCATTTGGGTCGTCGTCCACCTTAAACCTTGAAGAACGGGAAACGATTTTCCACCCGTCATCCGCAAACTCAATAGTGAAATCATCAGGCAACGACAGATTGCGCTTCTCAATGGCATGAAAAAAGCCGCTCAGTGCGAGAGTTGCCGATGTGGTGGAGTTGCCCGTCTCATTCTTCGCCGGCGAGTTGGGCTTTATATCGCCGGCGGCGGCAACCGTATCCGCCGCGAATATGGCAACGGCGCAAAGTATTGTTGTTGGCACGGACAACATAAACTCTGATTTCCGAGCATGGATTTAAAATTTCCAGCCTGGTTTCCATGCCGGCCGGCCTGACCCGGCGCCTGGACTCATAACGCGCAAGACAAAACCAGGCGCCGCTGTGAAGTTGCTCAAGGTACTCCACCGGGGTTCGCAAGGCAAGCGGTGCGATGCGGCGGGTCGGCGTTGTAGAACATCAGAGCGCACCCTTTCATCCTCGGGCAACCCCGGTTGTTACGAGGGGCAGGCTGCGCCGGGCAGGACGCGCCGCCCCGCCGCGAGCGGGCGGACCGCCCGCGCAAGCCGCCGCGACTTGCGCTCCGGCATGGTGCGCCGCGGCTTGCGCTCCGGGCGCCGCGAACGTCTTTTCCACCTCCCTCCCGCGCTTTCCTGCGCTTTCCTGCGCTTGCCCACACCGGGCGCGGCGCTGATAATGGTACACTGAAAGGGTCGCCATGAGACGCTTCCAATATGAATAATCGCGCCCTGCGCCTAGCCGGGTTCATCCTGCGATACGCAGTGGTGGGGCTGGCCGTTGCGTTCATCCTGCTGTACGTGTTCCCGGGGGCGGACGCTTTCAGGGAGCCGGCCGCGCCGGCGGCGGGGCAACCGCCGCCGGGGATGCAGGGCGTCGTCTCGTACAGCGATGCGGTGGCCGCAGTGGCGCCGGCGGTGGTGAACGTGTATATCGGCGAGAGCCGCCGCAAGATGCTGTATCCCCTGTTTCGGGACCCGCTGTCCCGCCGTTTCATCGGCCGCCCGGAGCCGCCCGCCATGCGCCGCGGCAATCTCGGCTCCGGCGTCATCATGGACCAGCGCGGCTACCTGCTGACCAACGCCCACGTCATCCGCGGCGCCGTTGACGAGGACTTCGAGATACTCATCACGTTGTACGACGGGCGGCAGGCGGTGGCGGAAATCATCGGCATAGACGTGGAAACCGACCTGGCGGTGCTGAAAATAGCGGCGGGCGACCTACCGGCGGCGCCGGTCGGCGATTCCAGCCGCACCCGGACAGGAGACGTGGTGCTCGCCATAGGCAACCCCTATGATTTCGGCAGGACGGTAACCCAGGGCATCGTCAGCGCCACCGGGCGCAACCGGCTGGGCATTACCACGTTCGAGGACTTCATCCAGACCGACGCCGCCATCAACCCGGGCAACTCGGGCGGCGCCCTGGTGTCCGCCGCCGGCGAGCTCATCGGCATCAATACCGCCATCGTTTCCAACAGCGGCGGCTCCCAGGGCATAGGCTTTGCCATTCCCAGCAACTTGGCCCTGGACATTATGCGACAACTCATCGAGCACGGCCACGTGGTGCGCGGCTGGCTGGGCGTGGATATGCGCGCCGTGCCGGCGGACATTGCCGCGGCGGCGGAGTTGCATGACGGCGGCATCCTGATCGTGGCGGTGTTCAGCGGCGGCCCGGCCGCGGCCGCGGGCATTCAGCCCGGCGACATCATGACCGGGGTCAACGGGCAACCGCTGTACAACCCGCAACAGGTCATCAGCCTGATTTCCCGGCACCGGCCCGGCGCCGTCATCGAGATTGACGTCCTGCGCAACTGGGAGCGCAAGACCGTGAACGTGCAGGTAGCGGAGCGGCCCGCGTTCCGCCGCTGAACGCGGCGGCTGGGCGACTGACTGCCGGCGGCGGGTTGCCGCGCTCAGTCGGCGCTGTCCGGCAGGCGCAGTTGCGACTAGCGGGCGTGGGCGGACAGTCCTTCGCCCCGGGCCTGCGTTGCGGCCGTGCGGGCCAACCCGACGACGGAGGCGCAGACGCACTCCAGCAGGGATTGACGTCCTGCGTAACTGGGAGCGCAAAACCGTGAACGTGCAGGTAGCGGAGCGACCCGCGTTCCGCCGCTGAACGCGGCGACCGGGCGACTGACTGCCGGCGGCGGGTTGCCGCGCTCAGTCGGCGTTGTCCGGCAGGCGCAGTTGCGCCGAGCGGGCGTGGGCGGGCAGGCCCTCGCCCTGGGCCAGCGTCGCGGCCGTGCGGGCCAACCCGACGACGGAGTCGGAGGTGCACTCCAGCAGGGACGAGCGCTTCTGAAAGTCGTGCACCCCCAGCGGCGATGAAAACCGGGCGGCGCCTCCCGTCGGCAACACGTGGTTGGGCCCGGCGCAGTAGTCGCCCAGCGCTTCGGCGCTGAAATGCCCCAGGAAGATCGCGCCGGCATGCCTGATTTTCGGCAACAGGGCGTGCGGCTCGCGCACGGCGAGCTCCAGGTGCTCCGGCGCCAGCTGGTTGACGACGGCGCAGGCCCGGTCCAGGTTCTCGACGTGGATCAGGGCGCCGTTGGCGCGCAGCGAGGCGCGAATGACGGCGGCGCGCTCCATGGCGTCCAGTTGCCGGTTCATGCAGTCCTCCACCCGCACGGGCAGGGTCGGGTCGGTGGTCACCAGGACGGCGCGGGCGTCTTCGTCATGCTCCGCCTGGGCGAACATGTCCAGCGCCAGCCACTCGGGATTGGCGCTGTCGTCGGCGACAATCAGCACCTCGGAGGGGCCGGCGATCATGTCTATGCCGACCACGCCGAACACCAGCCGCTTGGCCGCGGTAACGTAGCGATTGCCCGGCCCCACGATCTTATCTACGGCGGGGACCGGCCCGGCGCCGTAAGCCAGGGCTGCGACGGCCTGGGCGCCGCCTATGGAAAACACCCGGTCAACGCCCGCCAGGGCCGCCGCGGCCAGGGCCAGGGGGTTGATTTCACCGCTGGGCGCCGGCGTGACCATGATGATTTCCCCGACGCCGGCGATTTTGGCGGGCAAGGCGTTCATCAACACGGACGACGGGTAGGCCGCCTTGCCGCCTGGTACGTAGATCCCCACCCGGTCCAGGGCGGTCACCCGTTGCCCCAGGGTGGAGCCTTCCTGGTCCTGGTAGGTCCAGGCGTGCGCGCCCTGGCGCTGGTGGTAGTCGCGAATGCGGGCGCAGGCGTGTTCCAGCGCCCGGCGGAGGTCCGGCGGCGTGTCCGCCAAAGCCTGTTCCAGCGCCGCCGGCTTCACCTCCAGGTCGGCCGCCGCGGCGACCATGCGCCGCTCAAACTGGTTGGTGTATTCGATCAGGGCCGCTGCGCCCCGCTCCCGCACGTCCGCCAGGACGGCGGCCGCCGCCGCGGTGGCTTCCGGGTCCAGGGCGGCATCGGCGGCGCGGCGGCGCTCCAGCCAGTCGTCCAGGCGCTGGTCCGACCCGCTCAACCTGGCGATCTGAATCATGCGCCGGCGGCCCCGGCGAGCCGTTCCATGACCGGTTTGATGAGACCCCGCTTCATCTCCATGGCCGCCTTGTCGACAATGAGGCGCGCTTGTCTCGGCGATGTTGTCCAGGCGACCGTGCGCCGCTCAAACTGGTTGGCGTATTCGATCAGGGCCGCGGCAACCAGCTCCCGCACGTCCGCCAGGACGGCGGCCGCCGCGGCGGTGGCTTCCGGGTCCAGGGCGGCATCGGCGGCGCGGCGGCGCTCCAGCCAGTCGTCCAAGGACCGGCCCGATCCGCTCAACCCGGCAATCTGAATCATGCGCCGGCGGCCGCGGCGAGCCGTTCCATGACCGGCTTGATGAGGCCCCGCTTCATTTTCATGGCCGCCCGGTTGACGATGAGGCGTGCGCTGATTTCGGCGATGTCGTCCAGGGGGACCAGGTTGTTTTCCTCCAGGGTCTTGCCGGTGTTGACCAGGTCGACGATGCGGTCCGCCAGCCCCAACACGGGGGCAAGCTCCATGGAGCCGTACAGCTTGATCAGCTCCACCTGTCGGCCCTGCCCGGCAAAATAGTCCCGGGTCGCGGCCGCGTACTTGGTGGCGACGCGCAAGCGGCCGTTCACCCGGGGCGCGTCCCGCGGCCCCGCCAGCACCATGCGGCAACGGGCGATGCCAAGGTCCAGCGGTTCATACAGGTTGCCGCCCTCGTACTCCATCAGCACGTCCCGGCCGGCGACGCCGAGATCGGCGCCGCCGTGGGCTACGTACACGGGCACGTCGGCCGCCCGCACGATGACCAGCCGAATGTTGGGGTCGCCGGTGGGGAGCACCAGCCGCCGCGACCGGCCGGGGTCGTCCAGCGGACCACAGCCGGCCCGTTCCAGCAGGGGCAGGGCTTCTTCGAGAATGCGCCCCTTGGAAACCGCCAGGGTAATGCCGTCGCTCATCATCGTTCAGGGCAGGCGCCTGATTTTTGCGCCCAGGCGCGCCAGTTTCTCTTCTATGTTCTCGTAACCTCGATCAACATGGTGAACCTGCTCCACCAGGGTCTCCCCGGCGGCGGCCAGTCCGGCCAGGATCAGGCCGGCGGAGGCCCGCAGGTCTTTGGCGACCACCCGGGCGCCGCGCAACCGGTCAACGCCGGTGATCACCACCCGGGCGCCGTCCAGCGCCAGGTCCGCGCCCATGTTCTGCAATTCTTTCACGTGCATGAAACGGTTGCTGAAAATATCTTCGGTGACCGTGCCGCCGCCCTCGGCAATGCAGTTCATGGCGGTGAACTGCGCTTGCATGTCCGTGGGGAAGCCGGGGAACGGCGCCGTGGCGACGTCCACTCCTCGCGGCCGCCGGCCGGCTTCCATCTCCAGGGAAATGGAGGTCTCGTCCAGCGTCAGTTGCGCTCCGGCTTCCGCCAGTTTCTCCAGCACCGCCTCCAGCAGGGAGGGGTCGGCGTTTTTCAGCTTGACCCGACCGCCGGTCATGGCGGCCGCCACCAAGTAGGTCCCCGTTTCAATGCGGTCCGGCAATATGCGATAGCGGGCGCCCGCCAACCGGCGCACGCCCTCGATGACGATCCGGTCGCTGCCGGCGCCGGCAATGTTCGCGCCCAGCTCGTTCAGAAATCCCGCCAGGTCAACCACCTCCGGCTCCCGTGCGGCATTTTCAATGACGGTGACGCCGTCCGCCAGCGCGGCGGCCATCACCAGGTTCTCCGTGCCGGTGACGGTGACCAGGGGCAGGCGTATGACGGCGCCCTTGAGTCGCCGGGCCCGCGCCTTTATGTAATCGCCCTCTATGGCGATGTCCGCGCCCAGGGCGGCCAGCCCTTCCAGGTGCAGGTTCACCGGGCGCTGACCAATGGCGCATCCCCCCGGCAATCCTACCCGGGCCTCGCCGTAGCGCCCCAGCAACGGCCCCAACATCAGTATGGACGCGCGCATGGTTTTCACCAGTTCGCTGGGCGCATGGAACCGGGTGATGTTGCGGTTGTTCACCTCGATGTTCATCCGCTCATCGAGGACCAGCTCCGAGCCCATCTGTCCCAGCAACTCCATGGTGGTGGTGATGTCGCGCAACTGCGGCAGGTTCTCGACCACCACGGGCTCGTTCGTCAGCAGGGTGGCCGCCAGTATGGGCAGGGCCGCGTTCTTGGCGCCGGAGATGCTGACCTCGCCGCGCAACGGGATCCCTCCCTGGATGGTCAGCTTATCCACGGGGGTTGCCGGCAGGGCCGGTCACAAGGGACGCAGCTCCTTCTTGTCGTCCCATTCCTCCGGCGTGTAGGCCTGGATGGAGAGCGCGTGAATCTCCTTGCCCACCTTGTCCCCCAGGGCCCGGTACACCCGCTGGTGCCGCCGCACCCGGTTTTCTCCGGCGAACGCCGCCGCCACCACGACGGCGGTGAAATGCGTGCCGTCGCCGGTCACATCGACGCGGGCGTCGGCAATGCCGGACTCGAGTAGTTGCCTGATTTTTTCGACTTGCATGGAATAACCTGCGAACAAGGCCCGGCGGTCAACGGCGGGCGGGACAACGGCGCCCGACCCGCGTTGCCGTGCGCGGCAACCGCCTACTCCGCCAGCGCCCGGGCCAGCCCCTGGTTCTTGCCCGCCAGTTTTTGCAACAACGCATCGAAGCCGTGATTGCTGATCTCCGAAGCGAATGACTTCCGGTAGGTCTCCACCAGGCTCACGCCGGCAAAAGCGACGTTCACCACTTTCCAGCGGCCGTCGTTGAGGCGCATGGTGTAGTTGATGGGGATGGGCGGCTGACCGCCCCCCGGCGCCACCTCGGTTTTCACCATGACGACCTCCGGCCGCCGTCCTTCCAGGGTCTCCAGGTAGTTCACTTTCTCCTCGTTGAATTCCAGCAGGCCCTTCGCATAAGTGCGAATGAGCAGGGTTTGAAACTCCTTGACGAACAGGTCCCGTTGCTCCGCAGACGCCGTGCGCCAGCGCTTGCCCAGCACCCACCGGGACATGATCTGGAAGTCGAAGTGGGGCGTGATGAGGTCATCGATCACCTCGTAGACCTTTTCCGGCTGGGCGTCCAGCAACTCTTTTTCCGCTCTGACGCGGTCGAGCACGCTGTCGACCGTGGCAGTGACCACGTCCTCGGGCTTGGCCGCGGGGGCGGCCCCCGCCGTCATGGACAGCAACAGCAACGCCGCAGAAACGGCGGTCTTCAATGTCATAATCAACTCCCGAACAGGCAACAAGATGAGTCAGGCGGGGGCGATATGCGCCCGCGCCGTTCCGGGGCTTCCCCGGCGCACGGCGCAACCCCGCCGAACGGCAGTGATTATACTACGATGACGTAAAAAAAGCAGTCCTGGCTTGTTGTTTTGCGCGATAACGCGCAAACGCACGGCGGCGTGTGCAACTCCATAAGGTGGTTCACGGAAAGACCCGCCCGGCTGATGGGTGGTTGACGTCCAAGGCCGGCATGAGGACGATGCCGGTTGTACCGGTGCAACCAGTGGGGCAGATGCTCGGCCCGCTGCCTGGAACTCTCGTATTGGCGCGCATGCGTCCACTCGCGGAGCGCCGTCTGTATGAACCGCTCGGCTTTGCTGTTGGTTCGGGGGCAGCAGGGCTTGGTGTAGAGGCGCTTTAGCCCCAGGCACCGGCATACCCGGGGCCGCGTTCCCAAGGCCGGGGTTGCCGCACACCGGAACAGGCCCGCCATTGGGCGATGTCGAGTTGCGGCGGCTCGTTGTCAAAGTCCTTGCCGAGCGTGCGCCGTTGCCCTGGGCGCGGCGGGCGCGACGGCGCTGCTCCGTCCTATGCGAGCCGTCGCCGCAGTTTTTTCCGCACAGCGGGCGCGGGCGCCGCGTTGCCGCGGCCGGCTCCGCGTCCCGGCGGGCGACGCGCCAAGGCAACTCACGGGAAGTCCCGGCGGCGGCTTTGCCGCCGGGCGGACGCAATGCGCCCGGGGCGAGGACGGTTGCTACCCGCCCAACGAGGCAATCAGCGCCCTCACCATCGAGTTAATCAGTCCGCCCTCGCCCGAGGCGACCAGAGAACCCATGATAAGCAGAGTGCCGATAAGCCATTTTATCTTGACGTCCAGCGCCTTGACGTCAGACTTGGCGGCCGTGGTCTCGTTCACCGCCTTGAAGCCGGAGTCCATCTTGCCGTCCAGCACCTTGAAGCCGGCATCCATTTTGCCCTCCAGCACTTGGTGGTCAGCCTTGGTGGCCACGGTTTCACGCATGGAGGTCATGGCTTCGCTCACGACAGTCCGGACAAAGACCACGTACGCCTGGGCTTGCGCCCTGGGGACCCCCGCCTCCTCCAACTGCTTTACGGCATTCATCGTGTCAAAAAAATGGATTGGCGCCTTTGCTTCTGTTGCGGCGTTGCCGCCGCGGTTGATTTTATTCATCAGAAATAAGTCCCGATAGTATTTCCGTTTTCGTTTTACAGGGCGTCCGCGTTGCCAAGCCTGGTCAAGGGCAACGCTTTCCCCTGCGGTTTCAGCCGCACTACTAACTGCGGCATGGTCCAATAATGGCATATTTTCGCCGAGGGTTCAAGGTAATTTTTCGGCGCGTAAGGGCAAAAGTATAATCTCCTCCTTTCTGCCACACTATACCAGTACTTTTACACGAGGAGAAAACCGCCATGTCAGAGAAAGAAATCAGGTTGGATCAACGCGCCCAGTCCCGGTTGGAAGTAATGCGCCGGTTGGAGAGGGCGGCGAGTTGCGCCAGGAAGAGGCCGCGCACCTGTTGGGCGTGTGCGAGCGCCAGTTTCGGCGGATCTTGAAGCGCTGCAAGAAAGAGGCCCTTGGCGACGGAATTTTGCGCGAGAACGCGCAAACGCACGCCCGAAGTCCTGGCGCAGGAATCTTGCGGAAGCCCCGTCAGGCGGCGAAAGCAGTCCTGGCTTGTTGTTTTGCGCGAAAACGCGGCGGCACCCGCCTGCTCCCGGCTACTCCCCTGGCGCAGGGCTACTCCCCTGGCGCAGGAATTTTGCGTCAGAACGCGGCGGCGCCCGCCTGCTCCCCCTGGCGACGGAATTTTGTGTGAGAGCGCGGCGCTGTGTGTAGTGAACAAGGGAAGTGTATGTCTGATACACGACCGACGTGAACTAACACAGCAACAAAGCTATCGCGCAAAAGAACAAGCCAGGGGGCGACTGCAGTGAGGGCGGGACGCTACAAAGTTATGGCGCAAAATAACGCGCCAGGTTAGAGGCCGGCGCCGAAGTTGAGCATCAACGCCTGCTCGCCCGGGCGCTGGTTGAACTCCACGCCCAGGTTCAAGCGCAGGGGATTGTGCGCGGCGGCGGGCGCCAGTTGCCAGCCCAGGCGCCACTCCGAGCCCGTCTCCGTCATCCCCAGGCCCGCCCAGGGGCGGCTCACGAAGCGGTCGCCGAAAGCGCCCAGCCCGTAGCCGACCTCCGCGCCCAGGCGACCGCCGGGCAGATCGCGCTTCATCCCCAGGCGGTCCGCATCGTGCAGGTTGTACAGGGCTTCGGCGCCGCCGCTGGACCGGGCGCCGTAGCCGCTGTTCAGCGACAGGGCAAAACCGCGCTCCGAAGACAGGTCCAGGTCGTAGCGCAACTCGCCGGACACGCCCCACTCCTTCAAACTGCCCGCCTCGTGCGCCACCAGGGAGCGCCCCTTGAGGTCCACCCAGAAGCCGCCGGCGCCGGCGTAGGTAACGCCCAGACCCACGTCCAGGCCGGTGCCCTCGGAGGCGCCGCCGCGGTCATGGAGCAGCCCCAGCTCCAGGGCGGGCGTTACTGTTGCGCCGCCCTGCAACTCGGTGATGTGGGAACCTTCCAGCCCCAGGCGCAGGCGCCGGGTATCTACGGAAACCGCATCCAGTTGCTCCTCTACCTCGTCGGACTGCATCTGCACGTAGAACGCATCGGCCTT
>CAZDXS010000147.1:0-3096 GCA_964509455.1 uncultured Enterobacteriaceae bacterium | reverse complement strand
ATCCTGGCGGGCGCCTCCCGAGGTCGCGAGGGGGTTGCTCGCCCATCCTCGCTCGGCGGCTCGCGCCCGCCCGCCGCGAACGCCTGCACACTGCCGCGCCCCTGCCGCCGCGAACCAACCTCTCCGCCATTGATGCGCGTCCCCCACTTGTTGTGTCGCGGGCCCGCCGCCCGAGCGCCGGCCGCTGCCAGGGGTCAGCCCGGCAGGGCGTCCAGGTAACGCCGCATGCGGGCAACAGCCTCGACAACCCGGGCGGGCGCAGTGCCGCCGATATGGTCGCGGGCGGCAACAACGGCCGCCGGTTCCAGGTAACCATACACGTCGTCTTCGATCTTGTCGCAGAACGCGCGCAACTGGGAAAGTTCAATGCTCTCCAGTGTGCAGTCCTGTTGCACGGCGTACTGCACAATCCTGCCCACGATGGCGTGAGCGTCTCGAAACGCCGCTCCTTTCAGCACCAGGTAATCCGCCAGGTCGGTGGCGGCCAGGTGTCCCCGGGCCACCGCCGCCAGCATGGCCGCGCGGTTCACCCGGATGGAGGGCACCAGGTCGGCCCAGGCCCGCAGGCACAGGCTGACCGTGTCCACCGCGTCGAACAGGCGCTCCTTGTCCTCCTGGTTGTCCCGGTTGTAGGCCAGGGGCTGGCCCTTCATGATGGTCAGCAGGGCCGTCAGGTCGCCATAAACGCGCCCCGTCTTGCCCCGCACCAGCTCTGGGACGTCCGGGTTTTTCTTCTGCGGCATGATGGAGGAGCCGGTGCAGAACTCGTCGGCCAGGTCAATGAAGCCGAACGGCGCCGACAGCCACAGGATCAACTCCTCGGAAAAACGGGACAAATGCATCATGATCAACGCGGCGCAGGCGCAGAACTCGATGATGAAATCCCGATCGCTCACGGCATCCAGGGAGTTCTCCGCCACGGCGGCAAACCCCAGCAACCGGGCGGCAGCGGCGCGGTCAATGGGAAAGCGCGTGCCGGCCAGGGCCGCCGCCCCCAACGGCGACGCGTTGACCCGCCCCAGGCAATCTTGCAATCGCTCCCGGTCCCGCTTTAGCATCTCGCACCATGCCATCAGGTGATGGCCGAAAGTGATCGGTTGCGCCGGCTGCAGGTGGGTCAGCCCCGGCATCAGGGCGTCGGCTTCTTGTTCCGCCAGCGCGACCAGCGCCTCCATGGTGCGCTTGAGCAGTGCCGCGATGGCCGCTATTTCCGCGCGCAGGTAAAGGCGCATAGCGGTGGCCACCTGGTCGTTGCGCGACCGCGCCGTGTGCATTTTCTTGCCCGCCTCGCCCACCCGCTCCACCAGGGCGGCCTCGATGTTCATGTGCACGTCTTCTAACTCCCGCTTCCAGGTGAACCGCCCCGCCTCGATCTCGGCCAGGACGGCTTGCAACCCGGCGCAGATCTGTTCGCTTTCGGCGGCGGACAACACGCCAACCTGCGCCAGCATGGTCACGTGGGCGATGGAGCCTTGAATGTCGCAGGCCGCCAGGCGCTGGTCGAAAGAAACGGACTGGGTGAATTCCTCCACGAAGTCGTCCGTGGCCGCGCTGAACCGCCCGCCCCAGGGTTTTGTTGTCTTGTTGCTGGAAGTCATCGCAAGCATCGCGCCGCGGCGGCGGTGAAGCGCACGGCGCCGGGCTCATCACGGCCGGCAACGCGCCGGCCCGGCGGTGCAGTATACCGCAGAAACCGCCGGGTCAGTGAGGGGCAGTGCGCGCGTCTTCCCAGGCGTCGGCGGCGGGGTCATAGACAAAACAGGGCGCGAGCCGCCCCGCCGGCGCCGCCAGGACTTCCGTCATCCGCCGAGCGCCCCGCCCCGGCGCCAGGTCCAGGTGCAAGAACAGGTCCAGGTGGCGCAGGCACTCCGCCTCCAGCACGGCGGGCGGCAACCGCGAGGCGGCGGCCGCCAGGCTGACCAGGCGACTGAGGGCCGCCGCGGCGCTGTTGGCATGCAAGGAGGTGTAAACGCCGCGATGCCCGGTGTTCAACGCCTGGAAAAACACCTCGGCGGCGTCCGGCTCTCTGATCTCGCCGACGATGATGCGGTCCGGCCGCTGGCGCAACGCAGCGGCCAGGAGCTTCGCCAAGGTGAGAGCGTCCGCCTCGGCGTCGGCGTGTCGTTGCGCCTCCATCTGTACGGCGTTGGGCGCGCGCATCCTGATCTCCGCCACGTCTTCGCAGACCACCACCCGGTCCTGCGGCGGAATGGCGCACGACAATGCATTCAGCAGAGTGGTCTTGCCGCTGTTGGTGGCGCCGGAAACCAGGATGTTGGCGCCTCTTGCCACGGCCTCCAACAGGAAGTCGCGCATGGGCGCATTGACGACGCCCGCCTGCGCCAAGCGCTCCAGGTCCAGGTCGCGCCGCCGGTGCAAGCGAATCGACAGGGTGCAACCGGCCGGCGTGGCCGCGGGCAGGGTGGCGCAGACCCGGCTGCCGTCCGGCAGGCGCGCGTTGAGGATCGGGGTATTGACCGGGTCGAAGCGTTGCGACAGCGCATTGGCTATCTGCTCAATCAGGACGGCGACGGCGGCATCGTCCGCAAAGGCCAGGTCGGTCCTGTACATACCCCGGTCCAGGTCATCGGCCCAGATGTTGTCGTAGCGGTTGACCATGACATTGGTCACCCGCTCGTCATCCAACAACGCCTGTATGGGAGACAGGTAAAACGCCACCAATTCCCAGTCGGCGCCGGTTAACGCGGTTAGCATGGTTGTGATTGTTCTTCCTGCCCGTCCTTAATGATTTTCTCCGGCGGGGGTGCGCTTGAATGACGCCCCGTCCCGCCGACGGCGCCATTTTAACCCATTGCCGGCGCCGGCGCCACTGCTTTGTTCGTTGCCTGTGCGCTGCCCGTGCGTTGCCTGTGCGCTGTCTGTGTATTGTCTGTGTATTGTCTGTGCGCCGCCTGTATTTTGCCTGTGTGTTGCCTCGCCGCTGCCCGCATCGTCTCGCGGTCCCGACCTGGAATGGCGGACAATACCCTGCGGCGCCGGCTTCATTGACGTCGTGCGGTGGGGGCCGGCGGGCGCCGAAACAAGGCAGGGGCGCCCCCCCCGGTGCCCGCCTGCACCGCTTGCCGCCATCCTGCG
>CAZDXS010000146.1:0-8058 GCA_964509455.1 uncultured Enterobacteriaceae bacterium | reverse complement strand
TTTCGCAACAACGACCGCGAGGTGCGGAAAGACGGGGTGGACGGCGGCGGCCTGGAGTTCTTCACCCCGACGCGCCCTTGCAACGTGGACTCGCGCGGTTGCATTCCCGGCTACATGAACGCGGACGCCGACGACCTGCGGTTTCCCGAGTTCACCGACCGCCACGGCTGGTTGCGGGAGATTTACCTGGACGCCACCATGCCGGTGGGCGGCGGCGATGAGATCAACTTTCGCATCGGCCGCCAGCAGGTGGTCTGGGGCCGCACCGACCTGTTCCGGGTGCTGGACCAGGTGAACCCCATCGATTTCTCCATTCAGAACATCTACGAGGAATTCGAGGACAGCCGCATTCCCGTGGGCATTTTCTCCGCCGAGTATCGCGCCGGTGCGGTGGGC
The DNA here is from genome assembly GCA_964509455.1 of uncultured Enterobacteriaceae bacterium. Taxonomy (GTDB): domain Bacteria; phylum Pseudomonadota; class Gammaproteobacteria; order Eutrophobiales; family Eutrophobiaceae; genus JAAXHV01. Next base: position 7,662 of record CAZDXS010000146.1, on the reverse strand, counting down.
GCGTTTGACGACCTGAACCTGCAACTGATCTGGAACTTCGAGAAGTTTCGTCCGAACATCCTGGGGCAGGGCGGCCAGCCCTATAACATACTGCTGGCGGGCGACCTGTTTCGCGCCCTGAAAACCTGCTGGGATTACGGTTGCACTGTTAGCAACTTCGCCACGGGACTGTCGCCTACCGGCAACCTGGCCACCGACTTTCCGGCCCATGCCATCGGTATTCGCGACATTCACCTGCCCGGCTGGGAATTTGACCAGGGCGGCGTGCGCTTGGAGGGCGTGTTTCGGGGCGTGGGCTTCTCTCTCAACGCAATGACGTTTTATTCCCAGTTGCCCTCGTTGCGCGGCGGCATTCCCACGGTGAATCCCTTTCTCGCCGACGGGGTGAAACACCCCGACCCCAATGCCAAGGAGCCCAGCGACCCGACGCAGGACGTGGTGGGCGGCAACCTGACCGTGTCTCCTTACGTGCCGGCGTTTGACATTCATTTTCCCCGGGTCACCCTGGTGGGCGCCTCCGCCGATTTTTACATCGACCCGCTCAAGTCGGCGTTTCGCATGGAAGCGGCCTATACCAGCGGCGAGGAGTTTGCGGACACCTCGAAGCCGCGGCTGTTTTCCGAGTCGGACGTGTTGCGCTGGGTGGTGGGCTGGGACCGTCCCACCTATATTCGCTGGCTGAACCCGAACCGCACGTTCCTGCTGTCGGGGCAGATTTTCGGCCAGCACCTGCTGGACCACGAGACGCAAAAGAGCGTTCTCGGCGAGCAAATCGGCTTCCAGGACTGGAAGAGCAGCTTCATCGGCACGTTTTTGTTCCAGGGTTTCTACGCCAACGACCGCATCCTGCCGCGCATAATCACCGCCTATGATTTTCGCGCCAAGGCGGCGGTGCTGGCCCCCGGCATAGATTACCTGATCAGCGACAGCCTGCGCCTGATCGTCGGCGCCAACATCAAGCTGGGCAGCGGACGGCAGGTGACGGACGACGGCCGCACCGTGAACTCCTACCCGCCGTACACTTCCGGGCCTGTCTGCATGACGGATGCTCCACCGCCAATTTGCTCGCCCGGCGGCGAGACCCCCAGCGTGGGCCATCGCCGCGGTTACGAGCCGCTGGGGCGGTTTCGCTCCGGCCCCATCGGCATGGCGCAACACGAGGATGAGTTCCAGGTGCTGATTCGCTACCGCTTCTAACGCGCGCACTCAACGCATTCAAAATTACAGCAAGATTACAGGGGGAGGTTTGACAACCCATGAACAAGCACCTTAGGCATCCAATTCTCGCCGCGCTGGCGGCGTTCAGTCTGACCGCGGCAGCCGACTTCACCGAGGAAGACGTGAGAAAGTCGTTCTATCCCTACCAGGACCAGGTCCCGACGTTTCCGGGCTACACCCCGGGCATGGTCATTGACCAAGGCAACGTGGAGCGGTTCAAGGACATCCTGGACCCGGCTCTTTACGACCACGTGAAAAACGGCGTCGGCGTCCTGCAAACCAAGGAAACGGAGTCCCTGGAGTTGCACCCCAACTACATCAAGGCGACCATGACCGCAGTAGCCAGCCCGCCGCGCCTGGGCGCAGACGGCCTGGTGGAGAATTTTGTGGCGGGCCGCCCGTTTCCCGCCGAGCCGGACGTGAACGACCCGCAGGCCGGCCTGAAACTGGCGTGGAACTACCAGTACGGCTACAACTGGGGCGACAACGCCGCCATTTCCCCGTTTTACTGGAAGTTTCGGGACGCCAAGACGGGGAAAGTGGAGCGCACCATCAAGTGGAGCTTTCACTTCCTGAACTGGAAGCACCGCGTCAACCAGGACCCGGTGCCGGAGTTCACGGACAACCCGGCGCAGCTGTTCCGCTCCATTTACGTGCGGGTGTTGGAGCCGTTCGACATCGCCAACACGCAGTTGCTCATTCATCGTTACAAGAACGACCTAAAGCGCGACGACGCCTGGCTTTACCTGGGCTTTCAGCGGCGCGTGCGCCGCCTCGCCACCGGGCAGACGACGGACTCGTTCCTGGGAACGGACCTCATGATCGAGGACTTCGAGGGCTACAACGGGCGCGTGTCCGACTACAACTGGACCTACGCGGGCAGCAAGAACGCGCTGTTGCCGTTCCACAATCACAACGAGCTGGACCTGGCGGACGACATGCCGCCGGAGCCCGACGGCTACCGGTTCGTGGACATGGACGGCTGTTTCCCGAAAACCACCTGGGAGTTGCGCAAGGTGCACGAGTTGCACGGCTCGCCCAAGGACCCCAACCACCCCCTGAGCCGGCGCCTGTTGTACGTGGACGCCCAGACCGCGACCATTCCGCGCCAGTCCCAGTTCGACCGCAAGGGCGACCTGTGGAAATCGTTCAGCATCTGCCAAGCGCACCCGGACAAACACATGGCCAAGAACAAGGGCTCGGGCGTGGCCATCGATGACTGTTTCATGATGCTGGACGTGCAAGCCCAGCACTGCACCACCGGCCAGTTCAAGGGACAGTTGGATCCGGAGTTGAACCCGCCGCAGATGTTCACCGTGCAGAATCTGCGCAAGAGCGGGCGCTAAGGGCGATGCCGGTCGCGGCGGTTGCGGGATGACGCCGGCCGCGGCGCCGGCGACGCAAAACCGGCGTCGGAAGACGTTGCCGGCCGCGGCGGCCGCGAAGGCGGTTGCCGCGCCCCGCCGGCGCCCTGCCTCTGGGAGTTATCACTGTGGCGGAAAACGTTGAACTGAAAATTTTCTTCAACTTTCGCAGCCCCTACTGTTACCTGGCGGGCAAGACCATGTTCAGCCTGCTGGACGACTATCGCGTCACGCTGGGCTGGCGCCCCCTGGGGGGCTGGGACGGCCGCTCGCCGCCGGAGCGGGCCAAGGTCAAGTTGCCCCTCAGCCGCCAGGACGTGGCCCGGTGGGCGCGGCGGATGAACATTCCCTGCGTCCCCCCGCCTGCGAGCACCGACCCGACGGCGGCGGCCCTGGGCTCTCTGGCGGCGGCGGAGCAGGGTTGCCTGCGTGAATATATCACCGCGGTGACGGACGCCGAGTGGGGGCAAGGCCTGGACATTGGTCAGCCGCAGATCCTGGAAGCGGCGGCGCAACAGGCGGGGCTGGACGCCGCGACCCTGGCGGCGGCCCTGGCGGACCCGGCGCGGCGCCGGACGCTGGACGACAACCGGCGCGAGGCCGGCGAGCTGGGCGTTTTTGGCGTGCCCACTTTTGTCGTGGACGACCAGGTGTTCTGGGGCAACGACCGCATCGATTTCGTCCACGAGTACCTGCGCGAGCGCGGCCTGCGCAAGGACTGAGAAGCGCCTCCGTTCGCGCCCCGGGAACCGGCAACCGTGCGTCTTTTTTCAAGCAAAAACAGGCCCATGCACCTGGAGCCGTATCCCCTGGAAAGACTGCCGCGCACCACTGCGCTGGAGCTTCCCGCTTCCTTGCCGCAGCGCGTCCTGCCGCCGGCGGCCCCAGGGCGGCCCCTGTCCCTGGCCGACTCCATGCGCGAGTACCTGCGCGAGCGCGGCCTGGGCAAGGGCTGAGAAGCGCCTCCGTTCGCGCCCCCGGGAACCGGCAACCATGCGTCTTTTTTCAAGCAAAAACAGGCCCATGCACCTGGGGCCGTATCCCCTGGAAAGACTGCCGCGCACCGCTGCGCTGGAGCTTCCCGCTTCCTTGCCGCGGCGCGTCCTGCCGGCGGCGGCCCCAGGGCGGCCCCTGTCCCTGGCCGACTCCATGTGCGAGTACCTGGACCTGTTTGACCGCATGCGCTTAGGGGAGCCGGCGCCGCGGCAAGCGCCGATTCCAGCGGATCCCGAAGAGCGGGCGCAACACCTGAAAGCCGCCTGTTACAACCTGGACGTGAGCATGGCGGCAACCTGCGCCGTGCCGGCCGCGGCGGTCCTGGCGCAACCCGTGGTCAACGAGTCCCTGGCGCAGGCGCAGGAAAAAGAATACCTGGCGGGAGCCGCCGCCAACGCGGTGGCGGAAACCAGCGTCAAGGAGGGGCGGGAGGCCTGGCGGCGCTCCCGGCAACAAGCGGCGGCGGAGTTTGACCACGGCTATGCATTGGCGGTGCTGGTGGAATATCCCAGGGAGCCGGACCCGGCCGCGAAAAGCGAGGCCTGGCTGGTGGGAACCCAGGCCCAGCGCGCCGCCGTTCGGGCGGCGGAAGCGGGCGCCGTGATGGTGAACTACCTGCGCCTCCTGGGGTTTGACGCCAGGCTGCACACGGCCACGGCCGCAGAGGTGGACCTCAACGCCATACTGCTGTGTTGCGGGCTGGGCGAGGTGCGCCGCGGCAACGGCGAAACGCGAGTCGTCAACCCCTACCTGGGCGAGCAGTTCGGCATGGCGGTGATTTCCACCGACATGGAACTGGCGGCGGACCAACCCCTGGCGCCGCGCGGTTTTTGGCAAACCCTGAAATCCCACGGCTTGGGCTGGTGGTTGGGGTGGGGCGGGGCGCGCCCCGGTCGCTTGGGGCGGCCGTTTCGGAACAGGCCGTTTCGCCTGGGGCCCTATCCCATGGAGAAATTGGCGCCGCGGCCAACCCCCACGACCCTGGTGGACAAGCCGCAAGTGCCGCGCGTCCCCAAGCGCCACGACATGTTTTTTCGCGCCGCGTTGGGCGACCTGGGGGACCGGCCGCGCCGGGAGCTGGAAAACTTTCGCATGATTACCAAGTCGCCGTACGGTCATGCCATGGTGCCGCCGCTGGGCGCCATGGTTCCCTTGCAGTACGGCAAGGAGGCGGCCCAGCCGGCGCCCGGCACGGACGACCCGGAGAAAAACGCGGCGGCGGTCAAAGCCGCCCTGTATTACCTGGGCGCCGACATGGTGGGCGTCTGCGAGTTGCCGGAGTACGCCTGGTATTCCCATGACGCCGACGGCTCCGAGATCAAGCCCTATCACAAGTACGGCATCGCCGTCCTGGTGGACCAGGGTTACGAGACCATGGAGGGCGCCAGCGGCGACGACTGGATCAGCGGCGCCCAGAGCATGCGCGCCTACCTGCGGGCGCAACTGATAGGCGGCATTGTCGGCAACCATATCCGCTCCCTGGGATACTCGGCCCGCGGCCACAGCGTCATGGACCAGGACGTGTTGCACATCCCCATCATCCTGGAGGCCGGGCTGGGCGAGATGAGCCGCATCGGCGAGCTGGTGCTGAACCCCTACGTGGGTCCCCGGTTCAAGTCGGGCGTCATCACCACCGACATGCCGCTGGCGCCGGATCGCCCCATCGATTTCGGCTTGCAGGACTTTTGCGAAAAATGCTCCAAGTGCGCCCGGGAATGCCCGTGCCAGGCGATCCCCTACGGCCCCAAGATCATGTTCAACGGCTACGAGACCTGGAAGCCGGACGCGGAGAAGTGCGCCCGCTACCGCATCACCAATCCGGGCGGCTCCATGTGCGGGCGTTGCATGAAGACCTGTCCCTGGAACATGGAAGGGGTGCTGGCGGAGAAGCCGTTTCTGTGGGCGGCCATGCACCTGCCGTTCACCCGCCGCTGGCTGGCGCGGCTGGACGACAAGGCGGGCAACGGCCTGATTAACCCGGTGAAGAAATGGTGGTGGGACCTGGATTCGGACGCAGACGGCAACATTATCCAGGCGCCGAAGACCAACCGCCGCCAGTTTTCAAAGCGGACCAACACGGACCCGGCGAAGCAGTCCATGGGGTGCTACCCGGCGGAGCTGGCGTCGCCGCCGGCGTCGGCTGCGCCGGTCCCCCTGGACCGCAAGGCCGCCGTGGAGAAGTACCGAAACGCCCAGAGCCCGGCGGCCTACCGGGCCGCGCGCCGGCTTGAGTCGGAAAAACCCCGCAAGCCGCGCTGAAGCGGCACGGCGATGCGCCGCCTGGTCCTGTTTGCTTGCCTGCTGAGCATCCCCGGCGCGGCGGCGGCAGGCAAGGTGCGCGGGGGGTGCGTGTACGAGGGCACTGACGGCAGGGCAGTGCCGCCCGGCACAGCGGCGGCATCCAGCGCCGCGGTGCGTCGCTTGGTCCTGTTTGCTTGCCTGCCGGCCGTTCCCGGCGCAGCGGCAGGCAAGGTGCGCGGGGGGTGCGTGTACGAGGGTGCTGACGGCCGGGCGGCGCGGCACCGCGGCGACGCACAGTGGCGCGGTGCTTTGCCTGTTCCTGTTTGCCTGCCTGCCGGCCGTCCCCGGCGCGGCGGCAAGTCGCCGTGGAGAAGTACCGGATGCCCAGAGCCCGGCGGCCTACCGGGCCGCGCGCCGGCTTGAAGCGGAAGATCTCCGCAAGCCGTGCTGAAGCGGCGCGTGCCGGGCATCCCCGGCGCAACGGCAAGTAAGGTGCACGGGGGTTTGCGTGTACGAGGGCACTGACGGCAGGGCGGTGCGCCGCTTGGTACTGTTCGCTGGCCTGCTGGTCGTCCCCGGTGCGGTTGCGGACGTCATCGAGCAGTCATTCGCCATGGATCTGAACGCGGCGGCGTTGCGCAATCCCGCCCCCGGCACGGTCATCACCGCCGCGAACGCAACCTCTTTTCGAGATGTGCTGGCGCCGGGACTGGGGGAGCTGGTGACGGACGGTTTCCTGACCATCACCACGGGGCCGCCCCTGGACTTTGCCGTGCATCCGGACTACGTAGAAGCGTCCCGGCGTTACCTGGACCGCCCCGCCCTTGGGGAACAACCAGGGGTCTTGCACGATTACGCGGCCGGGCGGCCGTTTCCCCGGGCGCCGCGGCCGGACGACCCCCGGGCCGGCGACAAGCTGGCATGGAACCTGCGTTACACCCACACCCCTGACAGCGGCGTCGTGCCGGCTTTTCACTGGCAGTACCGCAACATGCGCACCGACAAGGTGGAACGGCGGCTGTCTTTCCATGCCGCCTCGATGCGGTTTATGTACCGGCGTCAGCAGGCGCCGGGTCCGGGGGAGAACCCGTCGCAGATCTACAGCGCCCTGTATCTGCGGGCGCTGGCGCCGCCGGACCTGCGCGGCACGCAACTGCTGGTGCAACGCCTGGCGGACGACACCCGGCCGCAACAGACCTGGCTGTACCTGGCCGGCCAGCGGCGCGTGCGGCGCCTGGCGTCGGGCCAGACCACGGACGCATTCCTGGGCAGCGACATCATGATAGAGGACTTTCTGGGTTATAACGGCCGCATCATGGACCAGCGTTGGACCTACCGGGGAGTCGCCTGGACGCTGTTGCCTTTTTTCAACCACGAGCGGCAATCCCTGGAGGCGGCGGCCGGCGCGGACGGCTATCGTTTCGTGGGCTTTCACGGCAAGGGGAGTTGTTTTCCGAACGTGACCTGGCACGCGCGCAAGGCCTATATCCTGGAGGCCGAGCCTCGCTGGAAACAGCACCCCTTGTCGAAGCGCCGCTATTACGTGGACGCCCAGACCATGTTGCCCGCGTACGGGAGACTGTTCGACCGGTCGGGCCGTCTCTGGAAAGTCGCCATTGGCGCCTACGCCCATCCCGACAGTCATCACCTCGCCAATCACGGCTCCGGGGCGGCCGTCATAGACGCGGCGGTCATGATCGACCTGCAAGCCATGCGTTGCACCACCTTGCAGTTCAAGGCACTGGCCGCGGCGCAGGATTTCCGCACGACGGACTTCAGTGTGCAGTCCCTGCGCGCACGGGGACGTTGAGGGCGGGGTGGTGCCCGGCAGGGCGCGCGGGGG
>CAZDXS010000145.1:0-2301 GCA_964509455.1 uncultured Enterobacteriaceae bacterium | reverse complement strand
CGCTTCCACGGCCGCATCGGCGCCGTGGCGCCCCCAGAAGTTGAGTATCTCGAGTCGTTTTTGGGCTGTCTTGTTCATGGGCGTACTTTGCCCTAACCGGGCAAGCCTGTAAAACCCTTTTATGCGGTAGCCCAAACGGTGGATTTGCATGGTTATTTCTCCTTGTGGAAAAAACGACAGATGTGTTTGAGCTTATACACCCGGCCGCCCTCGAGCCGGTAATGGTGCGGAGCGAAGTGATTCGTCAGTTGCTTGGCATGTCCGTCCCGGCGCACGACCAGGCAATCGTATTGTTGTTGCCACTTTTTATGATATTCCTCGGCAAGCACCACCGGTTTGTTCCCGCCCAACAGCCGCCTTACCACCCAGAAAGGAGCGTAAACATCCGCCTGAACCTTGAACGGCGCGCGTATCCCGGGGAGCGCGGTAACGCCGCCGCGGGCAGTTTCCCGCAAGCGCCGCAACTCGGCCGCCGTCAACCCGAACGCGCCGATGTTTTTGCAAGCCGCGGCGTGCCTTTGTTTCTTCGTAAAGAGAGTGTCGCCCGCAGAGGGCAGGTTGCCGGCGAGGGACAGGGCGCTTGCCGCCAGCGCCAGACCCAGGCCCAGGGACGCGCAAAGCCGGGCGGTTGACTTGTGCGCCAGGGTCTTCTTCATCAGGTCGCCGACGGCCAGGGCAATGATGAAACTCATTGCAACATACAGAAAAGAGGCATTGCGCGGCAGGTACCAGGAGGCGTCCAGCAGGGACGCAAAGGAAGCAATGACGCCCGCGCCCAGCACGTATGCCGGCGCCAGCGCGAGCTTGGGCGCTCTTGCCAGCCACAGCAGGGCAACTAGGAACAAGGGCATGACGAACCAGCCGGCGTCCCGCATGAGCAACCAGAAAAAGTCGCTGCCGCCCGGCGCTGGAATCCCCGAATCGCCGCTTTTGTAGTGGAAAACATCCCACATCGTATCGTGCACGATCTCCTCAATGGAAAACGCGTTAAGATGGATGAGGAACATGGCCGCCGCAAAACACAGGAAAAACACTTCTACGCGCAGTTTCAGCCGCTCGCCGCGCTTGGGCCTGGCGAACGCGGCATAGATGAACAGGGGCGCGGCGATGACAACGCCCATCAGCTTGGTGGAAAGGGCGGCGGCGGCCAGGACGCCCGAGTAGGCGACCCGCCGGTACGACGCGCCCCGTTGTAAACAGAGAAACACCGCCAGGTTGAACAGCAGGAACAGCGTCACCTCCCCGTAAAACTTGTGGAAATGACCGAATACGATGGTGTCGATGTACCCATTGTAGCCGGCGGGGCTACTGTTCAAAATCAGGGCGCCGTACGCGGCGGCCGCCGCCGGGTGAAAACGGCGGGACAGGGCCCACAACGCCAGGCAACAAGCGGCAACGGCCAGCAACCCAAAAGAAACGCGCATGAAGAAAACAAAATCCTGAACGCCGGGGTTGTTGCGGACAGTGGTCATGTGCTCCGCTCTTGTTAGATTCTCCCTCAGCCTGTAATGCTCTTCGAGATAGGCAACCCCGCTGTTCAAGGTGGAAAACACCCATGCCACGCCGCCCAGGCGACTATTCATGTAGTAAATCCCTCCGGGAAAAAGCAACCGGGCGAACCAGCGAGTGGTCTCGCCCCCCGTGTAGTTGTCGTTGGGCTCGCCCAGCGGGTTCAAATACTTGACGCCCTGGTACAGCGTAAGGTATTCATCGCTGATTCCGGTAGCGATGTGGCGGTTGTTGAAGTGCAAGATCTTTACCGAGGACGCCAGGAGGAATATCAGCAGGACCAGGACGGCCGCGACGCCCGGGGTGATGGACCGGCGCACCTTGCCCAGGGCGGGGACGATCATCCGGGCAACCCAGGCGGGGAGTTTGATGCGGGGGAGCGTTTTGTTCACGGGAACGGGTCTGACTGGGCAACGATAACAACGGCATAGTAACAAAGATTGGCCGTTTTCGGCAATAATCCTTGCGCCTGGCGCGGCGGGCAACGAGCGCGGGGCGCGGGCAAGTGTGAGGCGAGCACCGGGGGCGCGGACCGGGGCCAAGTGCGGCGCACACGGCGCGGCGGGCGACAAGTGCGCGGCGCGGCAGGGGCGAAAGCACGGCGCCAAGTGCGCGGCGCGACGGGCGCCAAACGCGAGAGGCAGGGGCGCACGGCGCGGCGGCCGACGAGCGGCGACGAGCGCAGGGCGCCAAACGCGAGATTCAGGGGTGCGCGGCGCGACGGGCGACGAGCGCGGGGGGCGAGCAGGCGTGAGGCGAGCACCGGGGGCGGGTGCGCGGCGCGGCGGGCGG
>CAZDXS010000144.1:0-8125 GCA_964509455.1 uncultured Enterobacteriaceae bacterium | reverse complement strand
GCCGGCGGGGGTGCAGGTCGATCTCGCCGCCGGCACGGGGACAGGGGGCGATGCAGAGGGGGACGTCATCGCCGCCATGGAGCGCGTCCTGGGCTCGGCGTTTGCTGATGTGCTTGTCGGGGATGAGGGGCATAACCGGTTGTACGGCAAGGACGGCGCAGATCGCCTGGCGGGCGGCGCCGGCGATGACCGGCTGCGCGGCGGCGCGGGCGCGGATGTTATTGACGGCGGCGCCGGCGCGGACGTCCTGGATTACGGGGACTCGCCGACGGGGGTGCAGGTCGATCTCGCCGCGGGTACGGGTGCGGGGGGCGACGCAGAGGGGGACGTCATAACGAACATGGAGCGCGTCTGGGGATCAGCGTTTGACGACGTGCTTGTTGGCGATAAGGGGCGTAACCGGCTATACGGATTGGACGGCGCGGACCGCCTGGCGGGCGGCGCCGGCAATGACCAGTTGCATGGCGGCGCGGATGCCGACCTTATGGACGGCGGCGCCGGGGATGACCGGTTGCATGGCGGCGCGGGCGCGGATGTTATGGACGGCGGCGGCGGCGCGGACGTCCTGGATTACGGGGATTCGCCGGCGGGAGTGCAAGTGAACCTGGCGGCCGGAACGGGAGCGGGGGGCGATGCGAAGGGGGACGTCATAACGAACATGGAGCGCATTCTGGGATCAGCGTTTGATGATGCGCTGGTCGGCGATGCCGGGGACAACTCCCTGTCTGGGCGGGACGGCGCGGACCGTCTGGAGGGCGGCGCCGGCAATGATCGGTTGCGCGGCGGCCCGGGCGCCGACGCGTTGCGCGGCGGCCCGGGCGATGATCGCCTGGCGGGGCAAGCCGGAGCGGACCGATTGTACGGCGGCGCCGGCGATGACGCGCTGGATTACAGGTCGTCGCCGGCGGGAGTGCAAGTCAACCTGGCGGCGGGTACGGGGACGGGGGGCGATGCCGAGGGCGACGTCATCGCCGGCATGGAGCGCGTCTTGGGTTCGGCGTTTGACGACGTGCTTGTTGGCGATAAGGGGCGTAACCGGTTGTACGGCAGGGACGGGGCGGACCGTCTGGCGGGCGGCGCCGGTGATGACCGGTTGCATGGCGGCGCCGGCGCGGATGTTATGGACGGCGGCGCCGGTACGGACGTCCTGGATTACGGGGACTCGCCGGCTGGAGTGCAGGTCGATCTCGCCGCCGGCACGGGGACGGGGGGCGATGCCGAAGGCGCCGTCATAGCGAACGTGGAGCGTGTCTGGGGCTCGGCGTTTGCCGATGTGCTGGGCGGCGATGCCGGAGACAACTCCCTGTACGGACAGGGCGGCGCGGACCGTCTGGAGGGGGGCGCCGGTAATGACCGGTTGCATGGCGGCGCGGGCGCCGATGTTATGGACGGCGGCGGCGGCGCGGACGTCCTGGATTACAGGTTGTCGCCGGCGGGGGTGCAAGTGAACCTGGAAGCGGGTATGGGGACGGGAGGCGATGCCGAGGGCGACGTCATCGCCGCCATGGAGCGCGTCCTGGGTTCGGCGTTTGCCGACGTGCTTCTTGGGGATGAGGGGCCTAACCGGTTATACGGCAAGGACGGCGCAGATCGCCTGGCGGGCGGCGCCGGCGACGACCGGTTGCATGGCGGTGCGGGCGCGGATGTTATTGACGGCGGCGCCGGCGCGGACGTCCTGGATTACGGGGACTCGCCGGCGGGCGTGCAGGTCGACCTCGCCGCGGGGACGGGGACAGGGGGCGATGCAGAAGGCGACGTCATAGCGAACATGGAGCGCGTCTGGGGCTCGGCGTTTGCCGATGTGCTGGTCGGCGATGCCGGGGACAACGCCCTGTCCGGGCTGGACGGCGCGGACCGCCTGGCGGGCGGCGCCGGCAATGACCAGCTGCGCGGCGGCGGCGGCGCGGACGTTTTTTCGTTTTTCCCCGCCGACGGCGCCGCCGTTGACGTTATCGCCGATTTCACGGGGGGTGAGGATATCGTCCATCTGGGCGTCGGTTTCGGCGCCCGGTCTTTCGCCGACCTGGTCATTGAGGCCGGCCCGGACGGCGCCGTCATCGACTTGACCGGCCAGGGCGGCGGCCGGGTCGTGTTGCGGGGCGTTGCGCCCGGCGCCCTGTCCGCCGCGAATTTCAAGTTCGATCCGTAGTGGTGCGCCCTGCCCATCCGCCGTTCACATCGCGCCGGTCCGCACCGCGCTTGCCGCCGCCTGCCTGCCGTCGTCATCTTGCCGCCGCGCACCGCGCTTGCCCGCGCCGCGCTTGCCCGCGTCGCTCGCGTTGCGCCGCCCCCGGGCGCACAACGTTCACCCCGTTCTGCCGCCGGCGCCGCTGCGGCAAAGCCCCGGAACAATTTCCGTTGCAAAATAATTCGTGACTTCCATTCCGTTTTGTTGTATGCTGGCATCCTTGATCGCAATGGAGACCATGGCGGGACATTGAATGCATGCACACAGGCGCGTAGCTCAGTTGGTTAGAGCACTACCTCGACACGGTAGGGGTCGTTGGTTCGAATCCAATCGCGCCTACCAGGCATTGCCCCGCGTTGTTCGCAAGCCGCGGCCCCCGGTGGTCGCAGCGGCGGCGCGCGGGCGCAGGTCGTTACGCCCCCGTTTCTCCTTGACGCGCGACCCGTTGCGGGCGCGCCGCCGCTGTTAACGAGAGCAATATGCCGGTTATTACCCTGCCTGACGGCAGTCAACGTCATTACGAGCAACCGCTGTCCGCCCTGGACGTGGCCGCGGACATAGGTCCCGGCCTGGCCCGGGCGACCCTGGCCGCCCAGGTGAACGGCGAGCTGGTGGACGCCGCGCGGCTGATCTCGGACGACGCCCAGTTGCGCCTTATCACCGGCAAGGACGAGGAGGGCTTGCAGGTGTTGCGACATTCCTGCGCCCACCTGATGGCGCAGGCGGTGAAGTCGCTGTTCCCCCAGGCGCAGGTGACCATCGGGCCCGTCATCGAGAACGGTTTTTACTACGACTTCGCCTGCGAGCAGTCGTTCACGCCGGAAGACTTAGCGGCCATAGAGCGAAAAATGGAGGAGCTGGCGCAACAGCAACTGGAAGTCAGCCGCTCGGTGCTGCCGCGCGACCAGGCCGTTGCCCTGTTTCGGGAGATGGGCGAGGAGTACAAGGCGCAAATCATCGAGGACATTCCCGCCGACGAGGAGCTGTCCCTGTATCGCCAGGGCGACTTCATCGACCTGTGTCGCGGCCCCCACGTGCCCGACACCGGCAGGCTTGTCGCCTTCAAGCTGACCGGGCTGGCGGGGGCGTACTGGCGCGGCGACTCCGACAACGAAATGTTGCAACGGATTTACGGCACCGCCTGGCCGGACAAGAAGTCCATGAAGCAGTACCTGCGCCGCCTGGAAGAGGCGGAAAAGCGCGACCACCGCAAGCTGGCGCGCCGCCAGAACCTGTTTCACTTTCAGGAAGAAGCGCCGGGGATGGTGTTCTGGCACCCCCGGGGCTGGACGCTGTACAACCTGGTGCGGGACTATGTTCGGGGGCAACTGGCGGAGCGCGGCTACCAGGAAATCAACACGCCGCAGGTTGTCGACCGTCGCCTGTGGGAAAAATCCGGCCACTGGGACAAGTTCCAGGAAAACATGTTCACCACCGCCTCGGAGAACCGGGAGTACGCCGTCAAGCCCATGAACTGCCCCGGCCACGTGCAGGTGTTCAACCAGGGCCTGAAAAGTTACCGGGACTTGCCCCTGCGCTATTCCGAGTTCGGCTCCTGCCATCGCAACGAGGCCTCCGGCACCTTGCACGGATTGATGCGGGTGCGGGCGTTCACCCAGGACGACGCCCATATTTTCTGCACCGAGGCGCAGATTCAATCCGAGGTGGCGGATTTCATCGACCTGCTGTTCGAGGTGTACGGCGACTTCGGCTTCGAGGACGTGATTATGAAGTTGTCCACCCGCCCGGCGAACCGCGTGGGCGACGACGCCGCCTGGGACAAGGCGGAGCAGGCCTTGGAGCAAGCCCTCAACGCGCGCGGCGCGCCCTGGGAGCTGCAACCGGGCGAAGGCGCGTTTTACGGCCCCAAGATTGATTTTTCCTTGCAAGACAGCATCGGCAGGACCTGGCAGTGCGGCACCGTGCAGGCGGATTTTTCCATGCCCGGGCGCCTGGACGCGCGCTACGTGGACGAGAACAGCGAAAAACAGGCGCCGGTGATGCTGCACCGCGCCATCCTGGGCTCCCTGGAGCGGTTTATCGGCATTATCATTGAGCATTACGCGGGTTCGCTGCCGTTGTGGCTGGCGCCGGTGCAGGTGGTCATCGCGTCCATTACGGAGCGCCAGGCCGCCCATGCCCGCTCCCTGGCGGACGCGATGAAGCAGCAGGGCTGGCGAGTCATAACCGACTTGCGAAATGAAACGATTAGCCTTAAGATTCGCGAGCATGCAATGCAACGAATACCATACCAGTTGATTATTGGCGCCCGTGAGGAGGAAAACAACCAGGTGGCGGTCCGCACTCGCGGCGGCGCCGACCTGGGGGTGATGTCGTTGGCGGATTTCACCGGACGCTTGCGTGAAGAGCAGGCGCACCGGGCCGGGCGTCAACAGGAGGAATGAGATAGCGCTCAAAAAGCAGAATCGCGTAAACGGCGAGATTACCGCCGCCGAGATCAGGTTGATCGACGCGAACGGAGACCAGGTGGGTATCGTGGCATTGGACAGCGCCATGGAGCAGGCCGGCGCCGTCGACCTGGACCTGGTTGAAATTGTGCCTAACGCGGAGCCGCCGGTGTGCCGCATCATGGACTTCGGCAAGTTCATGTTCGAGCAGAACAAGAAGCGGCACGCCGCGCGCAAGAAACAGAAACAGATCCACGTCAAGGAGGTCAAGTTTCGCCCCGGCACGGACCAGGGCGACTACGACGTGAAGATGAAAAACATCAGCCGCTTCCTGGAAAACGGCGACAAGGTGAAAGTCACCCTGCGTTTTCGCGGCCGCGAGATGGCCCACCAGGAGCTGGGCGGCGAGATGTTGCAACGCATCGAGGAGGACGTGGCGGAGCAGGCGGATGTGGAGCAGCGCCCCAAGATGGAGGGCCGCCTGATGGTAATGGTGCTGGCGCCGCGCCGCTGATTCGGTTATAATGTGCGTCCCGCGCCTGCCGTTCCCGGCAAGAGGGCGGGGGCGATGATTTTGCGCACCGCGCGACCGCGAAGTTCCTTGTTGCGAACGCCGCGCCGGGCGGCGCGTTGCCTTGTTTTGAACGACAGTCTGACTGACAGCAATGCCAAAAATGAAAACAAACCGCGGCGCGGCCAAGCGCTTCAGCCGCACTGCCTCGGGTCGTTACCGACACCGGCAGTCTCACCGCAATCACATCCTGACCAAGAAAAGCACCAAGCGGCTCAGGCGGTTGCGCTCCACGAAACTGGTGGCCGGCAGCGATAAAAAACTGCTGGCGCAGTTGTTGCCCTACGTCTGAGGGAGGAGCGAGCCATGCCCAGAATAAAGCGCGGCGTTGTCGCCCGCGCCCGACACAAGAAAGTCATTGCCCAGGCCAAGGGTTATCGCGGCCGCCGCAAGAACATTTACCGCGTCGCCCGGCAGGCGGTCACCAAGGCCGGCCAGTACGCCTACCGGGACCGCCGCCGCCGCAAGCGCGAGTTTCGCGCCCTGTGGATTACCCGCATCAACGCCGCGGCCCGGACGCACGGCATGTCCTACAGCCGCCTGATGGACGGGTTGCGCCGGGCGGACATACAGGTGGACCGGAAAATACTGGCGGAGCTTGCCGTAAACGACAAGAATGCGTTCGCGCAACTGGCGCGGCAGGCCGGGCGGCAGACCTGAATGAGCGCCGGGACGCCCAGGCTTCCGGCGTCCCGCTTCCTGCGGTTGGCGCCTGGTCCCTTGCGCCCGCTGTCTCGCTTCCCGCGGCCGGCGTCCCGCGTCCCGCTTTTCGCGGCCGGTGTCTCGTCTCCCGCGTCCGGTGCCCCGCTTCTTGCGGTCGGCACTCCGCTTTTCGCAGTCGGCGCCTCGCTTTTCGCAGTCGGCGCCCCGCCTCCTGCGGCCGGCATCCCGCTTTTCGCGGCCGGTGTCTCGCTTCCTGCGGCCGATGCCCTGTCTCTTGCGGCCGCTGGCCCGCTTTTCGCGGCCGATGCCTCGTTTCCTGCGGCTGACGCCATGTCTCTTGCGGCCGCTGTCCCGCTTTTCGCGGCCGGTGCCTCGCCTCTTGCGGTCGGCGCTCCGCTTCCTGCGGTCGGCGTTCCGCTTCCTGCGGCCGGCGTTCCGCTTCCCGCGGCCGGCGTTCCGCTTTTCGCGGCCGGCGCCCGGCGGCAACCTTGCTTCCCTCCCCGCCCATGTCTGAATTAGACGAGTTGCTGAAACAGGCCCTGGAGGAGGTCGCCGCGGCCGCCGCCGAGGACGTCCTGGACGCGGCGCGGGTTCGTTACCTGGGCAAGAAAGGGGAGATCACCCGGCAACTAAAACAGCTGGGCAGCCTGCCCGCGGCGCAGCGTCCGGCCGCGGGCCAGGCCGTCAACCAGGCCCGGGACCGGGTGCAAGAAGCCGTCGCGCAACGCCGCGCCGCGTTGCAAGAGCAACAACTGTCCCGGCAACTCGCCGCCGAGAAACTGGACGTGACGTTGCCGGGGCGCGGGCAGCGCGGCGGCGGCCTGCACCCGGTCACCCTGGTGTTGCAAGAAATCGAACGCCTGTTCATCGAGGCCGGGTTCGCTGTTGCGGACGGCCCCGAGATCGAGGACGACTACCACAACTTCGAGGCCCTGAACATTCCGCCGCATCACCCGGCCCGGGCCATGCACGACACGTTCTACTGCGACAACGGCATGTTGTTGCGCACGCACACCTCCAACGTGCAAATCCGCTACATGAAAGAGCGCCGCCCGCCCATTCGGGTCATCGCGCCCGGGCGGGTGTATCGTTGCGACTCCGACGTCACCCACACCCCCATGTTCCACCAGGTGGAGGGCGTCATGGTGGACGAGGGCGTTACTTTCGCCCACTTGAAAGGTCTCTTGCAAGAGTTCGTGCGCCGCATGTTCGGCGCGGACGTCGACGCCCGCTTTCGCCCCTCCTACTTCCCGTTCACCGAGCCTTCGGCGGAGGTGGACATTCTGGGCGAGAACGGCTGGCTGGAGATCCTGGGGTGCGGTATGGTGCACCCGGCGGTGTTGCAGAACGTGGGCATAGACAGCCGCAGGCACTCGGGATTTGCGTTTGGCATGGGCGTAGAGCGTATTGCCATGCTGAAATACGGCATCGACGACATTCGGGTTTTCTTCGACAATGATCTGCGTTTTCTGCAACAGTTCAACTGAGGCGGCGGTTGCCGCGAAAGCCCTGGCGGAGCAACTCACCCTGGCGGGCCTGGGGGCGGAGGCCGCGGCGGCGGACCCGCGGGACCTGGCGGCGGGACGCGGCCAGACCGTGGAAAAACACTCGGCGGCGCTTTCCACGGCGCCCGCCGCCCCGGCCGGTGCGTTATGAAGTTCAGCGAGCAGTGGCTGCGTGAGTGGGTGAACCCCGGCATCGCCGCGAAAGCCCTGGCGGAGCAACTCACCCTGGCGGGCCTGGGGGCGGAGGCCGCGACGCCGACGGCGCCGGACCTGCGGGACCTGGCGGCGGGACGCGGCCAGACCGTGGAAAAACACCCGGCGGCGCTTTCCACGGCGCCCGCCCCGGCAGGCGCCTTATGAAGTTCAGCGAGCAGTGGCTGCGTGAGTGGGTGAACCCCGGCATCGCCGCGAAAGCCCTAGCGGAGCAACTCACCCTGGCGGGCCTGGAGGTGGAGGCCGTGGCGCCGGTAGCGCCGGACCTGCGGGAGATAGTGGCGGGACGGGTCGAGACCGTGGAAAAACACCCGGCGGCGGACCGGCTGGTGGTCTGCACCGTGAAAAAAGACGAAGGAGAGCCGGTGACCGTGGTCACCGGTGCGCCCGGCGTTGTGCCGGGCCGTTGCTACCCGTACCTCGGGACGGGCGCCGCGTTGCCGGGCGGCGCCGCCATCAAGGAAGTGAAGCTGCGCGGCATAAAATCATCGGGCATGCTCTGCTCTGCGGCGGAGCTGGGGCTGGCGGAAGAGGCGGAGTCCCTGTTCCTGTTGCCCCCCGACGCCCGCCCCGGGAC
>CAZDXS010000143.1:0-23081 GCA_964509455.1 uncultured Enterobacteriaceae bacterium | reverse complement strand
GCGCGACGACTTCACTGCAGTCGATGTACTACCTGTACACCTCCTTTGTTCAGCCGTGCGCCGCCGCGTTCTCACGCAAAATCCCGTCGCCAGGAACCTGGCTTGTTCTTTTGCGCGATAACTTTGTTGGCGCGACGACTTCACTGCAGTCGATGTACTACCTGTACACCTCCTTTGTTCAGCCGTGCGCCGCCGCGTTCTCACGCAAAATCCCGTCGCCAGGGGAGCAACCGTGCGCCGCCGCGTTCTCACGCAAAATATCCTGCGCCAGGGGAGTAATCGTGCGCTTGCGCGTTATCGCGCAAAATATCCTGCGCCAGGGGAGCAACCGTGCGCCGCCGCGTTCTCACGCAAAATAACTCGCCAGGTCAATGGCGGCGCCAGGAGGCGGCGGCGCCGTTAGCGCCGTCTTCCAGGACGATGCCCTTCTCGGCCAGGTCGGCGCGAATGCGGTCTGCGGCGGCGTAGTCCTTCTTTTGCCGCGCTTGTTCCCGCGCCGCGATCAGCGCCTCGATTTCTTCTGCGGAAACGGCCGTTGCCGCCCCGGCGCCGTGCAGAAAGTCGGCGGCGGACAACTGCAACAGGCCCAGCACGCCGCCCAGCTCCTTCAGGGTCTTGCCCAGGTCTGCCGCTCGCGGCGCCGTCTTGTCCTCCTGCCGGTTGATCTCGCCGGCTATTTCGTGCAACAGCGTCACCGCCGCACGGGTGTTGAAGTCATCGTCCATGGCCTGTTCAAACCGTTGCCGGTAGTCGGGCAGCACCGCGCCGCACCCGGAGTCCAGGTCCCGCATCGCCGTATACAGCCGCGTAAGCCCCGCCCGCGCCTCTTCCAGGTGCTGATCAGAGTAGTTCAGGGGGCTGCGGTAGTGGCTGGAGAAGATGAAAAAGCGGATTACCTCCGGCGGGTACTGCTCTATGACCTCCCGAATGGTGAAGAAGTTGCCCTGGGACTTGGACATTTTTGCATCGTCCACCCGCACGAAGCCGTTGTGCATCCAGACGTTCACAAACTTTTTGCTGCCGGCGCCGCAACTTTGCGCCAGCTCGTTCTCGTGGTGGGGGAACAACAGGTCCTGGCCGCCGCCGTGAATGTCAAAGTCCGCGCCCAGGCAGTGGGTGGACATGGCGGAACATTCTATGTGCCAGCCGGGACGCCCCCGTCCCCAGGGCGAATCCCAGCCCGGTTCGCCCGGCTTTGCCGCCTTCCACAGGGCGAAATCCAGCGGATCGTCCTTGGCTTCTTGCACGTCCACCCGAACGCCGGCCCGCAACTCGTCGGTGTTCCTGCCGGACAGGCGCCCGTACCCGGCAAAAGCGCTGACGTCGTAAAACACATCGCCGTTGTCCGCAGGGTAGGCATAGCCGTTGTCCGCCAGCCGCTGGATCATCTCGACGACCTGCTCAATATGGGCAGTCGCCCGCGGCTCCGCGTCGGGAGCGGCAACGCCCAGCGCGGCAAAATCCTCGTTCATGGCCCGGATGAAACGCCCGGTCAGTTGCTCCAGGGTCTCGCCGTTTTCCCGGGCGCGTCCAATGATCTTGTCGTCTATGTCGGTGATGTTGCGCACGTAGGTCACCTCGTAGCCGCGAAAGCGCAGGTAGCGCACCACCATGTCAAACACCAGGATCATGCGGGCATGGCCGATATGGCAGTAGTCGTACACGGTGATGCCGCACACGTAGAGGCGCACCTTGCCCGGTTCGATGGGCGCGAGCTCTTCTTTCCTGCGCGTTAGCGAGTTGTAGATGGTCGGCATGGCGCAAAAACGGCGGTTGCGGCGAAAACCCGCAGGGAGTCAAGGGAACGGCGCATAAAGAAAACTGCTATTATGGCAGATTTGGAGACAACGTGCGAACGCGCCCCCAAAAACTTTCTTCGCGCCCCAGCGCCCGGCAACCCCGATGACGGACACCCTGCTGGTATCAGACCTGCACTTGTCGCCGCACCGCCCCGCCAAGATGCGCCTGTTCAGGAAGCTGTTCGACGGGCCGGCGCGGCGCGCCCGGGCGGTTTACATATTAGGCGACCTGTTTGACAAGCTGTGGCTGGGCGATGACGACCGCACCCCGCCCGCCGAGGAAATCATCGAGGTGTTGCGCAACTGTTGCCGGCACAACGAGCGGGTGTTCCTGGTGCGCGGCAACCGGGACCTGATGTTGGGCGCCGGCTTTTCCGCCCTCACCGGTTGCCGCCTGCTGGACGATGAAACCGTCATCGACATCGACGGGAACAAGACGCTGATCATGCACGGCGACTTGCTGTGCACCGAGGACCGCAAATACCAGCTGTATCGCCGCTGGATGGAGCGCCCCTGGGTGCGCCGGCTGTACCTTTCTCTGCCCCTGGGGTTGCGCGCCTGGCTGACCCACGGCTTGCAATTCCAGGTAAAAAAAAGAACCCGGCCGGGACCGGCGCGGCTGGCGGATGTGAACCAGCAGGCCCTGGAGCGGGCCCTGGCCCGGCACAAGGTCGCCGAGATTATTCACGGCCACACCCACCGCCCGGGGTTCCACCTGTTCGAGATGAACGGGCAGTCCATGCGCCGCATCATCCTGGGCGACTGGTACGCCGGCGATTCCGTGCTGGTGTGCCGCAACGGCGAGAAGCGCCTGGTTCGAGTCCAGCAGTACCTGGCCTCCTGCTGAGGCGGGGGCGCTCTCAACAAGCCGGACGCAACTGCGTTACAACAAGTGCGCCGAGACCGGTTTCTTGCTGGGTCGGTGACGCTCCCTGCCCGTGGGTCAGCCCAGCAATCCGCCCAGCGCCAGGAGGCCCAGCACGATCAGCCACACCACCAGGCTGCGGTTCACCAGCCCCAGGGTCTCGCGAAGACGGGCGATAAACACCTGCCGGGCGTCGCCCGCGTCTTCCGCCTCGTCGAGAGAATGGCGCAACGCGCCCAGCCCGGCGGCGGTGATGACCCGACGACTGGCCGCCAGGCTGTCGCCCGGCGCCTCGCGCCAGCCTGCCAAGCCGTCCACCAGGCTACCGCTCATGGCGAAGCCCAGGGCCAGCAGGCGCGCCGACGGCCACATCAGCAACTTGTGCAAGTCGCGCACCGCGTCGGCGTAACCGCCGCGAACGTTTTCATGGCGCACCGCCAGGTCGGCCGCCAGGCAATACAGCAGGGCGCCCACCGGCCCCAGTACGAAAAACCAGAACATCACGGCAAACAGGCCCTCGTGGGACTTGAACAGGAGTGCGCCCACCACGGCGTCGGCGTCGCCGCGGGCCGTAGCGGCCGCCGGCAGGACCGTTGCCACCGCATCCAGGTCCAGATCATCACCGGCGCCGGCTTCTACGGCGCTGATGCAGTTGCTAACGACCACGTTGAGCGACGGCCCCAGGCAGTACAGCAACGCCGGCAAGGTCAGCAACAGCCCCAGCGCGAGGTGGACGGCAAACGCCAGGTGCACCGCCAGCCCCAGCAACGCCAACGGCAGGGCCAGCGCGACCAGCAGGCCGCCGGCGCCGTCCCAGAACGCAAAGCGCCCCAGCCGCGCCTCCAGCCGGTTGCCGTAGCGCTCAAACCAGCCCAGATTGCGGTAACGGTCACAGGCGTCGAAACGCAACTCCACCGCCAGGGCGATCAACATTACGACCAGGCTCATGGGGACGGCGCCCCCGACACGGCCGGCACGGCGCCTCGCGGCCTCAGGCAACCCTGCTCTCCGCACCCGGCAGAACACGGCGCGGCCGGCGCGGCGCTTCGCGACTTCATGCCGCCTCGCCCTCCATACTCAGCAACCCATGCAACCGCCCCCACTCAAACGCCGGGCCGGGGTCGGTTTTCCGCCCCGGGGCGATGTGGCAATGTCCCCTGATGCTGTCTTCGTCCAGCCCCGGCCAGGCCTGTCGCAACGCCCTGACGACGTCCGCCAGCACCCGGTACTGAACCTGCTCGTAGGCGATATGGTCGGCGCCTTCCAGTTCAATGCCTATGGAAAAGTCGTTGCAGTTGCGGCGGCCGTTGAACTCGGAGGGGCCGGCGTGCCAGGCGCGCTTGTCAAACGGCACATACTGCGTGATGCGCCCGGCGCGGTCAATCAACAAGTGCGCGGACACGGTCGCCGCCCCCGCCTGCTCGAAATAAGGATGCGCGGCCGGGTCCAGGGTGTTGGTGAACAGGCGGTCAACGTGGGGCGTGCCAAACTCCCCGGGCGGCAGGCTGATGCCGTGGATGACCAGCAACTGCACGTCGGCGCCGGGCGGCCGCGCATCGCAGTTGGGCGAGGGCACGCGCCGCACGTTTTCCAGCCATTGCGACTTGCTGTCCAGGGTCACCACCATGCCCCGTAGTGTACTTGATTTTTCGGCGCCGGGTAAATAACCGGAGAGTGTTGCGTAAAAGCAAAGCCCAGACCTCCCCTTTTTCTGTCATACTATGGCGGTATTTGCACACCGCGGCGAAACTGTCATGTCAGAGAAAGAGATCAGGCTGGACCGAAAGGCCCGGGCCCGGCTGAAAGTGGTCCAGCGAGTAGAGCGTAAAGAGTTGCGTCAGAAAAAGGCGGCGCAACTGTTGGGCGTGGGCGCGCGCCAGGTACGACAGATATTGAAACGCTACCGGCAGGAGGGCCCTGCCGGACTGGCGTCACAGCGTTATGGGCGCGCGCCCGGCAACAAGATTCCGGACGAGACGCGCCGCGCCATCATGACGCTCGTACGGGAACGCTACCAGGACTGCAAGCCCACGGCGGCAAGCAGGATCCTCGCAGAAAAGCACGGTTGCCGGGTATCCAAGGAGACCCTGCGGAAATGGATGATCGAGGAAGGACTGTGGCGGGCGCGCTCGCAAGGCGCCAAGCGGCGCACCCGTCCCGGGAGCAACGGAAACAGCACGTAGGACCTGGTGCAACATGTGTCGCCTGGCGGCCTATCACGGCCCAAAACTACCCCTGGAGCGCCTGCTCAACGAGGAGCCGCACAGCCTGGTCAGGCAATCCTGGGCATGCCGCGAGCTGTCCGGCACTACCTTGAATGCGGACGGCTTCGGTTGCGGCTGGTATCCCGACGACAACGAACCTGCCGTTTACGCCAGCACCCTGCCCATCTGGGCTGACTCCAACCTGGCGGGGCTGGGCCGGTCCCTTGCCGGCGAGACCTGGCTGGCATGCATTCGCAGCGCCACGCCCGGCCAGGCCGTCAACCAGGCCAACACCCAGCCGTTTGCGCACGGGCGCTTTTTGTTCTTGCACAACGGCCGCATCGACGGCTTCAATGACGGGCCGCGGGCCGCCTTGCACGGTTTTCTCGATGCCGGCGTCCAGGCGCAAATCCAGGGGAACACCGATTCCGAGTACCTGTTTGCCCTGTTCCGGCATTTCCTGGCGCGGGAAGGCTCGGCGCGAAACGCGCTGGCCCGGTGTTGCAACGAGGCGGGCGACCTGCTGGCGGGCGCTCCCGCCATGATGACCATGATCATCGCCGACGGCCGCGATTTTTTCTGTTGCCGGCACGCGGTGAACGGCGCCGACTGCCCGACCCTGTATTACACCAGCGAGCATCCGCGCTTTCCCCGAGGGTTGTTGCTCGCCTCCGAGCGTTTTTCCCACGATGAGCGCTGGCAGGCCTTGCCGCCCCATTCGTGCCTGTTTGCCAACGCGGACGCAACGGAGCGCCTGGCCCTGTGAACGCGCCCCTGTGAACGCGCCCCTGCGAACGCACCCATGAGAACGCACCCATGAAAGCGACAGAATGAACGCGGCAACGGCCGTCAACGAGCTTGCCGGGCGCCAGCGGCGCTTGCTGGCCCTGGTGCAAGACGCCGCCGGTGACGGCTACCGGCGGCAGTACCATCCGGACCTAAGTCCCCTGGGCTGGCACCTTGGCCATTGCGTCTATACCGAGAACTACTGGATTCGAGAGGTAGTGCTGGACGAGGAGGCCATCGCGCCCGAGATGAAACGCCTGTACATACCGGAGCTGTCCGCCAAGACCCGCCGCGGCGGCGCCCTGCCCCGCCTGGACAACCTGTGCCGCCAGGCGGAACAGTCCCAGGCGCAAAATCGCCGTCACTTGCAGGCGCTGACTGTTGAAACACCGCCCCACGAGTTGCTGGAGGGGCTGTTTCTCATACATTTTCTCAGCCGGCACTACGGACAGCACATTGAAACGTGCCTGTACGCGTTGCGCCAGCGGGCCCTGGAGTCCCTGGAACGCGCCGCTCCGGAATATGCGCCCGAGCCCTTGCAACCGACCCCGATGCGGCTGGACACGGCCGCGGTGGAAGCCGGCGAATACCCGGTCGGTTGCCACGACGACGGCGCGGCCCATGCCTACGACAACGAACAACCCGGTTTTACCTGCTCCCTGGAGGGCTTTCGCATCAGCAAAAAAGCGGTTGCCAACGGCCAGTACCTGGAGTTCATGCTGGACGGCGGCTATGAGGACCCGTCCTTGTGGGACGAACCCGGCCGGCGCTGGCGACAGGCAACGGGCTGCGCCCACCCCCACCACTGGCGCCAGGACCGCAACGGAGACTGGTACGGGGTGGGACTGCAGGGCGCACACGCCCTGGACAGCGCCGGCGTCTTGTCCGGCATCAGTCATTTTGAAGCTCGCGCCTTTGCCGCCTGGTGCGGGGCCAGGCTGCCGCACGAGTACGAGTGGGAAACGGCGCAAAAATCAGGACTGCTGCAACAGACGGGGGAGTGCTGGGAGTGGTGCGCCAACGAATTTCATCCCTACCGGGGGTTTCGCCCCTACCCCTACGAGGGCTATTCCGTCCCCTACTTCAACAACGGCCACTACACCTTGCGCGGCGGCAGCCGCTACACGGCGCCGGGCATGAACGGGGCGACGTTTCGCAACTACTATCAACCCGACAAGCGCCACATCAACGCCGGGTTGCGGCTGGTCGCCGCCTGACCCGGGGGACGCCAATGACCGAGCCGCGAATCCCTCTCGATGTTGGCGACGTAGTGTGCCAGGCCCTTGACGAGGACCTGGGGACCGGCGACTTGTCGGCCGCCCTGGCGCCGGCGGACGCCGTCAGCCGCGCCAAGGTGCTCTGCCGCGAGGAGGCGATTCTCTGCGGCGCCCCCTGGTTCACCGAGGTGTTCAGACAACTGCACCAGGAAACCCGGGTTGACTGGTTGCACCAGGACGGCGCCGCCGTACAGCCGGGGCAGGCGGTCTGCGAACTGACCGGCTCCACCCGGGCCTTGCTCAGCGGCGAGCGCACCGCCCTCAACTTCCTGCAGCTGCTGTCCGGCACGGCAACGCTCACCCGCGCCTACGCCGCGCTCTTAGCGCATGCCAAAACGCAGCTGCTGGACACGCGCAAAACCCTGCCGGGGTTGCGCTCGGCACAGAAATACGCGGTATTGTGCGGCGGCGGAAAAAATCATCGCATGGGTCTGTATGACGCGGTGTTGCTCAAGGAGAATCACATTCGCGCCGCCGGCTCGCTCACGGCCGCCCTGGAGTGGGCCCGGTCAGTAAGTCAGCAGGCGATGGTCGAGGTGGAAAACGAGGCGGAGCTGGAAGAAGCGCTCACCGCCGGCGCCGACGCCGTGTTGCTGGACAACTTCACCGTGGAGCAGGTTGCCCGCGCCGTGCAACTGAACCGGGGGCGGGCGCGTCTGGAAGCCTCCGGCGGCATAAGCCTGGACGACGTGCCGGCGCTGGCGGCCGCCGGCGTTGATTGCATTTCCGTGGGCGGCTTGACCAAGAACGTGCGCGCCATCGATTTCTCCATGCTACTGGAGCCGGAATAAGCCCGCGGCGCACCGCTTGTCTTGCTACGGAAACGCCCGGCGATGTCTCCACGCAGCCGGCGCCGAATTGAACCCGCCTTGCGTCGCCCGCCTCTTGCGCTGAACCCGTAGCGCACCGCTTGTCCTGAGCCGGCCGCCCCGAGGCGCACCGACCGCCGCTGTCCGCCTCTTGCCGTTCGCTACGAAAGTGAGCGCCTGGCATGCGCCGTCCGCCGTTCGTTGCGAAAGCGCCTGCAGATGTCTCCACGCAGCCGGCGCCGAATTGAATCCGCCTTGCGTCGCCCGCCTCTTGCGCTGAACCCGCGGCGCACCGCTTGTCCTGCTGCGGGAACGCCCGGCTATGTCTCCGCGCAGCCGGCGCCGGGTCGAGCCCGCAACGCCGGGCGGCTCAGAGTTTCGCTTTCACCTGCTCATGAATTTCCGCAGCTGCGGCGTCCGCCGCGGACAGCAGGGTCTCCAACGCCCGGCGCCGCTCGGACGCAAATTCCTCGTCCTTGATGCCGCCAATGTTGATGTACACGTTCAGCGCGGCGCTGTGCAAGGCGGCGCGAGCGGCCAACACGGCAACCCCCACATCGCTGAGCACGTTGCTGTTGCCCTGCTCCGCCATGGGGCGGCACAGCTGGATCACGTCGGCGCAGCGCCGGGCGCACTCCAAGGGAACGTCTGTTGCTTCTTTCAGGGCAGCCTGTACGGCGGCGGCGCGCGCCGCCTGCTCTTCGGCGCCGTCCCGGGGCATGCCGTAGGCCGCCATCACCTGGTCAAACACGTCCACGTCGGCCTGAATCATGTCGATCATAACGGCCCGCAGGGCCTCGGACTGCTCCAGCATCTCCCGCATGGCGCCGTCCACGGCCTCGTAGTTTTTCTTGCCTATGGTGAGATTGGCCACCATGCTGAGCAGGGCGGCGCCCATGGCGCCCATCACCGCCGCCGCGCTGCCGCCGCCGGGCGTGGCGGCCCGTGACGCCAGCTGGTCTAGAAAAGTCTGTAACTGCTGTTCTTTGAACATGGATACCCCCGCGTGTTCCTTATTGATGAATCGTGTCGGGCGGCAGTATAAAGGATTTCAGGCGCCGCCGGCTACCGCGAAAGCCGGCCGCCCCAGGCTGACCTGGGCAACCTCCGCCGCGCTCCGGCGGGCCGGCGCTTTACTACGCCGGGCGACCCCGCCAGGCAAAGCCGGGCACCGGCAACAAAGTCCCCTGCCCCAGGCGCACCGCTCGCCGCGCCGCGAAGAGACGGACCGGCGCCGGCGCTTTCCACGGTTGAAGTTCAAGCCCCAGGCGCCGCCCGCCTGCCGCCCGCGACAACGCTTGTTATGCCCTGCACAAAAAATCGCGCGCACCGCAAAAAAACCTGTATAATGGCGCCTCCATAACGGGCCGAGTCGACCGCAGAAGCAGGCGACCCGACCCGGTGCGCGACGGGCAACCCCGCCGTCAGCCGCCTAGGAGCGGGTGAACGGACGGCGCAAGCCCCGCCCGCGACAAGCAAAAACACAACGACAAAACACGCCTGCAAGCAGGCGGTAGTGGAGACTTACAATGAAAAAACTGCTGTTTCAACTGGATACCGACCCGCACGCCGCCGTATTCGACACGGTGGTGGGGTTTGACGGCGGCGCCGACCACGTCGTCGGCCACGGGGGGTGTTCGCCCGACAACGTGCGGGCGCTGGTGGAAGGCGCCATCTTCACCCGCAGCCCGAAAGAAAAGAAAAACACCGCCCTGTTCATCGGCGGCAGCGACATGAGCGCCGGCGAGGCCCTGTTGGAAGCCGTGCAGAAGGTCTTTTTCGCCGATTTTCGCGTATCGGTGATGTTGGACAGCAACGGCAGCAACACCACGGCCGCCGCCGCGGTCGCCCGCATGCTGAACAGCGGCAGCCTTGCCGGCAAGAAAGCCGTCATCCTGGGCGGCACCGGCCCGGTGGGACGGCGCGCCGCCGTCATGCTGGCGCGGGAAGGCGCCGACGTGGTGCTGAGCTCGCGGGGGCAAGAGCGCGCCCGGGAAACCTGCGACGCCATCGGGGGCCGGTTTGACGTCAACCTGACCCCCCTGGGCGCCGCCACTGACGAGGAGCGGGCGGAAGCGGTGAAAGACGCGCACATCGTACTGGCGACCGGCGCCGCCGGCGTGCAACTGTTGCGCGAACAGGACTGGCGGGACAACCCATCCATCGAGTTGTTGGCGGACGCCAACGCCACACCGCCGCTGGGCGTCGCCGGCGTTGACATGATGGACAAGGGCGCCGACCGCCACGGCAAGATCGCCTGGGGCGCCATCGGCTTCGGTGCGCTGAAACTGGCACTGCACCGGGCCTGCATCGCGCGGCTGTTCCAGTCCAACGACCAGGTGCTGGATGCGGAGGAAATCTTCGCCCTGGCCAAGACCATGGATTAAGCCGGCCGTTGCACCGGGGGCAGGCACCGAAATACGCCTTGACTGCCCCCCCCCTGCATTACATTACCTGCCGCTAAGGGGGATACCGCTGTTTCACTACTTTTTGTTCAACTCTTGGCAAACAGGAGAATGCCAATAATGCACATAACCAAAAACAGGGGCCGGGCGCCGGCGTGGTTGCTGGCGAGCGCTTGCCTGCTGTTCAGCGCGGGCGCCGCAGCCGTCGACGAAGAAGTGGTCGTCGTCGGTGCAACCCCCGCCCCGGGCGCGGGACTGCCGGCGGGGAAAATCCCCTACAACGTGCAATCCGCAACGGCAGAGGACATTGAGCGCGCCCAGAGCCTGGACCTGTCCGATTTTCTGCGGCACAACCTGGGCGGCGTCACCCACAACGACGCCCAGAACAACCCCCTGCAAGCAGACATA
The DNA here is from genome assembly GCA_964509455.1 of uncultured Enterobacteriaceae bacterium. Taxonomy (GTDB): domain Bacteria; phylum Pseudomonadota; class Gammaproteobacteria; order Eutrophobiales; family Eutrophobiaceae; genus JAAXHV01. The sequence continues at coordinate 12,528 of CAZDXS010000143.1, read as the reverse complement.
CAGTACCGGGGCTACACCGTCTCGCCGTTGCTGGGCCTGGCACAAGGCATGGCCGTTTACCAGAACGGCGTGCGCATCAACGAACCGCTGGGCGACACGGTGAACTGGGACCTGTTGCCCGAGTCCGCCATTCACAGCATCAACCTCATCAGCGGCGCCAACCCCCTGTTCGGGCTGAACGCCCTGGGCGGCGCCTTGGCCGTGGAGATGAAAGACGGCTTCAACAGCGTCGGTCACAACCTGGAAGCGTACGGCGGTTCTTTCGGACGCTTCGCGGGCACGGTGGAGAGCGGCGGCAACAACGGCGAGTGGGGTTACTACGCCAACCTGCACTACTTTGACGAAAGCGGCTGGCGCGATGAATCGCCGTCCAAGGCGGTGAACGCCTACGGCGAGCTCAGCCGGCGCGGTGCCGCGTCCCATCTCGACCTGAACGTGCAACTGGGCGACAGCGACCTGGTGGGCAACGGCGCCGTTCCGGTGGAGTTGCTGGCCGTGGACCGGGGCGCCGTTTTCACGGCGCCGGACCGCACCGAGAACAACCTGTTCATGATCAGCCTGGACGGCAGCCACAACGTCAGCGACAACCTGGGGTTCAGTTTCACCGCCTTTTACCGAAAGAACAACACCGATTCGTTCAACGGCGACGGCAGCGAACTGGCCCTGGAGGAAGATGACGAGGATGAAGTGATGGAGGCGCTGGATGAACTGGCGGAAGACGATGACGACTTCGACAAGGACGAGTACTGCCGCGGCGGATTTTGCGTCGTGGAGGGAGACGACGATGACGACGACAACGGCAACAGCATGGCCATGAACGGCGATGATGACGACGAGGACGAAGAGCTGGAGTTAGAGGAGCTCTACGGCCCCGGCACGCTGGCCGGCGTCGGCGACATTGTCGCCATCAACAACACCAGCCTGCGCGAGCAGAAAAGCTACGGCGCCAACCTGCAGATGGAGTACCTGGGCGACATTATGAACCTGGGCAACCAGCTGATCATGGGCGTCGCCTATCACCGGGGAGACAGCTACTTCCATTCGGAGACGGAGATTGCCGGCCTGAACAAGGAAACGCGCAGCACCGAGGGGCTGGGTTCCAGCGTGTTCCTGGAAGAAGCCCTGACCGACCTGGACACGATGACGGAAACGCTCAGCTTCTACGTGATGAACACCATGGACGTAACAGACCGCATCGCCGTGACCGTGTCCGGGCGCATGAACGACACCAACGTGAAGTTGCAAGACCGCACCGGGGAGCATCCCGAGCTCAACGGCAAGCACGACTATTTTCGCTTTAATCCTGCCGCCGGCGTCACTTTCCAGGCGCTGGAAAGCGTGAACTTCTACGGCAGTTACAGCGAATCGTCCCGGGCGCCCACGCCCATCGAGCTGGCCTGCAACGACAGCGTGTTCGAGACGGCGGCCGAGTTGGCCGCGGCGGCGGGCGAGGACCCTGAAGACATCGAGTTTGAGTGTCGCCTGCCCAACGCGTTCCTGGCGGACCCGCCCCTGGACGAAGTGGTCACCCGCAGCTTCGAGGCCGGCATGCGCGGCAACGCGGCGGGGACCAACTACCACCTGGGCTTTTTCCACTCCACCAACCACGACGACATCCTGTTCCAGACCACCGGCCGCGCCACCGGGCTGTTCGCCAACGTGGACAAGACGCGGCGCCTGGGCTTCGAGGGGCAGTTGAACGGCGCCGTCGGCAACCTTGACTGGTTCCTGGCGTACTCCTATCTGGAAGCTACGTTCGAGGACGACTTCACCGCGGTGTTCAACAGCAACCACCCCACCATTGCCGACGGCGTTGACGACGAGCTGAACGTGGAAAGCGGCGACCGCATTCCCGGGTTGCCGAAACACACCCTCAAACTGGGTGCGGATTACCTGCTGTGGGAGAAGCTGATACTGGGATTTGACCTAGTGTATAACTCCGACCAGGTGTTGCGGGGCGATGAGCCCAACCACCTGGACACGGTGGACGGCTACGCCGTGGTCAATCTGCGCGCCGCCTACCGCTTCAACAAGCACTTCGAGGTGTTCGCCCGCGTCACCAACCTGTTCGACAAGGACTACGAGACGTTCGGATTGCTGGGCGAGGAGCCCGATGAAGTGGGCGTGGAAGAGTTCGCGGACTTTGAGAATCCTCGCTTCGTAGGTCCCGGCGCGCCCCGGGCCGGCTTTGCGGGCGTTCGGGTCAGCATGTAGGCATGTAGGCAGTCCGCAGAAAAAGTCGCAACCGCGTCGGCCCTGTTCTCCTCAGGCCGGCGCGGCCGGCGGCTTTCTCCTCCGACGCTTTTCCCCTTTCTTTAGAAAACCTTTCCCCTCCCTGCCCGGCAAGCCGCCGTTGCGGCGCCCGGCCGACGGGCTTGTCCGTCATTTTCGTGCGCTGAACCCGTAAAACGGTTAAACTACCGCACTGCTGTTGCACACAACGCAACGAGACCCGGTATGGAAAAAGCCTACCAAGAAATCATTCGCGCCATTGACGACCCGAAACGGCCGGGGCTGAAAGACACGCCCAAGCGGGCCGCCGCGGCCCTGCGCTTTTTGACCCGGGGCTACTCTCAGGACTTGGAGGAGATCATCAACGAGGCGCGCTTCCCCACGGAAAGCAACGAAATGGTGCTGGTGCAAGACATCGAGCTGTACTCCCTGTGCGAACACCACCTGTTGCCGTTCATCGGCAAGTGCCATGTTGCCTACATTCCGGACCGGTTCGTCATCGGCCTGTCCAAGATCGCCCGCATTGTCGATATGTACGCCCGGCGCCTGCAAAACCAGGAAAATCTCACCACGGACATTGCAAGAGCAATGAAAGAGGCGACCCGGGTGAACAACGTGGCGGTCATCATCGAATCGCAACACCTGTGCATGATGATGCGGGGCGTGGAAAAGCAGAACTCCGTGATGAAGACCTCGTCCATGTCGGGCGCTTTTCGCTCCAACTCCAGCACCCGCGCCGAGCTGTTCTCCCTGCTGAAGTCGGCATAGGGAGCCAGGGTCGGCGGCGCCAGGCATCGAAATCAGCGCCGGCATAAGGCGCCGGGGGCGGCGCCGGCATAGGGCGCCGGGGGCGGCGCCGGCATAGGGCCCCGAAAAATGGTGCCGGAAGGGAGACTCGAACTCCCGGCCTACGCATTACGAATGCGTTGCTCTACCAACTGAGCTATTCCGGCCTTGTGTTGTCGCGCCGCCGCCTGCGGCGCCTGCCGCGGGTCCGGCATCCACCGACCCGTTGCTCCCCCGGGCAACTTTCCCCAGCCGCCCTGCCGGGTCGTCGCGGCGCTATGCGGCCTTGTGTTCTCGCGCCGCCGCCTGGCAACGCCGTGCCGCGCCCGCAAGCGGCCCCCCGTCCCCTGCGCCTGTCGCACCATTGCCCCTGGCTGCTTTCCCCAGCCGCCCTGCCGGGTCGTCGCGGCGTTGTGCGACCTTGTGTTGTCGCGCCGCCGCTTGGCGGCGCCTGCCGCGCCCACAAGCGGCCCGCCCGCCTGTTGCACATGCAAGCAACGCCCCTCGCCTATCGCGCCTGCCGCGGCCGGGCGACTTTTCCCAGCCGCCCTGTCGGGTCGTCGCGGCGTTGTGCGGCCTTCTGTTGTCGCGCCGCCGCCTGGCAGCGCCGTGCCGCGTCCGCAGGCAACGCCTCCATCCAGGATGCAACGGCGCGGCGCTGCCCCGCCCCCCTTTCACGGCCGCGCCCCCCGGAAAAGGGGCATTATACTCCGGGTTCAGGCGGGCGCCCGGTTAAAATCATCCTCGAAGCGGATAATGTCATCCTCGCCAAGATAGTCGCCCACCTGCACCTCGATAATCTCCAGCGCGTCCCCGGTGCGGTTGTGCAAGCGATGCTTGACGCCCGCGGGAATGAACGTTGACTCGTTCACCTGCAACTCAAAAACCTCATCGCCGCGAGTGACCGCGGCCGTCCCGCTCACCACCACCCAGTGTTCCGAGCGGCGCCGGTGCAGCTGCAAGGAGAGACGCTTGCCGGGCCGCACCGCCAGTTTTTTCACCTGGAAGCCGCGGCCGGCCGCCACGGTCTCGTAACTTCCCCAGGGACGCTGAACGCAACGGGGCAGGTCCGCCTCTGGCCGACCCGCGGCCTCCAGGGCGGCGACCAGCCGGCGCACCTCCTGGGAGCGCCCCTTGTTCAGCACCAGGACCGCATCCGCAGTCTCGACAACCGCCAGGTTGTCGCAACCCACCACCGCCACCAGCCGCGCATCGGTGCGCACCAGGGAGTTTGTCGAGTCAAGCAACATCGCATTGCCGTCAACAACGTTGTGGTTTTCATCTTGCTCGCCCAGCCTCCAGATCTCGTCCCAGGCGCCCGCGTCGGACCAGCCGGCGTCCAGCGCCACTGCCGCGGCCTCGAAGCCCTCCGCCTGGTCCAGCCGCTCCATCACGGCGTAATCCACCGAAACGGCGGGACATTCGGCAAAGGCCCGCTCTTCCAGCCGCAAAAAGTCGCCGTCCCGCACGCCGTTGTCGCAGGCGCGAGTGCAGGCCTGGAGAATGTCCGGTTGCAAGGCCTCCAGGGCCGCCAGCCAGGTGGAAGCGCGCAACATGAAAATGCCGCTGTTCCAGTAATGCCTGCCGGATTGAAAATACTCCAGCGCCCGGGCCGCATCGGGCTTTTCCCGGAAGCCCGCCGCCTGGAAAGCGGCGCCGTCGCCCAGGTCCGCGCCGCGCTCTATATAGCCGTAGCCGGTATTGCCCCCCGTCGGTTTTATGCCAAAAACCACGATGCGCCCATCACGCACCAGGCCAACCCCCGTCGCCAGGGCCCGGTGAAAAGCCGCTTTCTCGGCGATGAAATGATCCGCCGGCAACATCAGCAACACCGGATCCTCCCCCTGCCGCGACTGCACCAGGGCCGCCGCGGTCAGGGCGGGCGCCGTGTTGCGCCCCGCCGGCTCCAGTATCAGCGGTTGCGAAACCGCGTTTATTTCCTGCAACTGCTGCGCTGCCAGAAAGCGATGCTCCTCGTTGCAGACTACTTGGGGCGGCAACAGGCGCGCGCCGATGTCCATATCAAGGCAACGCAACAGGGTTTCTTGCAACAGGGAGCGTTCGCCGCACAGGGGAAGCAGCTGCTTGGGATGCCGGCGGCGCGACAGGGGCCACAGCCGGCTGCCGCCGCCGCCCGCCAGGACCACCGGGCATAATGTCGTTGTTGAACTCATTGCCGTTGTCTATTAGTGCAAGGGTAACGTACAAATCTCCTCTTTTTCCGCCACACTACAACGGCGCTTTTACACTGAGGAGAAACCCCCATGTTAGAGAAAGAAGTCAAGCCGGACCCACGCGCCCCGGCCCGGCTGGAAGCGGAGCGCCGGGTGGTGCGTAAAACTGCACCGCCGGTAGGGAAAGGGCCTTGTCAGACGTCGACCAGAGTTACGTCCGGATCCACGATGAAGCTGCCGGTCGCGCCGGCGAAATGCCGATAATCCTCACCGCCAAAAGCAACGGCATCCCCCTCGGTGAAGTCATCCATGTCAAAGCGCAGGGTGTCCTCCCGGTCGCCGTCAATGCGGAGCTGGTAACCGGTAGTGTTGCCCGCCAGCACGCCCAGCGCCGCATCGGATATGGTCAGGTCCGTGCTGCCGGCGCCGTGGTTTGCCAGCTCGATAAGAGACACGCCCGCCAGGTCCCTCGCGTCTATTACCCCTGCTGCCGGCATCGCCGCCGTGCCCCGTATCTCGGACACAACGTCAAGCACATCGTAATAACGCAAAGAGTACAGGAGGCTGTCGCCGAGGGCTTCTTTATTGGCTGTCCAGTATCCCGCCGCGTTGTAATAGGTAATATCGCGGGGCGCGGCGCCGGCCGGCCCAGTGCTGACCTGGATCCGGTTGCCGGCGCTGTCCCGTACGTAGTTGGTGACAACATCGTAAGCGCCGTCCCCATCCTCATCCTTGTCGATGCCAACAATCCTGCCAAGCCCGTCGCGCCGATAGCGGGTAACCTGGTCATTTGTTCCATCCGCATTGTCATCGACGCCAAGCCGGTCATAACTGCCGTTGTTGTCATCATCGTAGCGGGTATGGGTTGTCCTGCCGGCGGCATTGCGCGTGTAGCTTTCGACGCGGTCCACTGTGCCGTCCCCGTTCGGGTCAAAATGCGAGCGGTCGGCGCTGCCGTCCCCATCGTCATCAAAGTCGGTGCGGATGATTCTGTTCTGGTCGTCCCGCGTATGGGTCCCGGCGGCGCTCAGCGCCGGGCGGGTCGCCCCGATGTCCAGCAACACCACGTCCGGGTCCACGATGAAACTGCCGGTCGTGCCGGAGAACTGCCGATACGCCGCGCCGTTCACGTCAACGGTAGCCCCCTCGGTGAAATCATCCATTTCAAAATGCAGGGCGTCCTCCCGGTCGCCGTCAATGCGCAACTGGTAACCGGTGTCGGCGCCCGCCAGGATCCCCAGCGCCGCATCGGAAATCGTCAGGTTCGTAGTCCCCACGCCTGCGCCCGCCAACTGGAGCAACGGCACGCCCGCCAGGTGACGCGCGGCCACCACCCCCACCGTCAGCACCGCCGCGGCCCGTATGTCGGATACGACATCAAGATCCGAGCTGTAGATAAAGGCGTCCAAGGCAACGCCCGGGTCATCATCGTCTTTCCCCGTGGCTATTTCCTCGCCGCTCGCGAGGTAATAGGATACTGCGCTGGGATTAGCGTCTCCGATCCGTTGCTCCCACATCCGAATCATGTTGTCGGCTCTGTCCCGTCCGAAATTTCTGCTGAAATCATAATCGCCGTTCCCATCCAGATCCCAGCTGATCCCCGCCAGATTGCCGTTGACGGTGCGCCGGTAACAAACGATGTAGTCAAGCGCGCCGTCCTCATTCTCGTCATGCCCGTATCGGTCAAAATCGCCGTCGGCGTCATCGTCAAAGCGGATATAGGTTATCCTGCCGCCGGCATCGTACGTGTAGCTTATGACGTGGTCCACGGTATCGTCGGCGTCGGTCGCGTCATCGATATTGGTTCGCAACACGGTCCCGGCGGCATTGCGTACGTAGGTCTCGACCCGGCCTGCTATACCGTTCCCCTTGGGAATGAGGATGGTCCGCTCGACGATGCCGTCATTATTCGCATCAATCTCGGCGCGTATTATCTGGCCGGCTTGGTTCAGCGTGTAGATCCTGACGTTGTCTATTGTCCCATCGTTGTCGTTATCGATCTCGGTTCGCACTACTTGCCCGGAGTCATCCCGGGTATAGAACTTGACCTGGGTCACAGACCCGTCATCGTCATTCAGGAAGTCGATTCGCACTAGTTGCCCGGCATCATCAAACGTGAGCTCTTTGCGCCCGGTCACGGCATCCTCTTTTGCGGCATGATCATCGCTCCAGTCTGCGGTCCCGTCGTTGTCACTATCGAAAAAAACTTGCGACACCTGACCGTAACCATTCCACGTGTAGGTCTCGGACCGGTCCGCGGTTCCATCGTTGCCGTTATCGATGTCAGTTCGGATTACCCGGCCGGCCTCCCATGTATAGGTCCTGGTCCGGTCCACGGTTCCGTCATTGTAATTATCGATGTCGGTGCGCTCTACCTGGCCGGCGGCATTGCGCGTGTAGGCCTCGCTACGGTCCGGCCTGCCGTCCTCGTTATCGTCAAACTCGGCGCGGTCGATTCGCCCATCCGCATCATCGTCAAACTCGGTGCGCACCAGCCGGCCGGCAACATTCCACAGGTACGTCTCGACGCGGTTGATCTGACTGGTTGCGCCATCGTCAATCTCGGTTCGCAACAACTGGCCCGCCGCATTGCGCGTGTAGGTCTCGGAGCGATCTACAACGCCGTCTCCTTGGTCGTCGAACGAGGCGCGGTCCACAACGCCGTCATTATCGTTGTCAAAATCGGTTCGCACCACTTGCCCCGCGGCATTTCGCACGTAGCTCTCAACGCGATCCACGGTCCCGTCGTTATCGTCATCGAACTCAGTGCGCAACATCCGACCAGCATCGTCCCGCGTGTGGGACTCGGTGCGGTCCACGGTCCCGTCGTTGTCGTCATCGAATTCGGCGCGAGACGCCCGGCCGGCGGCATCCAGCGTGTAGCTCTCAACGCGATCCACAACGCCATCCAGACCATCATCAACATCCGCACGGATTATCCTGCCGTTGGCGTCCCGCGTGTAGGTCTCGCTCCGGTCTGCCGCGCCGTCTCCCTCATCATCGAACGCGGAGCGTTCGAAAGTGCCGTTGTTGTCATCGTCGAAATCAGTGCGCGTCACGATTCCGGCCTCGTTCCGCGCATAAGTCTCGGTGCGGTCCACGGTTCCATCGTTGTCGTCATCAAACTCGATGCGCGACGCCCGACCGGCCGTGTCCCGCGTGTAGGACTCGGCGCGGTCCACGGTTCCATCGTTGTCGTCATCGAACTCGGTACGCGACGCCCGGCCGGCGGCATCCAGCGTGTAGGACTCGGTGCGGTTCGCGGTTCCATCGTTGTCATCATCGAACTCGGTGCGCGACACCCGGCCGGCGGCGTCCCGCGTGTAGGTTTCGCTCCGGTCTGCCACGCCGTCTCCCTCATCATCGAACGCGGAGCGTTCGAAAGTGCCGTCGTTGTCATCATCGAAATCAGTGCGCGTCACGGCCCCGGCCGCGTTTCGCGCGTAGGACTCGACACGGTCCACGGTCCTGTCGTTGTCGTCATCAAACTCGGTGCGCGACACCCGACCGGCGGCGTCTCGCGTGTAGGACTCGACGCGGTCCGCGGTCCTGTCGTTGTCGTCATCGAAGTCAGTGCGCGACACCCGGCCGGCGGCGTCCCGCGTGTAGGACTCGGCGCGGTCCGGGCTGCCGTCCAGGCCGTCATCGATGACCGCGCGGGTTATCCCGCCGTTGACGTCCCGCGCGTAGGTCTCGCCTCGGTCCATGAAGCCGTCTCCGTCATCGTCGAACGTGGAGCGTTCGAAAGTGCCGTCGTTGTCATCATCAATGTCGGTTCGTATCACGACCCCGGCGCTGTTTCGCGTGTAATCCCTGGTGCGGTCCACGGTCCTGTCGTTGTCGTCGTCAAACTCAACACGCACTACGGCCCCGGCATCATCCCGCGTGTAGGTCTCGACCCGGTCCGTCAAACCGTCTCCATCATCATCGAGCGCGGCGCGTTCAACGGCGCCGTCGTTGTTGTCATCGTAATCGGTGCGTATCACTTGGCCAACCTGATTCCGCGTGTAGAACTCGACCCGCTCCACGGACCCGTTGTCATCATCGTCGAACTCGGTTCGCAACAGCCGGCCGGCAACATTCCGCTCATACGTCCTGGACCGGTCCACGGTCCCGTCTCCGTTGTCATCGATATCAAGGCGCACCACCCGCCCGTAAGCATCCGTCGTATAGGTCGCGCCGGCAATCAAGCGGGTGTTGCCGCCGGTGCCAGGGACAACGGCGCGATCATCAACGGTTCCATCCTTATCGTTATCGTAATCGACGCGGACGATCTTGCCAGCCACATCCCGCACGTAGTCTTCGAACCGGTCCACAGTCCCATCGTTATCGTCATCGATCGCGGCGCGCGTCACCTCGTAGGATCTATCCCGGGTATAGGTCATGGAACGGTCCACGGTCCCATCGTTGTCATCATCGAAGTCAGTGCGCGTCACCAGGTCGCCATACCGAGACCGAGTGTAGTGCTCGATTCGGTCCGGCGCGCCGTCCCCGTTGTCGTCAAACGCGATGCGGTCAACAGCGCCGTCGTTGTCGTCATCGAACTCGGTTTGTATTACCTGGTCGACGGCGTCCCGCAGGTACGCCTCCCGGGAGGAAGCCGCCTCGTGGTAGCCAAGCCGATATTCGCGGGCATGCCAGGGGTCGGGAAAGCCATTAAAAATGGTGGGGCCGGACACAAGATCCGGGGCGCCGTCGCCGTTCAGGTCTGCGAACGTCGGTGAAGCGATTAACTCCTCTACATAGGAAGGATAGAGATCCAGGCCAATGTTGGAACGACTGAAAGGGTTGGCTTCGCCGGGTCTCGCAGTGAACACCGGCGCTGTGGCGCTGCCAGTGTTCTCGTAGTACTTGACGTCGAAATTGCTTGTGCCCACCACCAGGTCCAGGTCGCCGTCTCCATCCCGGTCCACGAACGCCGGCTTGGAGTTGCTCCCCATGTCGAAGCCGTCGAAAGGGTTGTCTCCACCGGTTCTCACGGTGAACACCGGTGCTGTGTCGCTACCGGTGTTCTCGTAGTAGTTGAGGTTGCCATCCAACTCGCCTATCACCAAGTCCTGGTCGCCGTCCTCGTCCAGATCCGCGAACGCCGGCGCGGACCGGGACCCTACGTCGAAGCCGTTGAAAGGGCTGGCTGTGTCGGTTTTCACGGTGAACACCGGTGCCGTAGCGCTGCCAGTGTTCTCGTAGTAGTTGAGGACGCCGTCCTCCTCGCCAATCACCACGTCCAAGTCGTCATCCCCATCCAGGTCCACGAACACCGGCGCGGCCATCCTGCCCACGTTAATGCCGGCGAAAGGATTAGTTGCAGAGGAGCCCCAGCCGAATGCCGGCGCTGTGGCGCTGCCGGTGTTCTCATCGTAGTAGATGGCGCCTTCCCACGCACCCGTTATCATGTCCAGATCGCCGTCACCGTCCAGGTCCGCAAACGTCGGTATCTCCTGCGAAAGCACGATAATGTGGCTGAAAAAGTTGAACTCCTCCGGCCAATCGTAGGAGAGAGGCAACTCCACGGTGACTTGCGCCGTGCGCCGACCCGCATCGTCCCAGCTGTAGGACTCAATACGGTCAGTGACGCCGTCGTTGTCGTCGTCGAATACGGCTCGTATCAAGTTGCCGTTATCGTCCAGGGTGCTGTCGGTAATCATACCGCTTTTCTCCCCAAGTTTGGCTGTTGAGACAATGCGTTAGTGTCGCCTAATGAGCAGACCCGGAATCAAGGAGCATGGAGCGCCTGGCTTTCATGCAAAATGCCATCGCCGGGAGGGCGGAGTCGTCTTTAGACGTCGACCAGGGTTACGTCCGGGTCCACGATGAAGCTGCCGGTCGTGCCTGCGTACTGCTCGTAGTTCTCGCCGTCAACAGCCACGTCATCGCCCCGGGTGAAGTCATCCAGGTCGAAGCGCAGGGCGTCACCACTATCGCCGTCAATGCGAAGCTGGTAACTGCCGTCGCCGGCCGCCGACACGCTCAGCGCCGCATCGGAAATCGTCAGGTCCGTGTTGCCCGCGCCGGCGCCCGCCAGATCGATGTGCGCCACGCCCGCCAGGAGAGTCGCGTCCACGGGAAGAAGCGCGGCGGCGGAACTTGCGGCCGCCGCGGTCTGCAACTCGGACACGACATCGAGGTCGGCGGAATACGCAAAACCGTCCAGGGCGCCGGGGCCGGCATTGCTCCAGCCGGACGCCAACAGCAAACCGTCGCCATCATGAAAAGCCACCGTGTAGGCGGGGCCGGTGCCTGACAGCGTTATCGAGTGCGTGACCCGATTGCCGGCGGCGCCCCACTGCCCGCGGAACTCCAGCCGGTCCAGCATGCCGTCGTTGTCGCTGTCGCGGCCCACCCAGTCCGGCCGGCCGTTGGCGTCGTGGTCGTAGCGGTGCTCGTCGATGACGCCGTCCCCGTCATCATCAATACTGGAGCGCTCCACGATGCCGTCGTCCCCTTCATCGTAATCGGTTCGCACCACGGCGCCGGCCGCGTTGCGCACGTAGGTTTCGGAGCGAACGACGGCGCCCTCTCCCATGTCAGGCAACACAGGCTCGGACGAAGAACGCTCGGCAACAACATCATCGGCGCGGGTTGCCTTGCCGGCAACGCCCCGCGCACCGGGACTACCTGCGGCGGTGGAGCGTCCCAGGCTGACGCCGCCCGCTTCCTCGGATGCGGGGCCCTCGCCCTCACTGCTGGCCGCCATCACTTTCTTGGACAAACGCCCCAGATCATCATGGGCGTAGGTCTCGAGGCGGTCCAACCTGCCGTCCCCATCGTCATCAAATGCGGTGCTGTCAATACGGCCGTCTGCGTCAATATCGTAGTCGATGCGGATGATGACGTCGCCGGCGTCCCACGCGTAGTGCATAATGAGGTCCACCGTCCCATCCGCATCCTTATCGAAATCGCCCTGAACGACCTCACCGGCATCGTTCCACACGTAGCTCTGGATGCGCTCCGCCGTCCCATCCGCATCCCTGTCTACATCGATCCGAACGGCGCCGCCGGCATCGTTCCACACGTAGCTCTGGATGCGGTCCGCCGTGCCGTCGAAATCCCTGTCAAACTCAATCCGGTCCAGCGTGCCGTCCCCATCTTGGTCGGAGAACGTCAAGTCGACATCCGTGTGGGCATACCTCTCCTTATATGTTGCGAAAAGCTCGGGCAACACGCCGGTCTCCTCCGGTTGCTGTTCCGGCGGCGCCGGCGGCTCCTCCGATTGCTGTTCCAGCGGCGGCGCCGGCGCCGCCGGCGCCGCCGGCATCACCGCCGCCGTCCACTCGCTGGTCTTCGTCTCGGCGTAGCCGTCATCGTCGGTGAACGCAACCGTCACCCGCAAGAC
>CAZDXS010000142.1:0-9701 GCA_964509455.1 uncultured Enterobacteriaceae bacterium | reverse complement strand
TCTGCATCGCCCCCTGTCCCCGTCCCCGCGGCGAGGTCGACCTGCACGCCCGCCGGCGAGTCCCCGTAATCCAGGACGTCCGCACCCGCGCCGCCGTCCATAACATCGGCGCCGCCGCCGCCCTGCAACCGATCATCGCCGGCGCCGCCATCCAGGCGGTCCGCGCCGCCCAGTCCGTATAGCCGGTTACGCCCCCCGTCCCCGACCAGCACATCGGCAAACGCCGAGCCCAGGACCCATTCCATGGCGGCGATGACGTCGCCCTCTGCATCGCCTCCCGTCGCCGTTCCCGCCGCCAGGTTCACTTGCACCCGCGCCGGCGACAACCTGTAATCCAGGACGTCCGCGCCGCCGCCCCCGTCCAGCTGGTCCGCCCCGGCATGTCCCGCCAGGAGGTCATCCCCCGGGCCGCCGCGCAACACGTCCGCGCCGCCGCCGCCGTAGAGCCGGTCGTCGCCGGCGCCGCCTTGCAGGCGGTCCGCGCCGTCCAGGCCGGACAGGGAGTTGTCCCCGGCGTCTCCCTCCAGCGCATCGGCAAACGCCGAGCCCCAGACGCGCTCCACGTTCGCTATGACGTCCCCCTCGGCGTCGCCCCCCTTCCCTGTTCCCGCGGCAAGGTTGACTTGCACCCCCGCCGGCGAGCCCTCGTAATTCAGGGTGTCCATGCCGGCGCCGCCGTCAATAAGGTCGGCGCCCGCGCCGCCCCAGATCAGGTTGTCGTTGCCGTCGCCCGCCAGCGTGTCATCGTCCGCGCCGCCGTACAACGCATAATCCTTGTGGGCGCCCTTCCACAGGATGACGGCCGTGGCAACCGCCAGCGCCAGGAGCAACAGATCCGTTCTGGACAGGGAGAGCCGCGCCATGCCGGACTCAGCCGCCGCCGGCGCCGGCCGCGGGCGCCTGCAACTCCAGGCTGAATTCCTTGATGCGGGCAATCTCGTCGCGCAGCGCGGCGGCCTGCTCAAACTCCAAGTCGCGGGCGTGCTGGTACATCTGTTGCTCCAGTTGCCGCAGCTTTTTGGCCAGCAACGGGGGCGGCAGCTGCGCGTAGTCGGGCCGGCTGTCCGCCACCGCGGTGCGCCGCCGCGCGGCGCCGCTGCGCCCGTCGTAGGCCCCCTCCAGGATGTCGGTAACCGCCTTGCGAATACCCTGGGGAGTAATGCCGTGGCGCTCGTTGAACTGTTGCTGTTTCTTGCGGCGGCGGCGGGTTTCCTGCATGGCCCGCTCAATGGAGCCGGTCATCGTGTCGGCATACATGATGGCGGCGCCGTTGATGTTGCGGGCGGCGCGCCCCATGGTCTGGATCAGGGTGGTTTCCGAGCGCAGGAATCCCTCCTTGTCCGCATCCAGGATGGCCACCAGGGACACCTCCGGCATGTCCAGCCCTTCCCGCAACAGGTTGATGCCCACCAGCGCGTCAAACTTCCCCAGGCGCAGGTCGCGGATGATTTCCACCCGCTCCACCGTGTCTATGTCCGAATGCAGGTAGCGCACCTTGACGTCGTGCTCCGCCAGGTAGTCGGTCAGGTCTTCCGCCATGCGCTTGGTCAGGGTGGTGACCAGCACCCGTTCGCCGCGGCTCGCGCGGGCGCGAATCTCCGACAACAGGTCGTCCACCTGCGTCGCCACCGGGCGCACCTCCACCTCGGGGTCCAGCAGACCGGTGGGACGCACCACCTGCTCGACGACCTGCGCGGACGTCCTGCGCTCATAAGCGCCCGGCGTGGCGGAGACAAACACGGTCTGCGGCGCCAGGCGCTCAAACTCGTCGAAGCGCAGGGGGCGGTTGTCCAGGGCGCAGGGAAGGCGAAAACCGTATTCCACCAGGTTTTCCTTGCGGGCGCGGTCGCCCCGGTACATGGCGCCCAGCTGGGGTATGGTGACGTGGCTTTCGTCCACCACCAGCAGGGCGTCGCCGGGCAGGTAGTCCAGCAAGGTGGGCGGCGGCTCGCCGGGGCCCCTGCCGGAGAGGTGGCGGGAATAATTTTCAATGCCGGTGCAGTAGCCGATTTCCATCATCATCTCCAGGTCGAAGCGGGTGCGTTGCTCCAGGCGCTGCAACTCGACCAGCTTGTTGGCCCGGCGCAACTGCTCCAGGCGCTGCTCCAGCTCCTCCCGAATGGCTTCAATGGCGTCCAGCACCACCTGGCGCTCGGACACGTAATGACTCTTGGGATGAATGGTGACCCGCGGCGCCTGCTTCAGGGTCTCGCCGGTCAACGGGTCGAAGAGGGAAATGCGCTCTATCTCGTCATCGAACAGCTCCACCCGGATGGCCTCGCGCTCGGATTCGGCCGGATAGACGTCGATGATCTCGCCGCGCACCCGGTAGGTGGCGCGCCGCAACTCCACCTCGTTGCGGGCGTACTGCATCTCCGCCAGGCGGCGCAACAGGAAACGCTGCTCCATTTTTTCGCCGCGGTCCAGGTGCAACACCATTTTCAGGTAGGACTGGGGGTCGCCCAGGCCGAAAATGGCGGACACGGTGGCGACGATGACGGCGTCCGGACGCTCCAACAGGGACTTGGTGGCGGACAGGCGCATCTGCTCTATGTGTTCGTTGATGGAGGCGTCTTTCTCGATGTAGGTGTCGGTGGAGGGAACGTAGGCCTCCGGCTGGTAGTAATCGTAATAGGACACGAAGTACTCGACGGCGTTGGCGGGGAAAAACTCCTTCATCTCGCCGTACAACTGCGCCGCCAGGGTCTTGTTGGGCGCCAGTATCAGCGTCGGCCGCTGCAACTTTTCCACCAGGTTGGCCACGGTGAACGTCTTGCCCGAGCCCGTTACGCCCAACAGGGACTGGCGCGCGACGCCGTCCTGGATCGATTCGTACAGTTGCGCGATGGCCTCGGGCTGGTCGCCCGCGGGCGAGAAGTCGGCCTGCAGCTTGAATGTGTTGCTCGTGTTGCTTGCGTTGCTCATTGTCGGGGCCGGG
This sequence comes from uncultured Enterobacteriaceae bacterium, assembly GCA_964509455.1. GTDB lineage: Bacteria > Pseudomonadota > Gammaproteobacteria > Eutrophobiales > Eutrophobiaceae > JAAXHV01. The sequence continues at coordinate 6,763 of CAZDXS010000142.1, read as the reverse complement.
AAAATGCGCGCGTTTTGCGGCGGCCGGGCTGCGCCGGGTCGTGCGCCTGCGGCGCTTTGCGGGCGCCCATCCGCACCCGCTTGCGACCGGCGTCCATACCGCCGCCGACACGCATCAAGTTGCGCGGTGAAGCGCCGCCGGGGGTTATTATAACCCGGCGGGCGGGCGTTCTTACGGCGCCGGCGGGGGGCGCCGCGAGCGGGCGAAAATCAGGGCGGTCATCACCTCGTTGCCCGGCATGATAAACTACCCCCTTGAACACAAGGCAACCTCAGGTAATGTTACAAGCAGAAACCACTCCGGAAATCACTCTCGCGCAACGCGCCGCGGCGGTCCGGCCCTCCCCTACCCTGGCCGTCACCGCCAAGGCGGCGGCACTGAAAGCGGCGGGACGGGACATCATCGGCCTGGGCGCAGGCGAGCCCGACTTCGACACGCCCGGCCACATCAAGAAGGCCGCGATCAAGGCCATCCGGGACGGCGAGACAAAATACACGGCGGCGGGCGGCATAGCGGAACTCAAGCAGGCCGTCGTGGACAAGTTTCAGCGCGACAACGGGCTGAGCTACGAGCCGGAGCAGGTGCTGGCGTCCTGCGGCGGCAAGCACAGCATCTACAACCTGATGCAGGCCCTGCTCAACCCCGGGGACGAGGTGATCATCCCCGCGCCTTACTGGGTGTCGTACCCGGACATGGCGAAACTGGCGGGCGCGCAACCCGTGGTGATTCGCGCCGACGCCGGGGCGCGGTTCAAAATCAACGGGCGGCAACTGGAGCGCAACATCACCGCCAACACGCGCCTGGTCGTCATTAACAGCCCGTCCAATCCCACCGGCGTGTGCTACTCCGAGGCGGAGCTGGCGGAGCTGGGCGCAGTACTGCTGGAGCATCCCAAGATCACCGTGCTCACGGACGACATCTACGAGCATATTCTGTGGGGACAGGAGCGGTTTCAGAACATCGTCAACGTCTGCCCGCAACTGTACGACCGCACCGTGGTCGTCAACGGGGTGTCCAAGGCCTACTCCATGACCGGCTGGCGCATCGGCTACGCGGGCGGTCCCGCGGCGCTGATTCGGGCCATGCAGAAAATCCAGTCGCAAAGCACTTCCAACCCGGCTTCCATCTCGCAACACGCCGCCGTTGCCGCCCTGAACGGCAACCAGTCCTGCTTGCAGAGGCGGGCGCGGATTTTCAAGAAGCGGCACGATTTCGTCCATGCCGCCCTGAACGACATCGATGGGATTGAGTGCATCGCCGCCGACGGCGCTTTTTACAGCTTCCCCGACATGCGCGGGCTGAGCGCCAGGCTGGACGGCGTCAACAACGATATTGAGCTGGGGGAGTACCTGCTCGAGCATGCGGAAACGGCGCTGGTTCCCGGCTCGGCCTTCGGGGCGGAGGGCTACATGCGCCTGTCCTACGCCACCGACATGGAAAACCTGGAGCGGGCGCTGGAGCGCCTGGCGCGCGTTGCCCGGCAATGAACGACAGGACTTCTGCCGCCGCGGGTTGCGCGGCGGGCGGGTTCCTGCGCCGGCTCGCGGCGCCGGCGGCGTTCTCGGCGGGGCGCAAGACGCCGCGGGCCGGCGTCCCGCCGGCGCGAACCGCCGCCGCACGAGCGCATCTACCGTTGCCGCATGAACGCAGCTACTGCTAAACGCCCGCCGCGCAACCTGCCGGCGGCCGGGCGGCTCATCACCGCCCTGGATTTCGACAACGCCGACCAAGCCCTGGAGCTGGTCAAGCGGCTGGACGGCGTGGCGGATTTTTACAAGGTGGGCTGGCAACTGTTCCTGGGGGAGGGCTGGCCCGTTGTCCAGTCCCTGTTGCAAGACGGCAAGAAGGTCTTCCTGGACCTGAAAATAAACGACATAGCGCAGACCGTGCGGGCCGCGCTGGGCAACATGCCGCACGAGTTTGCCGACCAGCTGGAGTTGCTCACCATCAACGGCAACGGGGCAACGGCGGCGGCGGCAAAACAGGGCCGCGGCGAACGCGACAAGCCCCGCCTGCTGATGCTCACCGTGCTGTCCGGCATGGACGATGCGGACATGCAGGAACTTTATCCCGGCGCCGCGGTGGATACGGCCGCCGTGGTCTCTTTCAAAACGCGCCAGGCATTGCAAGCCGGTTGCGAGGGGGTGATTGCTTCCGGCGCGTCCGTGCGCGCCCTGCGGGAGGAATTTCCGCACCAGGACTTCCTCATCGTGACCCCGGGGGTGCGGCCGCGCGGCGCCGCGCAGGACGACCACAAGCGCGCGTTGACGCCCGGCGCCGCCATTGCTCAGGGCGCCGACTACCTGGTGGTCGGGCGCCCCATCACCCGGGCCGCCGACCCGGTCGCGGCGGCCCGCGCTGTCATCGCCGAGATCGAGGCGGCCCTGTAAGCGCCCGGCGGGCGGAGTTTCCGCACGCCTCGGACGCCGATCCGTGCGGCCCAGCGCCAAGCCGTATTCAACACGGCGCCGCGCAGGACGACCACGAACGCACCCCGAACGCCCTTGATGCCCGGCACCGCACGCACCCACCGCATCCCTGCCGCCGCGCCCGCAACGCCCGCCGCCGCACCCGCACGCCGCACCCGCACGCCGCATCCCTGACGCCGCACCCACGCCTCGGACGCCGATCCGTGCGACCCAGCGCCAAGCCGTATTCAACACGGCGCCGCGCAGGACGATCACAAACGCACCCCGAACGCCCCTGATGCCCGGCACCGCACGCGCCCACCGCATCCCTGCCGCCGCCGCGCCCGCAACGCCCGGCGCCATACGCCCAGAACGACCACGAACGCATCCCGAACGCCGCACCCCTTAATGCCCGGTGCCGCACCCGCACGCCGCATCCCGAACGCCCGGCGCCGCACCCCTACTTGCCAATGCAAAAGCGCGAGAAAATATCGCCCAGCAAGTCGTCGGGCGCATACTCGCCCGTGAGCGCGCCCAGGGTCTGTTGCACCCGGGACAGGTCGTCCGCGAACAGCTCGACGGCGCGGCGCTTTTGAAACATCTTCGCGGCCTCTTCCAGCAACAAGCCGGCCTGCCGCAACGCCTCCACGTGGCGGGTGCGGGCGATGAAGGCGTTTTCCGAATAATCCGCGCCCAGCACGCTGTTTTTTATCTCTTGTTTCAGCGCGTCCATGCCGGCGCCCGTTTTTGCGGAAACGTACAAGAAAGGCGCACCCTCTTCCCCCCGACGGCCCGGCGAATAGTCACCCAAGTCGATCTTGTTGAAGACAAACAACGCCTTGTCGCGCACGTCCAGGCTCGCGGCCGTGTTTTCCAGCTCTTGCACACCGTATTCCGTCACATCGGCCACCAACAACGCCACATCCGCCGCCTCCGCGGCGGCCCGGGCGCGGCGTATGCCCTCTCGTTCCACGGGGTCGCCGGCCGCCCGCAGTCCCGCCGTGTCGACTACGTGAATCGGTATGCCGTCTATCAGCACCTGTTGCTCCACGGTGTCCCGCGTGGTGCCCGGCTGGGCGGCGACGATGGCGCGCTCCGTCTGCGCCAGCTGGTTCAGCAGGCTGGACTTGCCCACGTTGGGCTTGCCGACAATCGCCAGTTTCACGCCCTCCGCCAGCGTTCTGCCGGTCTTGGCACGGGCGATGATCGCGGCCAAGGCGCGCCGGCACGCCGCGAGTCGCTGCTGCAATTCCGCCTCCGCCAGGGAGTCGATCTCTTCTTCGGGAAAATCCAGCATGGCTTCCACGTAGACGCGCAACTCGATGACGCCGGCGACCAACTCGTGGACCTGGGCGGAGAATGCGCCCTCCATGGAACGCGCCGCGCTGCGGGCGGCTTGCTCGGAAGCGCTGCTGATCAGGTCCGCCACGGCCTCGGCCTGCAACAGGTCCAGCTTGTCGTTTAAGAACGCCCGCTCGCTGAACTCGCCGGGGCGGGCGCACCGGGCGCCCAGCGCCAGGACGCGGCGCAACAGCAGGTCCATCACCACCGGCCCGCCGTGGCCGTGCAACTCGACGACGTCTTCGCCGGTATGGGAATTGGGGCCCTGGAAAAACAGCAACAGGCCGCGATCCAGCACCTGTCCCTGCGCGTCGTAAAACGCCGCGTAACGGCAACGGCGCGGCGCCGGTTCGCAACGGCACAGGTTCGCGGCGATTTCGCGGCTGCCCGGCCCGGAGATTTTAACAACGCCCACGCCGCCCCGGCCCGGCGGCGTGGCGACAGCCGCGATGACGTCCAAGGGCGCGGGGCGGCGTTACCGGGCGCCCGCAGCGGAGAGTCCTTCTTTCTCCAGGCTCCTCATGATCAGCCACTGCTGGGCGATGGACAGAATATTATTGGTCACCCAGTACAGCACCAGGCCGGAAGGGAAAAAGGCAAAAAACACCGTGAACACCAGGGGCAACGCTTTCATTACTTTTTCCTGCAGGGGGTCGATGGGGGCGGGATTCAGCTTCTGTTGAATCAGCATGGTCGCCCCCATGACGACGGGCAGCACGAAATACGGGTCCCGGGCGGACAGGTCGCTCAGCCACAGGATGAAATCCGCCTGCCGCAACTCGACGCTTTCCAGCAACACCCAGTACAGGGCGAGAAACACCGGCACTTGCACCAGGATTGGGAAACAGCCCCCGAACGGGTTGATTTTTTCCTCCTTGTACAGCTTCATCATCGCCTCGTTCAGGCGGGCGCGGTCGTCCTTGTGACGCTCGCGCAACGCCACCAGGCGGGGCTGTACCCGGCGCATGTTCGCCATGGAGCGGTAACCGGCGGCGGACAGGTGATAAAACAGGATTTTCAACAGCACGGTGACCAGGATGATGGCCCAACCCCAGTTGCCCGTCAGCCCGTACAGACGCTCCAAGCACCAGAACAGGGGCTTGGACAGGAACCACAGGATGCCGTAATCCACGGTCAGCTCCAGGCCCTCCGCCAGCTGCTCCAGGTCTGCTTGCACCTTGGGACCCAGATACAAATAGCCGGACAGTTCGCCCCGCTCGCCCGGCTCCAGCAGCAACGGCGGGGAGATGTGGCCGATGGAATAGTGCTGATCGTCGGCAAAAGCGCGGGTGTAGTAGCGATACGGCGCCTGCTGGTCGGCGGGCAACACCGCCGTGAGAAAGTAATGCTGTATCATGGCCGCCCAGCCGCCGGCAATCTGTTGGTCCACGGCGCCGTCCTCCATGTCGCCGAAGCTGATTTTCTCGTAGCGATTTTCCGGGCTGGACAACACCGCGCCGGTATAGGTATAAAGCAGTTTCCTGCCGTTCTTTGACGGATCGTCCCGTTTTATCTGGGTGTATTGCCGTCCCTCCCAGGCGGCGTCTGAATTGTTTTCCACCAGGTGCCTGAGAACAATCTTGTAGGCGCCGCGCTCCAGTTCAAACTGCTTGGTGACGGAGACCCCCGCCGCCGACGTCCAGGTCAACGGCACCGTCAGGCGCTCTTCCCCTGCGCCCAGGGCGTAGCGGTCGCGCTCCGCCGAGAACGCATTCCGGTGGTTGGGCGCCGCGATGACGCCGCCCTGGACGACATGATACAGGCGGGCCGACTGGTCCAGCAACACAACGGGCTGGTCTTTGTTCTCCTGGGTGATCGGATAATCCAGCAACTCCGCAAAAACAACGGCGCCGCCCGGGTCTATTTTCAGGCGCAACACGTCCGTCTCGACGGTGACCAGCCGGGCGGCGGCGGACGCCGCCGTCTCGTCTCCCTGTGCGGCGACCGCCCCGGGGGCCGCCGCCGGCTCCTGCTGTTGTTGCGGCAAGCCCAGCTCCTCCTCGATGGGCGGCGGCGCGTCCCCCGCCGGGGGCGGCGCCGGCGGCGGTGCGCCGTAATCCCGCTGCCATCTTTCCCACAGCATGATGGACGTCAGCGCCAGCGCCAGGATGAGAATGAAGCGCATGGTATCCATGGGGTCTAAGGCACCGGGTCAAAGCCGCCGGCGCACCACGGGTGGCAGCGACAGATGCGCCTGACGGCCAGCCAGGCGCCCCTCAGTGCGCCGTGTTTCGCCAGGGCGACCAGGGCGTAGCGGGAGCAGGACGGATAAAATCGACAGGTGACGCCCAACATCGGGCTGAGAAACCGCCGGTACAGGCGTATCAGTGTTCGCACTTTCGGATCCTGCGCCAATGTGTGCTGAGGGATTGACTCATTGCGTTGTTTTCGCCCGGCCTTATGTTTTTCTGCGCCATGACCACCACGTCAAGTCCCGACAGCAACTCGGCGTGCTCGCGGAAATTGGCGCGAATGATGCGCTTCACCCGGTTCCTGGCAACAGCCGTCTTCACTGCTTTGCGGGATATGGCAAGACCCAGCCGTGAATGGGGCATGCCGTTGTCGCGCGCCAGGATGACAAACTGCGAATCCCGGGAGCGCCGGGAAGTCTTGAAAACCCGGCTAAAGTCCGCCGCGCTGGTCAGCCTGTGCTTGCGCTGAAAGCGGCGGCGCCGCCCGGTGCCGGGGGACACGGGTTCAAGCAGACAGGCGCTTTCTGCCCTTGGCCCGGCGCGACTTTAAAATCAGCCGCCCGGCCCGGGTGCTCATTCGGGCGCGAAAGCCGTGGCGGCGTTTCCGCTTGAGTTTGCTGGGCTGGTATGTACGTTTCATCTGGTTTTCCTACTGGTCGAGCCCGCCATTGTACCCGTTGCTGGCACCGCTGTCAACGCCTGGCTTGTTCTTTTGCGCGATAACTTTGTTGGCGCGACGACCTCACTGCAGTCGATGTACTACATGTACACCTCCTTTGTTCAGCCGTGCGCCGCCTCGTTCTCGCACAAAAGCCCGTCGCC
>CAZDXS010000141.1:0-1618 GCA_964509455.1 uncultured Enterobacteriaceae bacterium | reverse complement strand
TCCTGCCGCTGAAAGGCAAGATCCTGAACGTCGAGAGAACCCGCTTCGACCGGATGCTGGCCAACGACGAGGTGGGCACGCTGATTACCGCCTTGGGTTGCGGCATAGGGAAAGACGAGTTCGACATAGAGAAGTTGCGCTATCACCGGGTGATCATCATGACCGATGCGGACGTGGACGGAGCCCACATTCGCACCCTGTTGTTGACGTTTTTCTATCGGCAACTCCCAGAGTTGCTGGAGCGGGGCCACATCTACATAGCGCAACCGCCGCTGTTCAAAATCAAGAAAGGCAAAAAGGAGCGCTACCTGAAAGACGAGCTGGAAAAGCAGTCCTACCTGCTGGAGCTGGCCATGGCGGCGGCGGAGCTGGAGGCCCCGGCGGGAAAGCCCCTGAACGGCGCCGGCCTAAAGCAGCTAACGCAGTCCTACCTGGAAATGAAACAGGCCCTGGCCCGTCTCGCCAAGCGTTATCATCCCGCCGTGTTGGAGGCCGTTTGCCTCATGCCGAAACTGGCCGCGGATGATTGCGCCCGCAAGAAAAAGGTGACGGACTGGTTCGGCGCCCTGGCCGCACGGCTGGCGGAGCAGTCCCGCGACGGCGCCCAGTACCAGGCAAGCGTATTCTCCGCCGACGACGGCAAGGGATACGGCGGCCAGCTGGAAGTGAACGTGTACGGCGCCGTTTCCATCAATGTTTTCAACCCCGGGTTTTTCGCCGGCCAGGAATACCAGTGGCTGGCGGCCCCAGAGGAACAACTGGCGGGAGTCGCCCTCACCGCCCGCATCAAGGAACAGGAGTTCTCGTCCGCCTCGTCCGTGCAAGTCATTGACTGGTTGCTGGAAGAAGCCGCTCGCGGGTTGCACGTCCAGCGCTACAAGGGCCTCGGCGAGATGAATGCGGAGCAGTTGTGGGAGACGACCATGGACGCAACAACGCGCAACCTGTACCAGGTGAACATCGAGGACGCTGTGGCCGCCGATGAAATGTTCACCACGCTAATGGGCGAGCAGGTGGCGCCCCGCCGCGAGTTCATTGAAGCGCACGCCCTGTCCGTGGAAAATCTGGATACTTAGCGCGCCGAGAGAACGGGGCGAAGAAGCCGTTGCGGATAAACCGTGGGTGCGCCGCCGTGAAATCAGCGCCGGATGAGCATCGAGGATATCGCGGCCGTCGATAAAATGTTCGCCCCGCTGTCGACGGTGTAGTTCTTCATCCCAGCAGACTCCACAGCCGAATGAATATCTCCCACAGCGCCAGGGCCGGCACGGCGACCACCACCACGAACGCGCAGACGGCCATGAACAGCCCCACAAGGTGCACGACAATCGTCCAGGGAATATCGACTTTGCCGTGCTTGTCCCTCGAAACCCATCTCATGACCATCGGTTCTCTGTCTGTCATGTTTTTCCTCCTGCATAGCAAAAATCGGTCGCCGCTGTCCAGTCACTGATAGGCGGGCGGGCGCCGCCGCGGCAGGAATTCGTTGAAGCCGCACAGGCCGTGCTGTCGCGCCTTATGAGCCGTAACCCTCCGCCTCCACAAAGTTGCTGTCTCCATCATGGTAGAAGCCTTCGCGCTCTGCGTCGCGTTTGCCCGCCCCTGTTTCGACCCAGGC
>CAZDXS010000140.1:0-12808 GCA_964509455.1 uncultured Enterobacteriaceae bacterium | reverse complement strand
TCGGTGAGATCCACCTGCAACAAGGAGCCGTCCCCGCACAGGGAGATAAAACGCCGGGCGCCGGCGGCAAAGGCCATGGCGCAACCGGCGGTCGCAATCTCCCCGACGAAGCGCCGCTCTTGCACGTCAACGATGCTAAGGGAGGACGCCGGGGTCAGGTTGAACACCGCCATGAAGCGGTCGTCGTCGGTCAGCGCCGAGTCGCCCAGCCGGGGGATGGTGGAGACGCGCTTGGCGGGAATTTCTATTTCCGCCAGCGGCGTCATCAAGAACGGGTCATAGATGCTGACCACATCGGTGCGGTCGCCCCGGGTTGTGCGGGAGTAGTAGGTCTCGGCGGAATACACCTCCCGGTAGTGGCGGGGAATGTTCAGCGCGTTGAAAGAATAGCCGGTGTTCAGCATCCCCAGTAGGCGGGCCTGGTCGCCGTCGTACAGGTAGGCGCGCCCGTCGGGCATGGAGCTGGCCGCAAAATCCGCCACCCACACCCAGTGCGGATGCAGGGTTTTCGGCAACACCGTAACCTGCCCGCGAGCGTCGGCGACCACCTCTTTCGCCAGCTCCGGCGTGGCCCAGCCCGGCTCCTCGGGAAGCGCCGCCGGCGCCTGTTCCGCCCGCTCCGCCTCGCAACCCGCCAAGAGCAACAGGGCGGCCGGCAATAGGATGCGCGTAGTGATGGAAAGCATAACGCCGCCAAGCATAGCACACCGGCCGGGAATACGTTGTTATTGTGCAGTCTCCGGCGGAAAACGTGTTACACTTGCCTCCGCAATTTCGCACAATGGGAGGTTTTTGAAATGAATAGAGTCTGTGTCGCAGAGAAAAATATCGGTTCCTTAATGGGAGAGAAGTTCCAATTTAGTTACTTGCGTGGCACCGCCGAAAAAGCGGCACTGAGACCCACAGGTGCCATTTTAAAACGGGACGGCAATGCTTGATTTCCTCTGGTTGCCTATGGACGTGGCTGGGCCAACTCTCTATGCGGCGTTTATCGGTAGTTTGACTGGCCTACTTGGCGTAATTATATCCGATGTGCTGTACTTCATAGGGAAATGCCAGAAGCACAAGCAAGAGCTGGAGCTACAGAAAATGGAGCTGGAGCTACGAAAAATGGCCTTGGAAATCGCAAAGCAGGGAGGAGACTCCGCCTCCAGAATATCGGCGATGGGAGCAGAAAAGTCCGAGCAGGGGGGATCATATCGGCACAGGGCGAAACGCTGTAACCAAGGCAATTCGGGCGTTCCGTTGCTGGTGGGTGTAATGTGCGGACTGGCGTTCCCCCTGCTCACTTTAGGGTTGATACCTTTAATCGTGTTTTTGTATTTCCAAAGCGAACCCGCGACCCGGATAGACATCGCACTCCCAGTGCTGTACCTAGCTGGGGTAACAGTATCTTGGTGGTTTCGGCCCGGGTCTGCGTCCTCTCGATTGCCTGACTCTGATGGGGATTGATCAGCCGCGGCGGTTCAATGAGACGGCTTCCCCGTTCCCGCCGGCGCCGGCGTCGCTCCTTAATCGTTGCCCAAGGCGTGCTCCAGCATTTTCTGGAGTTCCTCCATTGCCCCTGAGTCTATGAAAATGCCCTTTTCGTGGCATTCGTCAAGGGACATTTGCTTGTCCGCGCCAATGTCCTTGGGGCTGGTGTTTGACCAGATGTAGGAGTGCAGGAAAAGATCGGGGTTTTTTCGCTGGATTTTTTCCTGGGTGTGCTTGATGCGCTTGTGCAAGCCGACCTTGGATTCGGTTCTGGCATTGTAATGAACCAGGCCCTTAGGGTCGATGAACAGAATGTCCTGCCGGCGCGAATCCTTCACCCAGAGAATGAAATCGGGGTAGAACGAATGGTCATCGAAGAAGGAAATTCCTTTCCTCCCGCTCAGGTTTCTCATTAAGTATACTTCCTTGCCGACAAGACAATCAGGGCGGGGTTGCATAGTCAGCGCCTCACGCAGGCGCTTGACAAAATTGGCTTCGCCGTCATTCAGAGGCGTCGGTGTGATTTGAACGTCTTTCGGAACGCCGGCACAGAGCAAGGGCGCGTAAAGGTGGAAGTCCGGCGCCAGCAAGGATATTGACGCCTGTCCGGAGGCGAGCTCATCCTCTTGTGCATAACCCCCCTTTTCCACCCGCGCCACCCAGGCGCTGATTTCCCCCACCAGCCTTTCTTTGCTTTTATCAACCGCCAAAATGTACTGATCGACGTAATTCGGGTTGTTACTGCCCAGCGGCACGGCTTCCAGGTGCTCGTGCTCCCAGGCGTCTCTTTTGCGCCGCCAATACCGATCAGCGTATTCCGCAATCAAGTCCGCCGCCAGCTCTTCCCACTCCCGCACCATGCCGTAGCGGGACAGGGCAAGCTTTTCAGGAGAGATTTTCAGCTCGTACCATTCGCAATTCCCATCAAGCAGTTCGTTCACGGTTTCCTGCGAAATGCCCATGTTATGCCACTGAAAACGGCGTTTGTGCTCCAACACTTTATGGTAAACGGTTCTTTTGTTTATCAGGGCCAGGTGTTTTGGCCTCAGGCGTTGGTTTTCCTCCAGCACATTGGTCTCGTCTTGCTCCGTCCTTTCCGATTCAATAACTTGTAAAAATTCGCGGCGGTCCAGCACAATGGGAGTCTGCCCTTCGTAGCTTGCAGGCAAGTCAAAACACGGGCCGGAATATTGGAATTCCCTGACACCGTCCCGCTTTTTGAGAATTTTCAGCCCCTTTATCTTACCGGGGCGCTTTTTCGTTGGCAGAACAAAGGTGACTTGCTCCATCTGGATGCCCTCCCCGCTCAGGTACTCCCTGAACTGCTCCAGGTAGTTGGCTTTCAGCCCGAATATATTGAGGGTTTCAAGGAGTTTGAGTTGTTCACTGTCATCCGGCTCTACGCCCACCTCTTCGAGCGCCAAGTGGCGCTTGAGCGACATCCCGTGTCCTTTGAGGCGAACGCCGCGCCCGAACATCTGGATAATTTCCGGCCCCTCGTCCTTGCCCACGTGCATCAGCCCCATCGTGCTGACGCGCCAAGAGCTCCAGCCGGCAACAAACTTGCGGGCGCCGATGACGATGTTCACCGGTGATTGGTTGCTGTCCACCTCGTCGAAAAGCGGGCGATTGAAAGCATTTTTGGACAAGAAAAACAACGGATTGTCCTCCGTTTCCAGTTTACCGTGCAGACCGGCCGCCTCCCCCACGTTGATGACCCCATACGGACGCGCATCACCCGCGCTGAGTTGCAACTCATCTCCGCCGGGAAGATGGCATACGTGCAGTTGCCCTTGTGCGTGAAAAACCTCCGCGCATAAATCCTCGTAAATCGCGTTTGGCGTTTCACCACCCAGGGCAGGGAAAGATTTGCTGAAAATATCCATCCCGTCTTCGCTCACCAGCCCGGTGTCGCCGCTGGTGAGTTTCTCGATCTTTTTCAGCACTTGTTGCTTTTCACTGTGGACCCAGGCAAGAAATTTGACGATGCGCACCACATCGGTTTCCGTCTCTTTCCCGGCGGCGGATGCGCCGCCGGTAACCGTTTTCCCAAGAAACACCCACAGCGGCGGCGCCAGGTTAAACTCCCTCCACTGTGCGCCTTTCTGGGCGTAGATGCGGCGTTGCTGGTAGAAAGTCAGCAGGCATGCCAGCAGGTACAGCTTGCTGGTTTCGTCATTTTCGCTGTGCGGCAGGTTGGAGATTTTATAATCCTTGCCGTAACCGTCTGCATGGAAAAACTTGTAGGAATAATCGAACAAAATGGATTTCCCGTATTCATCGCGCAATGCCTTGATTCCCTCCCCGCCGCCGGAAACCGCCTGGTTGAACGTTGCCGAGTATTCGAAAGTGAAACCGTTCCTGGCCAGTTGCTTGCGTCGTTTTCTCCATGCCTTGCCGCCGGTTCCCAGATGCCCCTCATCGACCAGCACCAGATTATTTTCCTCGAAAGATTCCAGGGCGACCCGCTTGACGCCTTTTTTCTCGTCCAGCTTGTGCAAGTCGATGATGTCCACCATCGCCCCGCCGCGAGAGAAGACGTCCGCACCATCGGAAAAAAGTTGCGCCGGAATGTTGCCGGCTTTCAGCTCCCGCAAATGCTGTCGGGAAAGACCCTCATCTGGGGTAACCAGGATGATTTTGTTCAGGCTGTGCAACCGCTGGTGAAGATCGAGGTAATGCCGATATTGCAGAATATTGGCGTGCAAAAGCATGGTTTTGCCGGAACCAGTCGCGCTTTGAAAAGCGAGAGTCGCAAGGTCATCGACGGTGTAATCCGGGACGGTCGGCAACCTGCCGGCCTTTTGTCGTTCTCCCCTGCTTTCTTTCCACTTGTTCAGTGTTGTCGCCAGCGCTTCCCGGTCCTGAAAATACAAATCAAGGTAGCGCTCGGTAAACAGCAGGGCGAGATACTGGAACGGCTTCCAGGTTCTGTTGTGGGCAACGGTGATGCCCAGCCGCTGGCTGTGGGTGGTTATGTTTCCGTCATATCGTTTGAGGTCTGCCTCTGAAACCGGCGCACTGCTCGGCAAGCGCGTCAAAATCCCTTGGGCAAAAGTGCTGCAGTAGCTTTCATCCAGCTGGTCGGATAAACCCGCCAGCCGGTCCAGCATTTCGCGCAGGTTTTTGTGGCCGAACTGACCGCACATAAAGCGGTGCAGAACCATGCGGGATTCAAGGGCAGACATTTTTTGCAGCAACGACCGGGCGCACGATATTATGTTGCTTTCGCCAACATCAGCTCTCGAAAAATCGAGTCCGCGACAGCCGCTTCCCGTCTCTCATGGTCATAAGCGCACCCATAAAACGCGGCGGCGCCTGCATCAGCGCCCCTGCTCGCGCGCGGCGTAGGCGGCGGCTTGCTCTGCGGTCGCTTCTGCCTGGTGTTTGTCCTTCCATTCGGCGTAGGGCATGCCGTAGATGAGTTCCCGCGCCTGCTCGTAGTCCAGCGCCTCGCCCCGCTCCTGGGCGGCGGCCAGGTACCATTTCGACAGGCAGTTGCGGCAGAAACCCGCCAGGTTCATCAGGTCGATGTTCTGCACCTCGGTGTGTTCGCGCAGGTACTGCACCAGGCGGCGAAAGGTTGCTGCCTCGATGGCCTGCCTCGCATCGTCTTTCATTGGTTTTGCTCCAGGTTGTGTTTTTTAATGCGGTAACGTAGCGCCATGCGGGTGATGCCCAGCTCCCTGGCCGCTTGGGACACGTTGCCGCCGGTTTTCGCCAGGGCGTTTTTAATCAGCAGACATTCCGCGTTGTCCAGGGTCAGGTCGGCGTCGGTCAGGTTCTCTTGCGCGGCCGCCGTTGCGCCCGCCGCGGCCGCCGCCGTGTTCAGCGCCAGGGCGTCAGCCCCCAGCTCGCCGTCGCCGCTCAGCAACACCGCCCGCTCCATCACGTGTTTCAGCTCGCGCACGTTGCCCGGCCAGTGGTAGGATTTCAACGCTTGGCGCGCCGCCGCCGACAATGTCACTGCGTCCAGTCCGTAGCGCCGGGCGCTGTGGCGCATGAAATGCTCGGCCAGCAATATAACATCATCCCCGCGCTGCCGCAACGGAGGGATGGCGATGGTCAGCACGTTCAGGCGATAATACAGGTCGGCGCGGAACTCGCCTTGCGCCACCAGCTGTTCTAAGTCGCGGTTGGTGGCGGCGACGATCCAGGCCGCCACGGGCCTCTCCCGGGTAGTGCCCACCCGCCGCAGAGTTCTGCGCTCCAACACGGCCAGCAACTTGGCTTGCAAGTCCAGGGGCAACTCGCCGATTTCATCCATGAACAGCACGCCGTCTTCTGCGGCCTCGATTAACCCGGCGCGGTCGGCGTGGGCCCCGGTGAAAGCGCCTTTTTGATGGCCGAACAACTCAGCTTCAATCAGGTCCTTGGGCAGGCTGGCGCAGTCCACGTGTACGAAAGGGCGCCGCCTGCGGTTGCTGTTGGCGTGCAACAGGCGGGCCGCCAGGTCCTTGCCGGCGCCGGTCTCGCCCAGCACCAGGATGTTGGGGGGAACGCCCTCGCCGGCGCGGGACAGGCGCTCTAAGCGGCTGACCTGCTGCTTGACGGCAGCCACCGCCGGGCTGTTCCCCAGGAACTCCACCTCCTCGTGGCCTTGCTCCTGGGCGTGCCGCTCGCGCTTGCTGGAATACGCCAGTTTTTGCGACAACTCGTCCTTTTCCAGGACCCGCTCCACGATGAGCGCCAGCTCGTCTAAGTCAATGGGCTTTTTCAGGTAGTCCGCGGCGCCCGATTTCATCGCGGACACGGCATCCTCAATCTCGCCGTAGGCGGACATCACCAGCACCGGCAGGGCCGCCCCGCTTCCGGCCCGCAACTCATTGAGAAAATCCAGCCCGGAACCGTCGGGCAGGCGCATGTCCAGCAACAGCAGGTCGGGCGTTTTTTCCTTGATGCGGGCCGCGCCCTGCGCCAGGTCGCCGGCGATTTCAGCGCGATAGCCCTCCCGCTCCAGGCGTTTTTGCACGGCCCGGGCGAACACGGCCTCGTCTTCAATCACCAGTATGGATTTTTCCAGGAACGGCACCTCCGTCGCCGTGATCAAGGGGTCGCTGCTCAGGTTCATACGCCGTTCTCCGGGTTGTTGCGGGGCGCGGTAATGGTCGCCAGGGCGCCGCCGCCGTCCTCCGGGACATCAAAGGACAAGCGCCAGCCGTGCCCCTGGCAGATTTTGAAGGCGATGGGAATGCCCAGCCCGGTGCCGAAACGCTTGGTGGAAGGTCCCGGTTCCAGGTTGCCCGGCTGTGGTTGAAACGGCAGGCCGGGGCCGTGGTCCCGAATGCTGATGACGACGGTCTCTTCATTCTCGGCAATGCTGACCAGCAGTTCGCCGCCCTGGGGAGACGCCTCCACCGCGTTGGCCAGCAAGGCGTACATGGCTTGTTCCATCAGGTCCGGGTCCGCCGCCAGGACGGCCGGCGCGTTCCGGTTTTCCCACTTGACCGTCATCTTCTTCTCGGCAATTTTCTCTTGCAACAGGGCAAGCGCCGCATCCGCCAGCTCGGCGGCGCGTACGTGTTTCAAGCGGGGTTTTAGCGGATGCAGGTAGGAAACCAGCGCGTTCACCCAGCGCCCCAGGCGGTCCGTGGTGGCGACGATGGCGTTGCGGCTCTCTTTCAACTCCTCCCGGCTTGCGGTCTCCTCCAGCACCTGGGCGGCGGCCCGAATGCTGGCCAGCGGGTTGCGAATGTTGTGGGCGACCACCGGCACCAGGCTGCCCAGGGCCGCCTGTCGCTCGTTTTCGACCAGGGCGTCGCGGCTGGTTTGCAGCTCGCCCGCCATGCGGTTGATGGAGCCGGCCAGCTCCGCGACCTCGTTGACTCCCCGCTCCGGTATCTTGTGGTCCAGGTTGCCGCGGCTGATTTCCACGGCTCCGCTCATGATGTTCGCCAGCGGCCTGACCACGCCGCCGCGAATAACCCGGCTGGTATAGATGACGATGACGACCGCCAGCAAAAACAGGATGGGAATGAGAATGGGGGCGTACCGGGTCCACAGCTCGATGGTGCGCTCCAAGTCCCGGCGCCCCCTGGAGTACAGCGCCTTGAATTCCTGGTAGTTCTCCTCGAATCGGTGGAACATCTGCTCGGCGTTGCGCAGGTTGATGATCTCCAGCCGCAGGTCGGCGTAGCCCCTGCGGGGCTCGTTGATTACCGCGTGCATATCGCTTTGAATTTCCCGGTAGGCCTGTTGCAGGGCCTGGATGGCTTGGTCTTCCTCGCGGCTCAGCGCGGCGCGGCGCAACTGGTTGAAGTGCCGCCCAATGCGCTTGGAGTGCTCGTAGTACACGTCCTTGGCGGCGCCGTCCAGGGAGCGGGCGCGCGCCACTTCTTGCAACTGGCGGTACAGCTCGCCGCGAATTTGCTCGCTCAGGTAAATGGAGTTGGTGATGCGGATGGATTCGGTGGATGTTTTCTGCCAGAAATAGGCGGACAGGCCGCTCAAAAGGCCCGTTATCGCCACCAGGAACAGGAAAGCGGTCTCGTGCACCAGCAACAAGCGGCTGAGGGAGCGCCTGGGGGAAGCCGTCTTCATAGGGGGTAGTATACCTGCAATGGTTGATATGAACCAGCCGGCGATTGGGTGCGCGTGCGGCCCGCGAAAGACGCGCACTGTCCTGCCGGTACTATGTGCGCCGCGTCCAGGATGGGACGCGCGCCCGACGGCAAAGAACGCCCGCACCCTGTCGGCCAGGGCGCCGGCGGCGGGTGTTGGAACGCCCCGCCGTTCATATTATCATTGGCTTTTGCGGGCGAGTCGAATTAGCAACAGCCAATGATGATCATTCCAGGCGAGCGAGGGGTGCCGGGCGCGGCCGGGCATTGCCGACCGGCGCCGGTCTGGGGCGGCCGCCGCCCGTGGACGGGATGACGCCGCCGCCCCGCGCCGCCCGCCGCCGGCGCCTGGCCGCCGCGATGAAGCGCATCCCGTCGGCGGGATTTTTACATGCGGAGCGGATCATTGCCCGCCTGCCGTGGCGCGTTCAACGCCTGTTGGGCGGCGCCCTGGGGCGCCTGGGTTACCGCCTTCTGGGACAGCGCCGCCGCATCGCGGCCGTGAATCTGGCCGCCTGCTTCCCCGACCTGGACGCAGACGCCCGCGCCTGCCTGTTGCGGCGTCATTTTCGCTCCCTGGGGCTGGGGCTAGTGGAAACCGCGCTGGCGCACTGGGGCGACGACGAGCAGATCCTGCCCCGCTCCAAGATCCTGGGCGCTGAACACGTAGACGCCGCCCTGTCCCGGGGCAAAGGGGTCATCCTGCTGGGCGCGCACTTCGCCACCATGGAACTCAGCGGGCGCATCGTCGCCTCCCGTTACCGCGTCGGCGCCCTGTATCGCCCCCACAACGACCCGGCGCTGGACGCGCTGATTCGCGCCGGGCGCGAGCAGTACCTGGATGCGCCCATTCCCCACAGGAACATTCGCGCCATCCTCGCACACCTGGGGCGCAACGGCGTCCTGTGGTATGCGCCGGACCAGGACCACGGCGGGCGCCGCCGGGTCTTTGCCCGCTTTTTCACCGAGCCGGCGGCGACCACCACCGCCCCGGCCTGGCTGGCCCGCGCCAGCGGCGCACAAGTTGTTCCCATGGCGTCCTGGCGGGATCCCGACGACGGGGGGTGGCGCGTGACGTTTGAACCGCCCTTGACGGACTTCCCCGGCGCCGACGATGCGGCCGCCGCCCAGCGCCTGAACGACATATTAGCGGCCCAGATAAAGCGCGCCCCGGACCAGTACCTGTGGATCCACCGCCGCTTCAAGACCCGGCCGGCGGGGGCGCCGCCGCGGTATCCCCCGTCCCTGTTGCGCCGGCGCCCGCGCCCGCCGACGGGATAAGGCGATTGTGCGCTACGGCGGGCGCGCCACGGCCGGTGCTGAACTGAGCGCCCTGTCCCTCAAGCGCACCCGCCGCCGGAATAAGGCGGTTGTGCGCCATGGCCGGCGCTGAACTGAGCGCCTTGTCCCTCAAGTGCGCCCGCCGCCGGAATAAGGCGGTTGTGCGCCGCGACCGGCGCTGAACTGAGCGCCTTGTCCCTCAAGTGCGCCCGCCGCCGGAATAAGGCGGTTGTGCGCCACGACCGGTGCTGAACTGATCTGAGCGCCCTGTCCCGCCCAAGCGCACCGCCGCTGAACTGATCTGAACGCATCGCCTCATCCCGCCAAAGTGCACCGGCGGCGGGATGAACGCACCGCCCCCCCAAGCGCACCGCCGCCCGCCGGCGGCGGGATGAACGCCCTGCCCCTTGTTGCGCCGACTGCCTCCGGGATGAACACCTCGCCCCACCCAAGCAAGCGCACCTGCCGGCGACGGGATGAACGCCCCGCCCCGCCGACGCCGCCGCCGGCACCGCCGCTGGCGATGCGTATTGATTTAATTCGCAAAAAGTACAAGAATACTCCCACAGAAGCGTTGCTTGTGCGATGAGATACCTGTCATTCATTCTGCTCGCCGTCCTGTGCCTGCCCCAAGCGGCCGGCGCCGCGCCCTACGTGATCGAGATCTCCAAGGGCGAGCGCAGCCTGCTGGTCAAGCGGGATGAGCAGGTCGTCAAGCAGTACCGCATCTCCCACGGGCGCGGCGGCCGGGGGGCGAAGCAGCAGGCGGGCGACAACAAAACGCCCATCGGCGCCTACAACGTGGTCAAGTTCAAGGCGGACAGCAAGTTCCACTTCTTCATGCAACTGAACTACCCCAACTCCCTGGACGCCTGGCACGGCTACGGCAAGAACCTCATCTCCGCCGCGGAATTTCGGCAGATCGTCCAGGCGAACCAGCGCCAGGTCTTGCCGCCTCAGGGCACCGGGCTGGGGGGCTACATCGGCATCCACGGCATCGGCCGCACCGACGAACGCAAGAGACTGATTCACCAGGCCCATAACTGGACGGAGGGGTGCATTGCAATGAAAAACGAGGAAGTCAACGAACTCCGGCGCTACGTGGCCCTGGGAACCAGAGTGGTCATACGGGAATGAGCGACAACAAACAGCGCCCGACACCGGCGGCGCCCGCGGCGCCGGCGGCCGGCCCCGCACGGCAGGCGGCTCCGCGTCCAGGACAGAACGCCGGCGCCGGGGCGCGGGCGGAAAAAGGCGAGCGCCGCCTGTTCCTGGTGTGGATGACCTTGCTGGGGGTGATCGTGTTCGCCGTGTTTGTCGCGGTCATCGAAGACGCCCTGCCGGTGCTGTACCTCAGCGACGCCAGCAGGCTGTCCTGGGTGATCACACTGTTGTTCGTGTTGATCACCCTGTATTGCGCCCGGCGCACTTGGTTTATCTCTTGCGAGACGGACGTCGCGAACCGGGTCTGTGCGCTGGTGCGGGAAAGCGAGCGGTGCGAGATTTCCATTCGCGGCGGCGACGTCTATATTGACGCGACCACCCGGTTGCCGGACTGCCTGCTGACCCGGCACCTGCTGGACCTTTGTCGCCAGGCGCGCTCTGCAACGGGCGAGACGCAGGCAGAAGACCGGACGGAGCGCCCCGCCGGCACCAGCAGCCAGGAGTTGATCGAGGTGTTCGAGGCAAAGCTCAAGAACCCCCACGACCTGGGATGGTTTTTCGCGGACATCATGATAAAACTGGGCCTGCTGGGCACCATTGTCGGCTTTGTTCTGATGCTGGGCTCCGTGGTCAACGTAACGGACTTTGACGTGAACACCATGCAGAGCATTTTGAAGCAGATGAGCTCGGGCATGGGCGTTGCCCTGTACACGACCTTCGCCGGGCTGGTATGCAGCATGCTGACCGCCGCCCAGTTCCACCTGCTGGACCAGGCCGCATCCGGCATGGTCGACACCGCCAGGCACCTGGCGCAAGTGCACCTGTTGCCCAGGTTGTAACCGATGATGCGGCACAAGCGGCGTTACCAGTCGGACCCGTTCACCGACCTGCTGTTCAACGCCTTGCTGGGCTTCACTTTCCTGTTCCTCGTGGCCATCATGTTTATGAACCCCGAGGCCAAGTCCGGCATCATCGACCCCAAGGCCGAGTACATCCTGACCATCACCTGGGAGGACAATAATCCGGACGACATTGACGTGTGGGTGGAAGACCCCGACGGCCGGCTGGTCTGGTTTCGCAACCCGGAGGCCGGCCTGTTGCACCTGGACCGGGACGACCGCGGTCTGCTCAACGACACCCTGCTGGTCAACGGCGAGGAGTTGCAGAACCCGTTGAACCAGGAAGTGGTAACCATTCGCGGCGTCGTCAAGGGCGAGTACGTGGTCAACCTGCACTACTACGCCTCCGAGACCAACAAGCCCGTGGACGTGCAGGTGCGGCTGGTGAAAGTCAATCCCGCCCTGGAAGTCCTGTATTACAATACCGTCAACCTGGAGAAGCTGGGGGACGAGAAAACCGCCCTGCGCTTTCGCATCAACGTCGATGGAAAAGTGTCCAACATCAACTTCCTGCCCAAGCGGCTGGTGTCCATTGGCTGACCGACAACGAGACTGCCGGCCGCGCCGGCCCTGAGGAGAAAAAGAAACATGTACCAACTGGGAATTATCGGCCTCGTCGCCGCCTACATCCTGACCGTGTTGCTGTTGCTGAGCATCAACCTGTACTCCAACTGGTCCTGGAAAGTGAAAGCGGGCTCCATCGGCGCCGCCATGTTGCTGTACATCGTCACCTACGTCTCCATTCCGCCGTTGCTGGGCTGGCCCACGAGCGAGACCTTGCCGCAACGCTTTCGCCTGGTTGCCGCGGAAGTGTTGCAACCGGACAAGGCCACCGGCGCCAAGGGGAAGATCTACCTGTGGTTGAAAGGACTGGAGGGCGCCGCCGACGGGGGACGCCCCCGGGCCCACGAGCTGCCCTATTCCCCACAGTTGCACGAGGTGGTGCTGAAGGCAAAATCCAGGATGGAGAAGGGCATGCAACAGCTGGGCGAGTTGAAGGAAAGCAGGAACCCTGACGCCCGGGAAGTGGATACGTACAACAGGATGGGACAGGAAAGCGTCGAAATTGATTTCTACGATCTGCCCGACCCGTTGATTCCGGAGAAGTAGTCGCTCTCCGTCGGGAGGAGCGCCGCCTGAGGCGCAACATTTCAGAAGCGCCGCTGCGGGAGACGCGCCGCGAACCCCCGTCCCGCCGCCAGGGGTGCGCTACTTGAAGCGCAACAGTTCAGAAGCGCCGCTGGGGAGACGCACCGCAAACCCCCGTCTCACCGCCAGGGAGAGCATTACTTGAGGCGCGACAGTTCAGAAGCGCCGCTGCGAGAGACGCGCCGCGAGTTCTCGCCCGCCCCTGCCAGGAAGTCCGCATCCCCGCCCCGCCGCCGCCAGGGGGAGCGCCGCTTGAGGCGCGACAGTTCAGAAGCGCCG
>CAZDXS010000139.1:0-10266 GCA_964509455.1 uncultured Enterobacteriaceae bacterium | reverse complement strand
TGGCGGACCCGGAAAACCAGGAGGCAGAAACCGCGGCCATCCGCGAGTTCAACCGCATGGCGCACGCAGATGAAAGGATTGACCTGGCGCTGGTTCCCATCGGCGACGGCCTGACCCTCATCCGGAAAAGATAAGCCGCGCCGGTCGCGGCGATGCCGGCGGCGACACAGCCGGGCTTTCATTCCGGCAGATGCTTGACGGCGCGCGCCGTCAGCGGCGGCGGGTCAGAAAACCAGCACCAGCCCCCACACGAGCACCACGTTGACCAGCGCCAGAAACACGGCGGCGGAGCTTATGTCCTTGGCCCGGCCGGACAACTCGTGCATCTCGCCGCCGAAACGGTCCACCACGCACTCGATGCCGCTGTTCAGCAGTTCCACGAGCAGCACCAGCAGGACGCTGCCGGCAAGCAGGGCGCGCTCTGCGCCCGTGTCCCCCAGCCACAGCCCCAGGGGCAACAGCACCGCCGCCAGGGCCAGCTCCTGGCGAAACGCCGCCTCGCCCTTGAAGCAGGCGACCAGCCCCCGCCAGGAGTAGCCCGCGGCCCTGACGATGCGCCCCAGCCCGGTTGCGCCCGGCTTGTTGTTTTGCGCGTTGGCGTTGTTGTTTGATTCACTCATGTCGGTTCCGGCTTGTTGTTTTGCGCCATAACTTTGCAGTGCTGCGCCAGGACTTCAGTCGCGCGCCGGCGCACACTCGCGCAAAATCCGGGCGCACGGCAGTTCATTCCTCGGCGTCCAGGTCCAGGTCAACGGGCCACAGCGCCTGTTCCGGGCAGTCGAACTCCGCCCACAGGCGGGCAAACGTCTTGCCCGATACCGGGTGGCGCGCCGCGCCGGCGATTTCCGCCAGGGGGCGCAACACGAAAGCGTACTTGTCAATGTCGCTGCGCGGCAGTTGCACGGCCTCGTCGTCGATGACCAGGTCGTCGTACAGCAACAGGTCCAGGTCCAGGGTACGGGACGAATAACGGGGTTGCGCGCGGTCCCGCCCATGTTCGTCCTCAATGCGGCGCAACTCCGCCAGCGTCTCGTGCATGCCCAGCTCGGTGTCGCAACTCACCACGAAATTATAAAAGTTGTCGCCAGCGAACCCAATGGCCTTGTTTTCATAGACTTTTGACGCCCGCACGTTGTGAAACACGGCCCGCAAGGCCCGCATGCCCGCCCTGAGGTGTTTTTGTCGTTGCCGGTTGCTGCCGCCCCCGATAAAGACGCGGGCCATTTCAACCCCGGGCGCCGCGCTCTATGACCACGCCCACGTCGCGCACGCCGCGCACCGCGCCCTGCTTGTTCAGCCGCAAGCGGCACCAGGGCGTGTTGAACTCTTTCAACAACAGGGCGGCGATGTTTTCCGCCAGGGTTTCCACCAGCTTGAATTCCGTCGTGCCGACGTAGTCGAACAAGCGCTTCGCCACCGCCTTGTAGTTCAGCGCATCGTCTATGTTGTCGGACTGCGCCGCCCTGCCCACATCGGCGGCCATCTCGATGTCGAGGATGATGGTCTGCTTGACTCTGCGCTCCCACTCGTAGATGCCGATGACGACGTCAACGCGCAGGTCTTTCAGGTATACGATGTCCACGACTTGGCTTGGCGGGGATGAGGTTCCGAGGACTGTCCTTGGTTCAGCCCGGCGCCGCCGGCAAGCCGGAATGCGCCCGGCGCTCGCGCCTCATTTTCTTCTTTCCCGCCGGCGGCGCGGCATCTTGCCGGGGCGGCGCCCAGTGCACGTTCCCCGCGCAACGCGAACACAGGGGGATTGCCCCGTTTTTTGCAAGGTCTTCGGTCATGGATGCTTTCCCAAAACGCACAGGCGGCGCCAAGTATAGCAGATGGACGCCGGGTGCGGGTTTTTATCTTTGCCCCATGCTTGCTTGGGCCCATGCCCTGTCGTTCTACACCGCCGTTCCGCACTGCCGCTCCGCAACGGCGGCAAGCGGATGGTTGCGCCGGCAAGCCGCAAACCGCTTGACCCGGCGCCCGGCGGGGGGTTCAATAGTCCCATGCTCATCCACATTGGCTTGATTGTGTCGGCTTACCTGGTCGGCTCCGTTCTCAGCGCCGTTGTCGTGTGCAGGGTACTGGCGCTGGGCAACCCCAGGGAGCTGGGATCCGGCAATCCGGGCGCCACCAACGTGTTGCGGTTGCACGGCAGGGCGGCCGCCGCGCTGACCCTGGCCGGGGACTTTTTGAAAGGATTGCTGGTCGTCCTGGCGTTGCAACAGGCGCAGCTTCCCGAGCCCCTGGTGGTCGGCGCCGGGCTGGCGGTGTTCGCCGGCCACCTCTATCCGTTGTTTTGCGGCTTTCGCGGCGGCAAGGGGGCGGCGACCATGGCCGGCGTGTTGCTGGCTTTTCACTGGTTGTTAGGCGCGGCGTTCATCATCACCTGGCTGCTCATGGCGCTGTTGTTCCGGTACTCTTCCCTGGCGGCGCTCACGGCCGCCGCGCTGGCCCCGGGCTATTGCTGGTTCATCCTGCCCGCCTCGCTTCCCCATGTTGTCGGCGTCGCCCTGATGGCGGCGGCGTTGCTGGTCCGGCACCGCTCCAACATCAGGAACCTGCTGGCGAGACGGGAAGACCGGATTGGCAAGCCCCCGCCCTGAAACGCGCCGCGCCCCGCACCCTGAACGGGCGCCACACCCCGCAAACCGTTCCGTCCTGAGAACTGCCGCGACTCGATAAGTTCTCCCGCCTGAACGCACCGCGCCCTGGACGCGCACCACGCTCCACAAACCGCCGTGCGCCGCAAACCGCCGCGACCTGGAAAGCGCTAGGCCCAAAAGCGCCGCGCCCCGAAACTGCCCCGCACTGGCAAGCCCCCGACTTGGGAATGGGAACTACCGCGCCCTAGACGCACATCACGCTCCACAAACCGCCGCGCCCAAAAGCGCCAGGTCCCGAAACCGCCGCGCCCTGGAAAGCGCCAAGCCCAAAAGCGCCAGGTCCCGAAACTGCCACGCACTGAAGAGCGTCCCTGCCCTAAAACTGCCGCGCCCCAAAACTGCCCCGCACTGGCAATCCTTCGCCCTGAAACTACCGCGCCCTGGAGAGCGCCGCGCCCTAGAAAGCGCCCATGCCCTGAGCATGGGAACTGCCCCGCTCTGGGAACTGCCGCGACCCGATAAGTACTCCCGCCTGAAACGCGCCGCGACCCGGATTGGCAAGCCCCCGCACTGCAAAGCGGCGCACCCTGGAAAGCGCCGCGCACTGAAAACCGCTCCGCACCGAAAGCCGCCCGCTGCCGGCGGCGGGGCCGCTCAGGGCGCACACCCCCGGCCTCAGTCGGCACCCAGGGGGCGGCGCGGCTGAACGCTGAATGACAAGGGTTCGCGCCGGCCGTCCCGCAACTTGAGACAGCCCGCATAAGCAATCATGGCGCCGTTGTCGGTGCAGTATTCCGGGCGCGGATAGAACACCTGCGCCCCCCTGCGCTCCGCCGCCTGTTGCAACCTCTGTCGCAACTGTTTATTGGCGGCGACCCCGCCGGCGGCTATCAGCCGCGCAATGCCGGTCTGCTCCATGGCGCGCTCGCATTTAGTCGCCAGGGAGTCCACCACCGCCTCCACGAAAGCGTGCGCCACATCGGCGCGCGTCTGCTCATCGTCCGCCAGTTCCTTGACCAGCAGGGCCACCGCCGTTTTCAAGCCGCTGAAGCTGAAATTCAGCCCCGGCTTGTCTAACATGGGACGCGGCAACTCGTACCGGTCGGCGACGCCCCGCTCCGCCAAGGCGGACAACCGGGGGCCGCCGGGGTAACCCAGACCCAACAGTTTCGCCGTCTTGTCGAAAGCCTCGCCGGCCGCATCGTCCAGCGTCTCCCCCAGGAGCGCATAAGCGCCGGCCGCCCTCACTTCCACCAGCTGGGTGTGTCCTCCCGACACAAGCAACGCCAGGAACGGGTAGTCGGGGCGGTGCTCCTCCAGCATCACCGCCAGCAGGTGCGCCTCCATGTGGTGCACGCCGACGGCGGGCACGTCCCAGGCGTACGCCAGGCTCCTGCCAACGGCGGCGCCCACCAGCAGTGCGCCAACCAGCCCCGGGGCGGCAGCGTAGGCAACGCCGTCCATGGTTGCCGGCGCCGCGCCCGCCTCTTGCATGGCCGCCTCCAGCAACGGCGCGATCCGGCGGATATGATCCCGGGAAGCCAGCTCGGGAACGACGCCGCCGTAGACTTCGTGCAGGCGCGCCTGGCTGTGCAGCTGGTTTGCCAGCAAGCCCTGCTCCGAATCATAAACGGCGATGCCGGTTTCATCGCAGGATGTTTCTATGCCCAGAACGCGCATGGCCCCCGCCCGGCTCGTTCGCAGTCATATTTTTCTTGAATTCGGCGCATTTTCTGGTAATATGGTTGTCTTTTGCCAACCAGTATAAGACAGGAACCCGATGATTGTATGCCCAGCGTAAGAATAAGAGACAACGAGCCGTTTGATTTTGCCTTGCGGCGCTTCAAGCGAGCCTGCGAAAAAGCCGGCGTGCTGGCCGAAGCCCACCGCCGGGAGTATTACGAAAAGCCCACGCAGGTGCGGAAACGCAAGGCCGCCGCTGCGGTGAAACGCCACCGGAAACGCCAGTCAAAGAACATGCATCGCCAGGCCCGGCTCTACTGAGCGGCGCCTCCACTCCGTCAAGTTTCCCCATGGGCGACCTAAAGCGTCAAATCCAGGAGGATGTGAAAACCGCCATGCGCGGCAAGGAGAAGGAGCGTCTGGCCGCGTTGCGCCTCGTCACCGCCGCCGTCAAGCAACGGGAAGTGGACGAGCGCATTGATCTGGACGACGCCGGGGTGGTGTCCGTGCTGGACCGAATGGCGAAACAGCACCGTGATTCCATTGAGCAATATGAACGGGCAGAGCGCCGGGACTTAGTCGAGAAAGAACAGTTCGAACTGGACATTATCTTGCACTACCTGCCGGCGCCGCTGGACGAGAACGAGGTGAACGCCCTGATCGATGAGGCCGTCGCCGCAACCGGCGCCGCCTCGATGAAAGACATGGGAAGCGTCATGGGTCGCCTAAAGCCCGCAGTACAGGGCCGGGCAGATCTGGGCAAGGTCAGCGCCCTGGTGAAAGCCCGGCTCAGCTGAGCCGCGAGTCGGCGCGGCCGCCCTAGGACGGGGGCGGCGCCAGGATGTTGCCGCGGCGGGCCCAATGAATCACTCTTCGCCTGGCCGGGGAAAAACCCGGCGGCGCAACGGGCGCTCCCTGTGAGAACAACCAGCGGTGCGCGAAGCAGGCGAGTGCGCAACAAGGCGCAGGGTTGACGACGTCAAACACGACGGGCAACCGGCGCCGCGCTTAGCCGAAAGGCGGGACAAATGGCAGGCAGAATTCCACAAAGCTTCATTGCCGACTTGCTGGCGCGCGTAGATATCGTCGATGTCATAGACGCCCAGGTGCCCCTGCGCCAGGCGGGAAGAAACCACCAGGCGCTGTGCCCGTTCCACGATGAGAAAACCCCGTCTTTCTCGGTGAACCGGGACAAGCAGTTCTATCATTGTTTCGGTTGCGGCGCCGGCGGCAACGTGATTTCCTTCCTGATGGAATACGGCGGCATGAGCTTCGTCGAGGCCGTGGAAGACCTGGCGCGGCGTTGCGGAATGACCATTCCGCGAGAGGCAGGCTACCAGCCGCAGGCGGGGCGCCGCGACGAGTTGTGCGAGTTGCTGGAGCAGGTCGCGCGGTTTTACCAGGGGCAGTTGCGAGAACACGGCGCCGCCCGGGATTACCTGGCGAAGCGCGGCCTCGGCGCGGAAATCATCGGCAAGTACGAAATCGGCTACGTCCCGCCGGGCTGGAAGAACCTGTGCAACGCCCTGGGCCAGTCGGCTGAGACACGGGCCCGCTTGGAGGAGGCCGGCATGATAAAACACGGGGACGGAGACAGTTGCTACGACTTCTTTCGCGCCCGCATCATGTTTCCAATCCGCGACCAGCGCGGGCGCGTCATCGGCTTCGGCGGCCGGGTGCTGGACGACAGCGACGCCAAGGCCCCCAAGTACCTGAACTCGCCGGAGACGCCCGTTTACCGCAAAAGCGACGAGTTGTACGGGCTTCATCACCTGGCGCGGAACAAGCCGCAACGCATCTACGTGGTGGAGGGCTACATGGATGTGGTAGCCCTGGCGCAGCACGGCGTCGCCAACGCGGTCGCCGCCCTGGGCACCGCCGCCACGAAGCAACACCTAGAGAAGCTGTACCGGGTTGCCGGCCAGGTGGTGTTCTGCTTTGACGGCGATGCGGCCGGCAGGAAAGCCGCCTGGCGGGCGCTGGAGACCGCCCTGCCCCTGTTGCGGGAGGGGCGCCAGGCGCTGTTCAGTTTCATGCCGGCGGGGCACGACCCCGACAGCTTCGTCAGGGAACGCGGGGCGGAAGCGTTTTGCGCCGACGAGCGCGTCGTAACCTGTTCCGACTTCCTGCTGGATTCCCTGAAATCCAGGGTGGACCTGGCCACGCGGGAGGGGCGGGCAGGCCTGCTGGACAGCGCACTCCCCTACCTTGCCCGCATGCCGGCAAGCGGGTTGCGCCACCTGCTGACGCGGGACCTGGCAGGGCTGGCGCAAACCGATGCCGCCCAGGTCGAGGGGCTGTTGCACGGTCGCCGCAAGCCGCCCGGCGCTCCTCCCAGGGCCGCGCCGAAACAGCCGGGCAAAAACCTGGCGGGCGCCGTCATCTCTTGCCTGCTGAGCAAGCCGCAACTGGCCCTGTCGCAAAACCCCGCCGAGTTAGCCGACATACCCGTGAAGGGCGCCGATTTTGTGGTCCAACTCATCGATCTGATTCATGCGAACCCCGAAATAAACTGCGCCGGCATACTGGAACACTGGCGCGGCTCCGCTTATGAACGGCGGTTGACGGAGCTGGCCGCCGAGGTCTTGCCGGAGAGTGACGACTTTAACGCAGAGCGCCAGTTTTCAGACGCAATGAAGAAGCTGAAAGCAGCCCGGGAAAGGAAATCCATTGCCGAAATTGCCCGGCTCAAACCCAGCGAACTGTCGGCGGAAGACCGGGAGCGGTTGCGGCGGCGCTACTCAGAAGCAGGGGCCGCCGCCGACCCGCCGCAAGATTGAACCCGGTGCGGCCGGTTGCCTGCTCCTGCGCGGCACCGGACAACCCGGCGCTACGCGGATCAGCCTGCTTTTCAGCACCTCCCAGCCACCCTTTCAGTACTACGCCAGATAACCCGGCGCGGCCGGTTGCCTGCTCAGGCGCGGCGGGCAACAGCCCGCTTTTTCAGTGCGATGCCGGACAACCCCGCGTAGCGCGGCTCAGCCTGCTTTTTCAGCGCGGCGAACGTATACCTCGTCCACGCCCAGCACCTCCACAAAGTCGTACCCACGATCCCGCATGAGCGTGACAATCTCGGGGTCGGCACGGTTGTTTTCCACGGTCCACGCTTGCACGCTGAACTTTTCAAAGGGGAAGCCCTGCAAGATGGCCTTCTCTCCCCCTTCAACATCCAGCGAGATGTAGTCGATCTCCGTGAGTTTATGCTCGCTGAGCACCTCTTCCAGTGTCCGGGTCTGCACCTCGATGAGCGCCCCCTTGTGGCGCGGTTCGCTTTCGATGGTCCGGCGCGTGTCCTCGTCATAGAAAGCAGTCAGCCCCGACATCTGCGTGTAGCCCTCCTGCACTTCCAGGAACTCCGCCGTACCGGCCTCTGCGGCGATGGCGCAGTCCAGGCAGGCAGCGCGGCGAAACGTGCTGGCCCTGGCGAAATACATGGGCGCCGGCTCGATCAGCAACCCGGACCAATCGCCAAAGGACTCAAAAAACAGGCAGTTGGAACCGTTGACGCCGTTGTACCCGCCCACCTCAACAAAAACGCCGTTGCGCTTGCCGTTGAAAATGTGCGTGTCCAGGAAACGATCCTGCCCCGCCTGGCTGAAAAACGCGCTCTGCATGCCCAGCGCCCGTTCGCACCGCCACAGCATCTGGTTGAACAGCCCGCGCGGGTACGGGGCGTCGGGGTTGCGGATGGTCTCTTGCAACATTTCCCGCGCTTGCAAAATCTGCTCTCTGCCCTGGTCAAAAGCCTCGCGCGCGGCCAGCAACTTCTGCCGCATCGGCTCGGCGGCCGCGGCGGCCGCATCCGGCGCACCAGCGGCTGTTTCACCGGCGGACGCCTTGGGCGGCGGGTTTCCACGCGCCTTTTTCGCGGTGGATTTCTTCTTGGTCGTCTCGTCTGCCATGTTGTTCCTCTGGGTGTGTGAAAGCGGCCATTCTAAGCGAGAACGCCGGCGCCTGTCAAGAAGCCGCTCGTCCCGCAAAGGCGAGAGTATAACCTTTCCTTTTCCCGCTATGCTACAACGGCGCTTTTACACCGAGGAGGAGACGACCACACAGGGAAAAGGCACTACGCTGGGTCAACGAGATTGGCCCCGGCTGGAATCGGTATGACCGGGCGGGGCGCAAAACTCCAGCGCCAGGCGGCGTGGAGGCCGTTAGACGTCGACCAGGGTTACGTCCGGGTCGACGATGAAGCTGCCGGTCGTGCCGGCGTACTGCTCGTAGTTCTCGCCGTCAACGGCGATGTCGTCTCCCCGGGTGAAGTCATCCATGTCGAAGCGCAGGGTGTCGTCGCCGTCGCCGTCAATGCGAAGCTGATAGTTGCCGGCGCCGTCCGCCAGGACCGCCAGGGCCTCAGTAGAAATGGTCAGGTCCGTGCTGCCGGCGCCTGCGCCCGCCAGGTCGATGTGCGAAACGCCCGCCAGCAGAGTCGCGTCCACGGGAAGAAGCGCGGCGGCGGAACCTGTCGGTGCCGCGGTCTGCAACTCGGACACGACAGCGAGGTCCGTAGAGTACGCAAAGCCGTCCAGGGCGCCGGGACCGGTGTCGCTCCAGCCGGACGCCAACTGCGCCCCGTCCCCGTCGTGGAAAGCGACTGTGTAAGCGGGTCCAGCGCCGAGGAGCGTTATCGTGTGTACGACCAGGTTGCCGGCGGCGCCCCACTGCCCGTGGAACTCCAGCCGGTCCATCATGCCGTCGTTGTCGCTGTCGCGGCTCACCCAATCCGGCCGGCCGTTGGCGTCGTGGTCATAGTGGTGCTCGTCGATGGCGCCGTCCCCGTCATCATCAACACTGGAGCGTTCCACGATGCCGTCATCACCTTCATCGTAATCGGTGCGCACCACGGCGCCGGCCGCATTGCGGGTGTAGGTCTCGGAGCGAATGACAACATCGTCTCCCAGATCCTCCAACATGGACTCAAACGGAGTGCGCGCGCCCGCCTCCCCGGCGACGGTTTCCTTGCCGGCAACGCCCCGTGCGCCAGGACCGCTCGCGGCAGAGCGTCCCAGGCTGACGCTCTCGGGATCCTCGGCAGGCTCGCCGCCCACCGCCATCACTTTCTTGATCAGGTTCCCGTGGGCGTCGTAGGAGTAGGTCTCGATGCGGTCCAGCGCACCGTCGCCCTCATCATCGAACGCGGCCCGGTCGATGACCCCGTCCACATTATCGTCGTAGTAGGTGCCAACGACGGCACCGGCCGCGTTCCGCGCATAGACTTCGACGCGGTCCACGGTGTTGTCCGCATCGTCGTCAAAATCCGTGCGGATGATGAGGCCGTTGACGTCCCGCTCGTAGTAGATCTCGATGCGATCCAGGACGCCGTCGCCCTCGTCATCGAACGCGGCCCGGTCCGTGGTCCCGTCCGCGTCGTCATCAAAGTCGGTCTGGATGACGTCCCCGGCAACGTTCCGCACGTAGGTCTCGGCGCGGTCCGTTGTACCGTTCCCATCGTCATCAAATACGGCGACGTCAATACGGCCGTCCGCATCAATATCGTGGTCGACGCGAATGATGACGTAATTGTCGTCCCACTCGTAAGTCTCGAGCCAGGCCCCGATGCCGTTCGCATCTTCAGCGTAGTCCGGGCGGTCCACATAATGGCCCACGTTGCCCCATGTGTAGTGCATAACATGGTCCACCGCTCCATCCGCATCTTTGTCGATATCGACCTGAATGATGTCGCCGGCATCGTCCCACACGTAGTTCTGGATGCGGTCCGCCGTCCCATCCGCATCGTTATCGAAATCGATCTGAACGGCGTCGCCGGCATCGTTCCACACGAAGCTCCGGATGAAGTCTGCCGTGCCGTCATAATCCCGGTCAAACTCAACTTGGTCCTGCGTGCCGTCCCCGTCCTGGTCGGAGAACGTCAGGTCGAAAGAACGGCCATACCTCTCCTTGTATGTTGCGAAAAGATCGGGCACCGTGTCGGTCTCCTCCGGTTGCTGTTCCGGCGTAGAGACCTCGGCCGGGGGAGATG
>CAZDXS010000138.1:0-17310 GCA_964509455.1 uncultured Enterobacteriaceae bacterium | reverse complement strand
TCCCTGGAGCCATCTTGCTTCGATGTATCCGGACGTTTCTTTCCGCGCCTGGAAGCTTGCCGAAGGAGGCGTTCTCCTGTCAATGGAAGAGGGCCGCGAGGATGACGGGGCAACCATTCCCATGACAACCATGGATGGCTTGTTTAAGATCGGCCCCACGCATCACTCGATCGGTCACACTACGGGTAGCGACAAAATAGGCGCTTTTACCTGGCACCTGATTGACGACCCTGCAGATGTCAAAGGCAAAGACCGGTCATTGTGGAAAGCGGACTGCGATACGCAGATCCGCCTGCTTGTCAACCCCACTCATAGAGGGGTGTTATTTGATTCAGCGGAGGCGAGTCGCATTAAATCCCTCGCAGGAACACTTCATTATGCAAGGGGCATTCAGTGGACTTCGCAGGCGCTACTGGCCGCCTCTACCCCTCAGCGCATACACGGAGGTCCTGCCTGGCTGACACTGGGGCACGATGATGAGCGCCTGCGCAAGGGGTTTGCGCTGTGGGCCAACTCAACTCTTGGCTTGCTGGTGCACTGGACCCGGGGCGGCCGAGCGCAACGCGGGAGGGCACGAACACAAGTGAAAGCCATCAAGTCGATGCCCTGCCCCGACCTCGAAGCCATCGAGAGCGCACGCCCTGGGACGCTGGACAAGGCGGCTAGGAATTTCGACAGGCTGTCTGAGATGAAATTAAGACCCGCATGCGAGGCGCACGCAGACAAAACCCGCGCGTTGATCGATGATGCCTGCGTGGAAATGCTGGGGCTTCACCCCAGCGCCATTAAAACGATCAAAGACCTGAGGGGAAAGTGGTGCGCCGAACCCACCGTCCACGGGAAAAAACAAAAGGCGTTGCGGTTACTGGCGGAGGCGGGACTCTTGTAGTCCCCCACCATAGCCCCATTGGATATCCATCGCAGGACGTTCATTCTCTCCTTTCCCGCTCAAGGCAGGGCACCCTGTCGGCCGGGCGCGGCGGCCCGGCGCACGGAGCCGTCAGGCCGCTTCGATTTTTATGGTTCTCTCCTCGAACTCCCGCGGCAGTGAGAACACCACGTCTTCCTGTATGCCTGGGGCCTCCGTCACCTCGTCAACGCCCCACTTTTTCAGTTCCTTGATGACCTCCGTGACCAGCACCTCCGGGGCGGAGGCGCCCGCGGTCAGGCCGATGTTGGACTTGCCGTCCAGCCACTCTTTCTGAATTTCGGACACGTTGTCCACCAGGTAGGCCGGCACGCCCTTTTTCTGGGAAATCTCCATCAGCCGGGTGGAGTTGGAGCTGTTCTGGGAGCCGACCACCAGGATGACGTCGCAGCTTTTGGTCAGCTGCTTGACCGCGTCCTGGCGGTTCTGCGTGGCGTAGCAGATGTCCTCTTTCTTGGGGCCAGCGATCTCTGGGAAGCGGCGGCGCAGGGCGTCGATGATTTCCTCGGTGTCGTCCATGGACAGGGTGGTCTGCGTTACGAACGCCAGGAAATCGGGCTTTTTCACCTCCAGCTTCTCCACGTCCTCCACCTTTTCAATCAGGTAGATGCCGCCCTCGCCGTTGTTGGTGCGATACTGCCCCAAGGTGCCCTCCACCTCGGGATGGCCGGCGTGGCCGATGAGAATGCACTCCCGCCCCTCGTCCTGGTAGCGCCCCACTTCCATGTGGACTTTCGTCACCAGGGGGCAGATGGCGTCATAGACCCGCAGTTTTCTCCGGGACGCCACTTCCCGCACGCTCTTGGAAACGCCGTGGGCGCTGAAAATCACCGTGGCGTTGTCGGGCACCTCGTTCAACTCCTCGACGAAGATGGCGCCCTTGTCCCGCAACTCGTTGACCACGTACTTGTTGTGCACCACTTCGTGGCGCACGTAAACGGGTGCGCCGAACAATTTCAGGGCGCTCTCAACGATGGCGATGGCCCGGTCCACGCCGGCGCAAAAGCCGCGCGGATTCGCCAGTGTTATCTGCATGACGTCGTACCTGCTGGTTGTGGTGGTTGGCAACAACTCCTGCCGGTTGCGCCCATTGTAGCAGATTTACGGCGGGGCGTTGTCGCCTTGTGCTTGTCCGCCCAAAGCGCCGGCTTCCAGCGCCAGCGCCCCAGTTCCTTAACCGGATGGACAGCCCGTATTCTGCCTGGACGGGCGGGAGCGGATACGTACTGCAATTCTGGAAGCGCCATGGTCCGGCGGCGAAATCGTTGCTGAAGCCACCGCCCAGCGCCAGAGAGGACAAGCCGCCCGCCACGCCGTGCGCCGCCGCTTGTGCCGCGAGCGACAAGCATTCGACGCCTCCCACCCAGTCGAACGCCCCGCCGTCATGGCGCTCACGAGTCCGGCTTTCAAGGCACCGCCGCGGGCTATCATGCCGGAGATATATCCTGGCGCTGGTTGCCGGCGCCATCTAAGGGCCGGTACCAACCAACCGGTGTCTTATATCTATAACTTTTTCCTCCTCGGAAAAATATACGTTCACTTGAAGGTCTGTTCTGAAAATAAAAAAGACAGTAGAAATTTTTCTCAATATATACCCAACATAACCTACTCGGTGGTCGTAGCCATCCATCGCAACATCGGTGGGGACCGGATATGGTCTGAGCGAACCGGGGGCAATATAGCTATGCTCAATTTGATTGTTTGCCAAGTAGTCCATGACCTCCTGAATCGGCGTCCCAACAGGGAAATCACGCTTGAACTGAGCCATAAATTGCTCATGGTTTTTGATAGTAACACGCTTGGGCTTTATCCGCTTTTGTTCGGCGCAGGCGTTCATGGACATGATCATCAACCCGATCAGGACATATAACGCCGGCAGATTGCTTCTAAATTGCATGCGTTATTCTCCCGTCAGTACTCCAATATGGTTTGTGAGCCGGGTGCGAATCCTTGATGGGCCGACCTGGCAATACCTATCGCATCTAGTTGCTTGGTAGGCAAAAAATTGCTGTTGCTTGTTAACGCAAGGCCATCGACAAACATTAACTTGTGCCGCCCTTTTTCGGCTTCCCCGAAGAGCCGGTTGTCAGCGCCTCACCCAACTCCCTTTTCCAGGTGTTTTCAAACAACATTCTGAGGGTCATGTCGGGTTGCCCGGAGGCGCCCCGGTTCACTTCCATGACGCCTCGGTCAAGGGCGTTACGGTACGCTGCCTCAAGGGTTTTCAGCAACTCTTTCTTGTACTCTGTGTCCTCGTTTCCCGCCAGGTGGGCGCCTTTCGTTTCAAGGACCAGGTAGCCCTTGTCGCCGTTTTTACAGACCACGAAGTCCGGATACACCCGGTGGCGCCGCCACCCCTGGATGAAATACTGTTGCCGGGCGGCTACTTTATGCCACCAGTAAATTGAGTTTTTTTCATCCAGATAAAACGCGACATTTTCTTCCAGCTTGTTGAACTCGCCGGCGAAAACGGGTTCGAAGAGGCTGCGTTGCACGGGCTCCCCATATCTTGCGAGGGGGGCGTCGTCTTGCGCTACGGAAACCTCGAAAGCTTTTTG
Source organism: uncultured Enterobacteriaceae bacterium (assembly GCA_964509455.1). Classification (GTDB taxonomy): domain Bacteria; phylum Pseudomonadota; class Gammaproteobacteria; order Eutrophobiales; family Eutrophobiaceae; genus JAAXHV01. The sequence continues at coordinate 13,824 of CAZDXS010000138.1, read as the reverse complement.
AAACTCGTAGTTCAACCTCTCGTCCGTGGCCAGGTGAAATCGGATTTCATCGTCTCTGATTTTTTTGCGGAAAACCCCCTCCGCCCGGTCGTCCGCCGCTTCTTTAATCCGCTCTTGCAGTCGCCCCGAGAGATAGACCCGGTGCTCCAGGATGCGGGCGTCGTCGTAACTCTGCCGGTATTTTTTCAAGAAGCCGGCCGCGATGCGGGCTGCCTGCCAGGGATTGGGAACCACATCCACCAGGCGCCGGGTAAAATAGTCCACCGTCAGGCTCTCCCCGGCAAGGGCTGTCCTTGCTATGGCGCGGCTCTGTGCGCTTGCGACATCTTGTGCGCCTGCGCCCGTTATGTTGACCACCGCCGCTGCGTCCTTGGGGCTGTTTTCCTCAAGGATTTCCACGCCGTCGGCGTCCGCATTGATTTTTCCCCAATCCAGGCAACCCAGTATGTCGCGGTCATAATCCATGGGACGCCACTTGGATTTCTCCTTGTGCAGCACCTGGGGGAAAAAGATTTTAAGCCCTTCGTAAGGTTTTCTTCGCTGGACCGTCCGGGCAGTCACGGGCGCCCCGTCCAGGTTGCCGGAAACAGCGTCTCCAAGTCCGGTGAGTCCCTCGCTTTCCAGGCCGCTCCTGACCCATTCAACGGCCTTGGCCACGTCATAGTTGTAGCAATAGATGTAACAGCGATTCAACGCCGTCGAGTGTTTGACGGTCCGGGCCTGCGGTTGGCGCATCACGCGCCCCACCATCTGGGTAACCGCCGTCTTTGCCGTGGCGCCGTCCAACATCGCCAGGACGTAGGCGAATGAGCAGTCCCAGCCTTCTTTCAGGGCGTCCTTGGTGATGATCCAGCGCACGCAGCTCATCTCGCTCAGCAGGTCCTCGCCCGCCAGCTCTTTCTGCGTGGATGACTGCACCCGCACCTGTTGCGGCGGCACGGCGAGATTTTGCGTCAGGTACTCCCGCGCATCCTCGGCATGCACATACCCTTGTCCTCGTTGCTCCTTGCCGGTTCGTTGCACCCTCACCAGGGCGATGGGGCGAATGTAACGGTTCTCCCGTTGTCGCAGTTTTTTTGCTTCGCGCTCAAGTTCGTGCAGTTTTTCCTGCGTCTTCGCAAGGGTCTGTTGCCAGCTTGAATTGTCGGCGTTGTAAATTTCTATCGGCAATTTAATCATTTCCTCGTTTTGCAACTCCCGGCCGCCAATGTTCACCAGGATATTGCTGACGCCGACTTGCGGCGTTGCCGATAATTCCACGACCAACCCTGGATTGAGGCGATTGATCGAGTCAACAAACTCCTGGCTGTCTTGCGCTTGCCGTCCATACATTTTATGGGCCTCGTCCAAGATGACGGTGGGGCGAATGAGTTTCAGCGCATTGATCAGACTGTGCTTGACATGGCTGTCGCTTTCATTTCGCTCCAGGTCAGGGAATTGCTTCAGGAATTCACCGGTTGCCGTTGCATCGTCCTGCTCCGGAAAAAATGAGGCGTACCGGCCGCTGTCGCGGAATATTTTCAGAAACTCCCGGCCTTCCCGCCGGTGCGCCGAGGGGAACATCAGCATCATCACGCACAGGCGGCTCTCGAGATCCTGCCGGGTGAAATGATCGTTCTTCTCCAGCAGTTTCACCCTGCCGCCGGCTGTCTGCTCCAACCGTTGCCGGTAAGGATGCTCGCGGGTGCGGAACGCCTTGATGGTCTGCCGGTAGATCGCCTTGGTGGGCGTCACCCATAAAACAAGCCCCCTCTCCTGCCTGATGCGCTCTAAGGCGGCAACGCCCAACAAGGTTTTGCCGCCGCCGGTGGGCACTTTCAGGCAGACATGGGGAATCGGCTCGCCGCGGGCCGTGGTGCGGGAAATGTATTCAGGCACCCGATTTTCCAGGGCGGGCAACCTGCCCTGCTTGCCTAACGCCAGCCAGACGTTCCTGGGGAAGTCCGCCAACGCCGCTGCGGCCGCCTGGCGCATTTCGTCCTGCAGAGAACGCGTGAGGCGTTCCGTTTTATCCGCGACGTCCGTTACGGCCTGGTGCCAGCGCCCCAGTTGCTCCAGGGCTTTTTCCTGGTAGGATTTCAGCTCCACGTCAGGCGAGCTCCCGCACGGCGTAAGGCAAGCCGCAGAACGTTATGCCCATGCTTGTCAGCTCTTTCTGCCCCAGGAACTTGTGCGTGGCGTACACGACGGCCGGCTTCTTTTTGCTTTTTACCTGTTTTTCAATGCGCTCGGCGCGTTCCCCGTTCAGGGCGGACCCGGGGCTGCGGAGAAAATCAAGACGCGGCTCATAGATTAAATAGAACAGGCGGTCATCCGTTTCACAGAAAAAACCGTCCTTGCCGCGGTTTTTCTCGGGGCGAAACTTATCGGGCGAGCGCCCGGTCGCCGTCCAGAAAATGTGGCGAGCCAGCGTCTCATAGTCGGGCAAGTTTTTGCCCGTGAGCATGTCCTCGATGCTCATTGCCTCTCCCAGCGTGCAGTAGGTGAAACTGCCGCCCAGGCCGTTTTTCACCTCTTCGTTTTTCGATTTTTTGACGCCTTTTACGACCCGGCGCACTCTTTCGGCGGTAACGCTGTCGGCGTAGTCCTCACACTCCACGAGAATGAACCGGCGGTTGCCGCCGTCTCGCTGGTTAAGTGCGAGAACCGCCTGGGCGGTGGTGCCGGAACCGGCGAAAGAATCGAGGATCAGCGCGTCTTTATCGGCGCCGGTGGTAAGGACTCTCTCGATCACTCCCGGCGCTTTTGGATTGTCGAAAGGCAGTTGTTCCTCGCTGAAAATCTCCTTGAGGGTTTTGCGAGCGCCGTCAGTGTGTCCGACCTCGTCATGCGGCCATACAGTCAGGGGAACAGTGCCCTGTTGCACTTCCGCCAGGTAGCGCTTGAGTTGCGGCTTGCCTGTTCCTGTTTTACCGAAGAACACTCGCTTTTCTGCGATCCAGCGGCGCATGGTTTCCTTGCCGGCGCACCACGCCCGCCCCCCGGGCGGGCGATGCGGCTTACCCGTGTTGGGATTGACGATTGGATAGTCGTACTCGGATGAATAGGACTTGGCCGTCAGGTTGTCGGTGCGCCATGGGCCTTTCCCGTCATTGTCGTCGTATTTGTACAGCTTGTCCTGCTTCCAGTCGCGGGGGAGCAAGCGTCTCTCCCATGCCGTCTCCTCTTCCCCGTTGCCGTTGACCGCCTTGTGCCTGGCGTAGCACACTATAAAATCATGGTTGTCGGAGAAGTGCTTCGCGTCATTGGCCGGCGCGTATTTCTTCTGCCAGACAATGTTGGTGATGAAGTTCTCCTCGCCAAAAATCTCATCCATCACCAGGCGCAGGCGGTGTTGCTCGTTGTCGTCAATGGAGACGAATATCGCCCCGTCCTCGGCGAGCAACTCTCTCAGCAACTGCAGGCGCGGCCACATCATGCACAGCCACTTGTCGTGCCGTTCCAGGTCTTCGCCGTCCACCGGGCTTTTGTTTTTCAGCCACTCCTGCATCAACGGGCTGTTTACATTGTCGTTGTACCGCCATTTCTCATTGCCGGTGTTGTAGGGCGGGTCAATGTAGATGCAGTTCACTTTCCCGGCGTAATGCGGCAACAGGGCCTTGAGTGCATGCAGGTTGTCGGCGTGGATTATCAGGTTGTCGTCAAGCGAGGTTTTTTTGCCTTTCAGGGGGAATGACTTCGCCGCGTTCACCTCCAGCGGGCGCGAGGCAACGGTCAGGTGGTGGGAGTACACGAACTGCTTCCCCTTGAAATCGAGAGTCGCCATGGGCGCAGTGTACCACTTGTTCCAGGGCAGGTGCGGAAAATCAGGGCGGCGCGTTGTCGCCAGCACCAGCGTTGTCGTCCGCACCGGCGTCTGCGTCTGCGCCCGGCCCCTTGAACGCATCGATGATCAGCATGACGGCGCCCGCCGTGATGGCGGAGTCCGCCAGGTTGAACACGGGCCAGGACCATTGCCGGTAGTACAGCTCGATGAAGTCGACTACGTAGCCCAGCAGCAGGCGGTCCCACAGGTTGCCGACGGCGCCCGCCAGCACCAGCGCCAGGGCGCACGCCAGCCACGGGCGGCGCTGGGGCAGGCGCGCCAGCCACGCCAGCAACACGGCGGCGATGACGATGGTCAGCACAATGAAGAAATAGCGTTGCCAGCCGCCCGCATCCTGCAAGAAGCTGAACGCGGCGCCGGTGTTGTGCACCAGCAGCAGGTTGAAGCCGGGGAACACCGGGCGCGGTTGCCCGTACGTCAGCCACTGCACCGCTAGGTGCTTGCCGGCCTGGTCCAGGACGACAACGGCCAGGGTCAGCCACAACCACCCCAGGTTGGAGCGGGTCGCCTCAGGCAAAGCGGCGCACCTCCCCTTCCCCTGTTACGTTCAGCAGGCAACGCCCGCACAGCTCCGGGTGGTCGGGGGCCGCGCCCACGTCTTCGCGCCGGTGCCAGCAACGCGCGCACTTGTCGAAGTCCACGGCGGCCGCCTTGAGCCAGAGGCCGTCCAAGGCGCCGGGGGCGGCGTCCGGCGGGCGCTCCGCCGCCGCGCCGACCTCGGCGTAGGAGGTGATGAAGATGAAGCGCAGCTCGTCGCCCGGGCGCCGCAACGCCTCCGCGAAGTCGCCGTCGCAGTACAGGTCCACCCGGGCGTCCAGGCCGGAGCCGATGTCCCCGGCGACTCGCAGGCGCTCCAACTCCCGCCCTGCGTCCTCGCGGGCTTGCAAGATGTGGTCCCAGTACGGGGCGGCATCGCCGGCGGGCAGGCCGTCGTACCATTCCTCCAGGAACACCGAGGCGCCGCGCTTCCCCGGCAGGTGTTGCCAGATTTCATCGGCGGTGAAGCTCAGAATGGGCGCCAGCCAGCGCGTCAAGGCCTCGATGATGTGAAACATGGCGGTTTGCGCCGAGCGCCGCGCCGGGCTGTCCTCTTGCAGGGTGTACATGCGGTCTTTGATGACGTCCAAGTAGAAATTACCGAGGGTTACAATGCAATAGTGATGCAGTTTCTGGTAGATGACGTGGAATTGGTAGTCCTCGTAGGCGCGCCGGATCTCTTCTTGCAAGGCGTGCGTTTGCGCCAGCGCCCAGCGGTCCAGCGCCGGCAGCGCGTCTGCGTCCTGCAAATGACGCACCGGGTCGAAGCCGTGCAGGTTCGCCAGCAGGTAGCGGGCGGTGTTGCGAATCCTGCGGTAGGCGTCCGCCATGCGCTTTAGGATTTCGTCGGACACGCTCATTTCGTTGCGGTAATCGGCGGCCGCCGTCCACAGGCGCAACACGTCGGCGCCCAAGGTTTTTGTTACCTGTTGCGGCGACACCACGTTGCCGGCGGACTTGGACATTTTCATTCCCTTGGCGTCCACTGCGAAGCCGTGGGTGAGCACGTTGCGGTACGGCGCCTGCCCGCGCATGCCGACAGCGGTCAGCAGGGAGGACTGAAACCAGCCGCGGTGCTGGTCGGATCCTTCCAGGTACAGGTCGGCGGGGAAGCCAAGACGCGGGTCCCGCTCCAGCACCGTGGCGTGGGTGACGCCGGAATCGAACCACACGTCCAGGGTGTCCGTTGCCTTCTCGTAGCGGGCGGCGGCGGCGCCCAACAACTCTGCGGGGTCCAGTTCAAACCAGGCGTCTATGCCCTGCTGCTCGATTTTCTGCGCCGCTGCTTCCAGCAGGCGCGGGGTCTCCGGGTGCGGCGCACCGGTCTCCTTGTCCACGAACACCGCAATGGGACTGCCCCAGGTGCGTTGCCGGGAAATGCACCAGTCGCCGCGCTCGGACACCATGCCGTGGATGCGTCGCTCCCCCCAAGCCGGCGTCCAGCGCACTTGCGCGACGGCGTCCAGGGCGGCGGCGCGCAACCCCTGCCCGTCCAGGCTGAAAAACCACTGGGGGGTGGCGCGAAAAATCACCGGCGACTTGTGCCGCCAGCAGTGGGGGTAACTGTGTTGCACGGTCTCTGCCGCCAGCAGGCGGCCGTGCTCCGCCAGCACCTGCGTGATGCGGGCGTTGGCCTTGAATACGTGTTCGCCGGCAAACAGATCGACGTCCTCCTTGAAGCAGCCGTTGTCCGCCACCGGGCTGGTAATGGGCAGGCCGTATTTGCGCCCGGCATAATAGTCGTCCACCCCGTGGCCGGGGGCGGTGTGGACGATGCCGGCGCCGGCCTCCAGGGGTGACGTACTCGCCCAGGATTACGGGCACCCGGCGGTCGTAGAACGGATGGTGCGCCTGTAGGCCTTCCAGGGCCGCGCCGGGCGCTTCCGCCAGCGTTCGGCCGTCCTCGAGGCCGCAGCGCCGCAGGGTCGCCGCCGCCAGCTCTTTCGCCAGGAGCAGGCGTTGCGGGCCGTGCCGGCCGGCGCATTGCACCAGCACGTAGGAGAACTCCGGGTGCGCCGCCAGCCCCTGGTTGGCGGGCAGGGTCCAGGGCGTGGTGGTCCAGGCGACCAGGAACAGCGGCCCCTCCCCGCGCTCGCCGTTGCCCGCCCGCATCGCCTGGAACAAGGCGTCCTCGTCCGCGGCGGGGAAGCCCACGTCCACGGCGGGCGACTCCTTGTCCTGGTACTCCACCTCCGCCTCCGCCAGGGCGGAGCCGCAGTCGAGGCACCAGTAAACGGGCTTGAAGCCGCGCTCCAAGTGGCCGGCGGCGATCATTTTGCCCAGGGCCCGCACGGTGTCCGCCTCGGTGCGGTAGTCCATGGTCAGGTACGGCGCATCCCAGTCGCCCAGCACCCCTAAGCGCTGAAAATCGGCTTGTTGGCGCGCCACCTGCCGCTGCGCGTAGTCGCGGCAGGCCGCGCGGAATGCGCGCGCATCCGCCCGGGCGCCCGCCTTGCCCAGCTTCTTCTCCACTTGATGTTCAATGGGCAGGCCGTGGCAGTCCCAGCCGGGCACGTAGGGGCAGTCCAGCCCCTCCAGGCTGCGGGACTTGACGATGACGTCTTTGAGGATCTTGTTGACGGCGTGCCCTAAATGAATGTCGCCGTTGGCGTACGGCGGGCCGTCGTGGAGGATGTACTTGCGGCGCCCGGCCCGCGCCCGGCGCAGTTGCCCGTACAGGTCCTGCTCCTGCCAGCGCTGCAGGGTCTGCGGCTCGCGTTGCGCCAGGTTGCCCTTCATGGGGAAATCCGTTTGCGGCAGGTGCAAGGTTTCCTTGTAGGCGCTCATGTTTCCTGGAAATCGAGGCCGGCAAAAAACGCCCGCGCCGTTGTTATGTCGGCGGCAATCTGCCCCACCAGCTCATCGACGGAGGAGAACTTCTGCTCATCGCGCAGGCGCTTGAAGAACTCCACGCTGATGTGCTTGCCGTAAATCATCTCGTCAAAATCGAACAAGTGCGCTTCCAACAACAACTTGTTCTCGTCAAACACCGGGCGCACCCCCAAGTTGGCCACGCCCAGGCAGGCGGCGGCAGCGGCGCCCTTCACGCTCACGGCGAACACTCCGCGCAACGGCACGCAACGCCCTTTCAGGTCGATGTTGGCGGTGGGGAAGCCCAGTTTGCGGCCGCGCTTGGCGCCGTGCACGACGCGCCCGCTGATGCTGAAATACCGCCCCAGGAACAGCTGGGCCTCTTCGAAGCGGCTGGCGCTCAGCAACTCCCGAATGCGGCTGCTGCTCACGCGAGCGCCGTCCAGCTTGTGGGTCTCCGTCAAGATGACGTCGAAGCCTGCGGTCTCCCCGTGGCGGCGCAACAGGCGAAAGTCGCCCCGGCGGTTCTTGCCGAACTTGAAGTCATCGCCGATGATGAGGCGTTTTACGCCCAGGTCGCCGACCAGCACCTGCTCGATGAAGCGCTCGGCGGTCAGGTCGGCCACGCCCTGTTGGAAGCGCAGACACAGCACGCGGTCTATGCCTTGTTGCTCGAACATCTCCAGCTTTTCCCGGAAACTGGTGAGCCGGGTGGGGGTCTCCCCCGCCTGGAAAAACTCCTGGGGATGGGGCTCGAAAGTAACCACCGTGGCGGGCAACCCCATCACTTCCGCATGCCGCTTGAGCTGGCGCAACACCGCCTGGTGTCCCAGGTGCACCCCGTCGTAGTTGCCAATGGTGGCGACGCAACCGCGATGGCGCGTTCTCAGGTTGTATGAGTGTCGGATCAGTTCCATTTCGTGCTGTCGTTGGCGCCCGGGGGCCTCAGCCTCGGGCGATCATGGCGCCTAAGCGAATGCCCGCCAGCCGCAGGGCGAGCAGATAAATCATACCACCCATGAACAAATATAACGACAGGTTCCACGCCCGCTCGGACGCGCCCCAGGCGAACCAGCGGGCGGCGTCGGGGACGAACCAGGCGAGAAACAGCGTCATGGCCGCCAGCGCCGCCAGCACCCGGGCCAGGTAGGCGCCCCAGCCCGGTGCCGCGACAAAACCCTGGCGGCGGCGCAACAGGCGGTACAACAAGGCCGCGTTGATGCAAGCCGACAGGGCGGTGGCAAGGGCCAGGCCGGCGTGGGCCAGGGGAATGACCAGCAACAGGTTCAGCACGATGTTGGCGGTCATGGCGATGACGCCGACGGTCACCGGCGTTTTGGTGTCTTGCTTGGCGAAAAACCCCGACGCCAGCACTTTCACCAGGATGAACGCCGGCAAGCCGACGGCGTACGCCGCCAGGCTGTAGGCGGACATGCGCACGTCGCGCTGGGAGAACTCCTGGTACTGAAACAGGGCGGTCACCGTGGGCGCGGCCAGCAGCGCCAGCCCCACCGCCGCGGGCAGGGAGACCAGGAGCGTCCAGCGCAGGGCCCAGTCCAACGTGCCGTTGTACGCGGCCGCGTCCCGCCCGGCGTGGTGCGCCGCCAGCCCGGGCAGGATGACTGTTGCCAGGGCGATGCCGAACACGCCCAGGGGGAAATCAACCAGGCGGTTGGAAAAATACAGCCAGGAGATGCTGCCCGTCTCCAGGAAAGAGGCGATGATGGTATCCACCAGCAGGTTCACCTGGGTGATGGAGGCGGCGAACAGGGTCGGGATCATCAAGGTGATGATCCTGCCCACGCCCTCGTCGGCGCGCCGAAAGCGGGGGCGCGGCAGCAGACCTAAGCGCAACAGGAACGGGAACTGGAAGAGCAGCTGGGCCGCGCCGGCGATAAAAACGCCCCACGCCAGCGCCATCACCCGCTGCTCCGGCGGAAAATACGGCGCCAGCCACAGGGCGCAGGCGATTAAGGACAGGTTCAGCAGCACCGGGGTGAAAGCGGGCGCGGCAAAACGCCCGCAGGCGTTGAGAATGCCGCCCGCCATGGCGGTGAGCGAGATGAACAGGATGTAGGGGAAAGTGACCCGCAGCATGGCGCCCGCCAGGGCGTGTTGCTCCTCGTTGCCGCTGAACCCGGGCGCGAACACCCAGATCAGCAACGGCGCCGCTGCTATGCCCAGGACGGTAACGGCGACCAGGGCGGCGCCCAACACCGCGGCGGTGTGGTCCAGCAGGGCTTTCACCTCCGCCGGGCTGCGCTTTTCCCGGTACTCGGACAGGACCGGAACAAACGCTTGGGAGAAGCCGCCCTCGGCGAAGATGCGGCGCAGGAAGTTGGGCACGCGAAAGGCGACGACGAAGGCGTCCACGCTGCCGCCGGGGCCGAACACGGCGCCGATGATGACGTCCCGCACCAGGCCGCAGATGCGCGACAAGGTGGTCATCGCGCCCACCACCAGGGTGGATTTCAGTAGTTTTGCCGTCATTGTTGTTTTTGGCGCGGCCGCTTTGGCGTTTTGGGCGGCAGGTTGTTCACAGCATAATACATGCTTGGCGGGGATTGACAAAACGCTCGCGGCCGCGCATAGTGGGCATATTCAGAGCACACCGATAAACCAGGAGTTAACGATTGGCCAATATCGCCTCAGCAAAAAAACGCGCCCGCCAGTCCGCCCGGCGGCGCCTGCATAACAACGCGCGCCGTTCCATGTTGCGCTCTTCCATCCGCAAGGTGGTGGACGCCATCGCCAAAGGCGACAAGGAAGCGGCCGCCGACGCCTACCAGGCGGCCGTTCCCATCATCGACAGGATGGCGGGCAAGGGCCTGATTCACAAGAACAAGGCCGCGCGCCATAAAAGCCGTCTGAACGCCCGCATCCGCGCCCTGGCGGGGTAAGGGCGCTCGCTTGCGGGGCCGGGGCTCGGCGGGGCTCGGCGCCGACGCCTGCACTCTGGCGAGGTATGGCGCTGTTGCCCGTCCCCTGGCGGGGTATGGCGCCGACGCCTGCGCTCTGGCGAGGTATGGCGCTGTTGCCCGTCCCCTGGCGGGGTATGGCGCCGGCGCCCGCGCTCTTGCGGGGTGAAAAGCGTTGCTCGCCGCCCGCCGCCGTGCGCCAGCGTTGCATGGCGCTGTTACCCGTGCGCTGACGGAGCAAAAAGCGCTACTCACCGCCCTGCCCCCGCCCGCCGCCGTGTGCCGGCGTTGTCTGGCGTGTGTGGTTTTGCGGGGTTTGTCGCCCGCACTCGCCGTAACAGCCGCTTAAATGCCCGCATCACCGGCTGAATGCCCGCATTGGCGGGGTTTGCCGCCCACACTCGCCGCAAAACCGCCTGAACGTCCGCATTGGCGGGGTTTGCCGCCCGCACTCGCCGCAAAACCGCCTGAATGTCCGCATTATCGGGGTTCGCCGCCCGTTCTCGCCGTAAAACCGCCTGAATGCCGCAGGGGCGCCATCCTGAATGCCCGCCCTTGGCGGGGCAACGGCGCCCGGCGCCCGCCCATGGCGGCCCCGCCGTCCCGGCGGGCGGGTGCGGGCGCCGCATCAAGAGTCTCCGTCAGCGTGGATTTTGCGGACGTCATCGGGGACGCCATCGAGCACCTCTTTGGTTTGGCGCTGGATGTCTTTGAGGTGTTGCTCTGCGATCTCGAGAACGCGGTTCCGCTCTTGAGCTTCTTTGCGCTCGAAAGGAGACATCTCGTCGGTAAGAGGGATGTGCTTCTTGCCCAGCAGAAACCTTTGCATGTCCCGTTCGAGGAATGCGTACACGGTCAGCGCGAGGTCGTGCGCGCAACCTTGCTCCTCCGGCGCATACTCGATGGCTCGCTGAAGACAGTCGTGCATTTTGTAGTATGAGGGCTTCCGGGTGAATGAGCGCCGCAGCGTTTGCAACTGGGCAAAAAAGTTGATTATGTTCCACATTGTCGGCTTTTATTCATTACAGGGGTTGCGTTGGCGCAGGTTTGTGCGGGCTTGAACTCCCGTGGGGCTCCGCCCTGAGCGCCCGCGCCCCGACGGGGTGAACGCCCCCTGGTCCGCGCCCCGCACTACAACAGCGCCAGGTTGTCCCGGTGGATCAACTCCGCTTCGTCCACGTAGCCCAGCAGCTGCTTGATGTCGCTGCTAGGGCGGCCCATGATTTTGCGGGTCTCCGCCGCGTTGTAGTTGATCAGCCCGCAGGCGATCTCGCGGCCGGCGGCGTTGCGGCACACGACGATCTCACCGCGATGGAACTCGCCGGCCACCTCCACGACGCCAACCGCCAGCAGGCTGCCGCCTTTCTCGACCAGCACGCGGCAGGCGCCGTCGTCCAGCACCAGGGCGCCGTTGGAGCGCTGATGTCCCGCCAGCCACTGCTTGCGGGCGGCCAGCGGCGAGCGGGCGGCGGACAGGGTTGTTCCCACCGGCTCGCCGGCGGCAATTTTCAGCAGTATGTCCTCTTCCAACCCGGAGCCGATGACGGTGTCGGCGCCGGACTTGGCGGCCGTGGCCGCGGCGCGCAGCTTGGTCAGCATGCCGCCCCGCCCCAGGGCGCTGCCGGGTCCGGCGTACTGCTCCAGGGCCGGATCGCCGGCGGCGCCGGTGCGCACCAGGGTCGCCTGGGGGTCCTGGCGCGGGTCGCGGTCGTACAACCCGGGCTGGTCCGTGAGGATGACCAGCAGGTCGGCTTCCACCAGGTTCGCCACCAGCCCCGCCAGGGAGTCGTTGTCGCCGAAGCGGATCTCGTCGGTGGCGACGCTGTCGTTCTCGTTCACAACGGGCACCACGCCCAGTCCCAGCAGGGCGCGCAGGGTGGAGCGCGCGTTCAGGTAGCGCTTGCGGTCGGCAATGTCGTCGTGGATCAGGAGAATCTGGGCGGTCCGTATGCCGTATTCCTGGAACCGGGTCTCGTAGGCCTGGACCAGCCCGGTCTGGCCGACGGCCGCCGCCGCCTGTTGCTCGTGCAAGGTGACGGGGCGCTCGTTCCAGCCCAGGCGCGCCCGCCCCTCCGCCACGGCCCCAGAGGAGACGATGAGAAAACGGCGCTCGCGGCGGCGCAACTCCGCCATTTGCCGAATCCAGTCCGCCATGGCGTCCACGCGCAGGCCGCAACCATCGTCCGTTAGCAGGGCGCTGCCGATTTTGACCACCCAACATTCTTGTCGTTTGCTCATGGGGCGGACGCCCCGCTCCGTTGTGTGTGCGCCGCGCCGTGGGACGCTGTGCGGCGCTCTCCGTTGCCGGCGGAATGTGCCCTTTCACGGCGGCCGGGCCGGCCGCCGCGTCTGCGCCCGGCGCGATGCGGGTTGCGTTTGCTTCTGTGCGGTGATTGCGACATTACTGGTTTCATTGTTCGGTTGCGGCGGCGGCGAACCACTGGAACATCGCCTTGATCAAGTCCTCGCAACCTGCGCCGGTCGCGGCGGAGATGCAGTGAATGGGCTGCTCCGAATTCAATCGCCGGGTGATTTCGTCCCGCAACTCGGTCGTTTGCTCCGGAGAAAGCAGGTCGATCTTGTTCAACACCAGCCACCGGGGCTTGTTGCTCAACTCCGCATCCCAGGCCGCCAGCTCCGCCTCGATGCCGCGAACGCGCGCCGCCAGCGCCGCCGCCCCCTGGGTCGTTCCCGCATCCGTTAGATGCAACAACAGCCGGGTGCGGGCGAGATGGCGCAGGAAGCGGGCGCCCAGCCCGGCGCCGGCCGCCGCCCCTTCCACCAGGCCGGGAATGTCGGCGACAACCAGCTCGCGCTCATGCCCCAGGCGCACCACGCCCAAGTGCGGGTACAGCGTAGTGAACGGGTAATCCGCCACCCGGGGCCGCGCCGCCGACACTTGACGGATGAACGTGGACTTGCCGGCGTTGGGCAGACCCAGCAGCCCCACGTCCGCCAGCACTTTCAGCTCCAGGCGCAGGTTCCTGGCCTCGCCCGCGGCGCCCTGGGTGGTTTTGCGCGGCGCCCGGTTGGTGCTGCTCTTGAAGCGGGCGTTGCCCAGCCCGTGTTTGCCGCCCCTGGCCACCAGCAACTCATCGCCTTTGCCCACTAGGTCGCCAATCAGCTCGCCGGTGTCGTCGTCATAAACCAAGGTGCCGACGGGCGCCTTGATCCGGGCGTCATCTGCGCTTTTGCCCGCCTGGTTGCGACCGCTGCCCGGCCGCCCGTTTTGCGCCCGGTGCAAGCGGGCGTGGCGAAAATCCACCAGCGTGTTCAGCCCCTCGTCCACCACCAGGTACACGTTGCCGCCGTTGCCGCCGTCGCCCCCGTCCGGGCCGCCCCTGGGGATGTATTTCTCGCGGCGGAAACTCAGGCACCCATCGCCGCCCTTGCCCGCCTCCACCCGAATGACGGCCTCGTCAACGAATTTCATAGCCGCCGGTGCGGAGAACGTGGGAAAGCCGCCCGGCGGCGGCCGGGTTCGTCATCGCGCCGCCTGTACGTTCGTGTGCCGCCCGTGCGTTCGTTCGCGCGCCAGTCCCGGCAAAATGCGGGACGGCGGAACGGCAAGCGCACCGCCCGTGCGCCCTCCCCCGCAGAAAGCAGGCCGGCGGGACGGCAAGTGCGCCGCGAAAACGCCCTCCCTCGCAAAATGCCGGACGGCGGAACGGCAAGTGCGCCGCGAAAACGCCCTCCCCCGCAGAAAGCAGGCCGGCGGGACGGCCGGGGCGC
>CAZDXS010000137.1:0-5494 GCA_964509455.1 uncultured Enterobacteriaceae bacterium | reverse complement strand
ACCGGGAGCTGCATCGCAAGGCGCAATCGGAGAAAGGGGGATGATGCGGCGGCGCTTGCCGTCGGGGGGTGCGCTGGCAATCCGCCCGTTGGGCACCGCGTTGGCGGGACATTTGCCGCTAGCCGCCGTGTCGCCGGGTTGCCCGTCGTTGGGGGACGCACCGTCAATCCACCCGTTGGCCGCCGTGCCGCCGGGCTGTCCGTCGCCGCAAAGCGCACCGCCGCCTCGTCCCCCGCCGTCGCTGTCCGGGCTATTGCCAACCGGCCCGGTCCATGGCGCGCACCGCGGCCTGGTTGTTTTCTCCCAGCACGGCCAGGTTCAGCGCATCCGCCTTGAAAGGCCCCCAGGATTTCAGGATGTTGCCGGCGGCAACGCCCGGACGAATGGGGAACTCATGGTTCTTTTCCCCGTACCATCGTTGCGCCGGTGCGCCGGCCAGGTATTCCAGCAACCGGATCGCGGCCGCCGGGCGCCGCGCCGCCCGGGTTACGCCGCCGCCGCTGATGTTGACGTGCGCCCCCCTGCCGTCCTGGTTGGGCCAGAACAATCCCACCTTGGCCGCCGCGTCCCGCTCGCCGGCAATGTCTGAACTCAGCATGCCCGCCAGGTAATAGGTATTGACCAGGGCCAGGCGGCACTGTCCCACCGCCACCGCCTTGACCTGGTCCCGGTCGCCGCCCTTGGGATTTCGGGCGAAATTCGCCACCAGCCCGGCCAGCCACTTTTCCGCTTTTTCGCGCCCGTGGTGGGCCAGCATGGACGCCGCCAGCGACTGGTTGTACACGTTGGAAGAGGAGCGCACGCACAGTTGCCCGCGCCAGGCGGGGTCGGCCATGGCCTCGTACGTTGACAGCGCGGCTGGGTCAACGCGGTCCCGGGAATACACGATTACCCGCGCCCGGAGAGACAGGCCGTACCAGTACCCCTGGGGGTCTCGATAATTCTCCGGCACCGCCTCGTCCAGGAGGCGGGACGTCACTGGTTGCAACAGTCCCAGGGTTTTCGCCCGGTGCAAGCGGCCCGCGTCCACGGTCAACAACAGGTCCGCAGGCGAGCGCTCGCCCTCTATTTCCAGCCGTTTAATCAGCGCGTCCGCCTTGCCCGCAACCAGGTTGACTGCAATCCCCGTCTCCTGCGTGAACGCATCGAACAGCGGCTTGACCAGGGCTTCCTTGCGGGCGGAGTACACGTTTACTTCCGGAGTCGGGCGCGCCTGGGCGCTTGCGGCCGACAACAGCAGGGCGGCGGCCAGGCCCAGTGCGCGGTGCATTCTGCTCATCGGTTTATCATACCAGCAATGGTGCGCCGGCTTCCCTGGAACTCGAGGCGCACGCCGACGGCGGCGGTGCGGTCCTTGCCGGGGCGGGCGCCGTAAGGGTGGCGGCCGAGAATGTTCTCCGCCGCGGTAACGTTCTCTATGCGGGCGAACGCCGTGACCCGGTCGTTGATCCGAAAGCTGCCATGCAGGTCCACCGTGAGCGCGTCATCGGTGCGCTCGAAGCGTTCACAGGAGGCGCGCACGCAGACTGCGTCCGCGTAGTTCGCGCCCAGATAGACGCTCCAGCGCGCCCGTTCGATGCCGGCGGACAAGTGCAACTGGTGCGCTGGAATGTAGGGGATGGGGTCGCCTTTTTGCACGTCTCCGAAAAAGTCCGTGTCGTTGATGTCGCTGTCGAAGCGGGCGTCCGTGAACGTGTAACTGAGGGACAGCGGCAACCGGTATCCTTTGCGGGGGGCAAATTTCGCCGCCAGCAACAGCTCCACGCCGACGACGGTCGCGCCGTCGCCGCTGAAAGCATCGCCGGCTTCGCAGTCGATGCCGGAGGACGCGGTGCATACGCCCAGCAGGTTGTCGTAATCACTCAGAAAACCGATGATTTCTCCGCGCTTGCCGTTGCGGGCGTATCTTATCCCCAGCTCGTAGTTGAGCGCTTCTTCCTCCCTGGCGTTCGGGTCGTTGCCGGGGGCGGTGAAGCCCTTGTGCGCGCCCGCCAACATTGTCCAGTCGGCCCCCAGGCGGTAGAGAACGCCCATGCCCGGCAACCAGACCCCGATGCTGTTGTCGCGGCGGTCCCGCACCGCGATGCGCGCCGCGGCGGCGGCGCCGCGGTCCGCCCAGCGGGTGCGTTTCTGCTTGATGTTTTCATAGCGCAGGCCCGGGCTGAATGTCCAGTCGCCCCACTCGATCCGATCACGAACATACAGCGCCGTCGCCCGCGCTTTTTGCAGGCGGTTGCCCGCGTTGCCCAGCAGCCCCTGATCGTCCAGCACTAGGTTGCCGTTTTCCTGGTGATAGGTGCTGTTGCGTTGCAACCGGTCTTCCTCGTCCTCGTGGTAGCGGACGCCCGCTTCCAGATCGTGGCGCAACGCCCCCGTCTCTCCCTCCCACCGGAGCGTCAGTTGCACGCCCTGGGATACGTACTCGCGGGCGTTGGAGCGCAGTTGTATGCTGCCGGGCAAGGTGTCTTCCGCGCCGTCCAGGACGCCCTGGAGCCGCGCCGTGCTGAGCCCGCCCAAGGCCTCGCCGCGGTTGACGGCGCCGATGACGTTGAACCAGCTGGTGCGCTCGAAGTTTTCAGCGCTGTCGCTGCCGTCGGGGTCCAGCCCCTCGGTTTTGAACCAGTTGCGCTGATGCTCGTTGCGGTAGCCGGTGGCGCTCGCGGTGAGCGCATCGGTGAGCGCCAGGCTGTACCGCAGGATGTACTGGAAGTGCTCCGTGGCGATGTTGTCCAGCTGGGAGACGCCGTAGCGGCGATAGGCGTCTTTTCGAAAATCCGCGTCGGTCAACCCCAGGTAGCTTTGCTCCGAGCCCTGGTCGGCGTATTGAAACTTGAACTCCAGCTGGTGGCGCGAAGCGGCTGGGGCGTAGCGCAGCTTGAGCGTGTAGTCCTCCAGGCGCAACCCGGTGTCGGCGGCGCTGTTGTCTATGTCCTGGTAGCCGTTGGAATGCCACTGGTGCGTTTCCAGCAGGAAGCCGACGCCGTTGGCGAATGACCCGCCGTAATGGGCATGGACCCGGTAAGCGGCGTCCTCGCCGCCTTCCGCCATCACCATTCCCGCCGCTTCCTCCGGTATGGGCGTTGAGACCAGGTTTAACGCGCCGCCTATGGTATACGGCCCCTGGGTTATGGCCGCCGGCCCCTTGAGGATTTCCAGCGCGTGCATGCGCCCCGCCGTGGGAAAGTAGTACGCGGCGGGCGCCGCGTAGGGCGCCGGCGCCACCAGCACGTTGTCTTCCAGCAGGGTGATGCGGGCGCTGCGCTCCGCGGCGACGCCGCGTATGCTGATGTTGGGGCGCAACCCGTAGCCGTCCTCTTGTTGCAGGGAGACGCCCGGCGCCGCGCTGACGATGCGTTGAATGTCGGCGTAGTTGAATTTCTTCAACTCCTCGTTGTCGATGAAATGGGCTGAACCGGCCGTTTTGCGGGCCTCTTCTCGGCCGCCGACAACAGTGATTTCTTCCGCCGGCCGCGGCGCCGGCGCGGCGCCGTTCGCCACGGCGGCGCCCGGGGCGCCGGCGCCCGTCACGGCAATGGCGAGCGCCAGGACCGGCCCGGCGCCGCGGCGATGGTCGCCGCGCGGGAAGTTGTTTGCGGGCGGGCGGCCGCGGTCGCATTCGTTCCGACTGCCGGCGCATTGCCCGGGGAGCGCTGTCGCTTGCCGCTTGCCGACTTTACGCGGCGGGTTCTTTTCGCCCATGGGTTTTTGCGTGTTTCGTGTTCGTTGCGTTCTTCATTGAGTTTCCCCTGTTGCGCCTTATTGGCGGTGGTGCTCGCAACAGAAGTTGGTGATTATGTAAATGATAACGATTAGCATTTACATTTGCAAGGATTATTTGGAAAATTTTTTATCGGGGGTCCGGCGGCGGCTTGTCCCTAGTTGCCAAAGACGGGCCGGGAAGCAGGCGGCGCAGGCCCGGCAACCCGCTGTCCGGAAGCGGCGCCTGCCGGGGAAGCAGGCGGCCCTTGCGTTGCCGGCCGTCAGCCGGCGGGGGCGTGACGGCGGGCTATGGCTGGACTGCTGTGGGGATGGACGAGACCTGGCGCCGTCGGCGGGCGCCCGGTGCCGTTGTTGTATCTGTGGTCGTGTCTGTCGTTGCGTCTGTTGCGGTTCGGCGGTTCCTGATGACAGTCGGGGAAGCAGGCGGCTCTTGCGTTGCCGGCCGTCAGCCGGCGGAAGTGCGACGGCGGGCTATGGCTGGATTGCTGTGGGGGGGTGGACGAGACCTGGCGTCGCCGCGGGCGCCCGGCGCCGTTGTTGCATCTGTTGTCGTGCTTGTCGTTGCGCCTGTTGCGGTTCGGCGGTTCCTAATGAAAGGCGGGGGAGCGGGCGGTGCCGGGCCGGCAACCTGTTATCGGGATGCGGCGCCTGCCGGGGAAGCGGCCCCGGCACTGCCGGCCGTCAGCCAGCGGGGGCGTGACGGCGGGCTATGGCTGGATTGCTGTGGGGATGGACGAGACCTGGCGTCGCCGGCGGGTGCGCGACGGCGGGCTATGGCTGGATTGCTGTGGGGGCGGACGAGGCCTGGCGTCGCCGGCGGGAGCGCGACGGCGGGCTATGGCTGGATTGCTGTGGGGGGGTGGACAAGACCTGGCGTCGCCGCGGGCGCCCGGTGCCGTTGTTGTATCTGTGGTCGTGTCTGTCGTTGCGCCTGTTGCGGTGCGGCGGTTCCTGATGACAGTTGGGGGAGCGGGCGGCGCCGGCCCGGCAACCCGCTATCCGGCCGCGGCGCCTGCCGGGGAAGCGGCGGGTGCGCGAGCAAAGACTTCGTCCAGGCAATCTTCCAGGCAGTCGTTGCAAGAGCCGCACTGTTGGTCGATAGCCAGCTTCTGTCGAATCTGGCTGACCGTCATCGCGCCTTCGCCGATGGCTTGCTTGACCTGTCGTTCAGTTATCTCGTTGCACACGCATACGTACATCTCATCACCTCTGGTTGCCCATGCTTTAATGATGATGGGAATAATAGAATAAATGAGAATCGTTTGCAAGTAACTTTTGCCCCGCCGTCCCGCACGGCGCCTGGGGCAACGCCCTGCCTCCCCCGCCGCTGGAATTTCGCGCAAGCGCACAACGCTATCGCCACAACTCCTCCTGCGCCGGGCTTTTGCACAACCGCGCGGCGTTGCTGCTACAACTCCCCCTGGCGCAGGAGTTTTGCGCGGGAGTGCGTGGAGTATATCGAGGTTTCCTGGCGCAGGGCTTTTGCGTGAGAACGCGGCGCCGCACAATCTGTCGAGGTCACCTGGCGACGGGCTTTTGCGTGAGAACGCGGCGGCGCACGCCCACTTAAATTTCTGGCGACGGGCTTTTGCACAACCGTGCGGCGTTGCTGCTACAACTCCCCCTGGCGCAGGAATTTTGCGTGAGAACGCGCAAGCGCACGGCATTGCTGTTGTAACTCCCCCTGGCGCAGGATATTTTCTGGAAGGCGAGCCGGGCAACGAGTGCGGGCCTGGCGACGGAGTTTTGCGCGGGAGTGCGTGGAGTATATCGA
>CAZDXS010000136.1:0-2248 GCA_964509455.1 uncultured Enterobacteriaceae bacterium | reverse complement strand
TGGTGGACGCGCCGGCGGGGGGCGAGGTGACCGCCGACGGCACGGCGCAGGTGGGCGAGACCCTGACGGCGAACACGGACGGCATTACGGACCCCAACGGCCTGCCGGCAACGCCCGCTTTCACTTATCAGTGGCAACGGGCCGCGGCGGCGGATGGAGCGGGCGCGGCCGACATTCGCGGCGCGACCGCCGCTAGCTACGCCAACGCAGAGGCGGACCAGAACAACTGGGTGCGCGTAACCGTGCGTTTTCAGGACGCCAAAGGCAACGATGAGATGCTGAGCAGCGAATGGCGCGAGGTGATGCCGGAGGCGAACGTGCCGGCGACGGGCCTGCGGGTCACGGGCAATGCCGTGGTGGGGCAGACCCTGACGGCGGACACGGGCAACATTACGGACGGCAACGGGTTGCCGCCGGCGCCGGCGTATGTCTATCAGTGGCAACGGGTGAACGCCGACGGCGTCTCGAATCCGGTGGACATTGGCGGCGCAACCGCGCGCACGTACGCCTTGACCGCCGCCGACGGGAACCTGCGGGTGCGGGTGCGGGTGCGCTTCGCCGACGCCGACGGCAATGACGAGGAGTTGTCCGCCGCATCCGGGCTGGTGAACGCGCCGGCGACGGGCGCCCCGACGATTCGCATCGAAACCACGCTGGACGTGGGCGAGTCCCTGACGGCGCTGACCGACGGCATAGCCGACGCCAACGGGCTGACCCGGGTCAGCTACGCCTACCAGTGGCAACGGGCGGGCGCGGGCGGCGCCGCCCCGGTGGACATCAGCGGCGCTGATGAGCCGACCTACGTGCTGGCGGACGCCGACGCCGGCCGGCGGATCCGGGTGCAGGTGAGTTTCCAGGACGACGCCGGCAATGATGAGCGGTTGGCCAGCGACGTCACCGAGGAGGTGACGGGGCAGGACAACATGGCCGAACTCACGGTGGAAAAATCCCTGCTCCTGTTTGGCCGCGCCGTGGCCATGCAGATGCTGGACACGACCCGGTTGCGCCTGGACGCCCAGTGTGCGCCGGGGTCGCAGTTGACGGTCGCCGGGCACCGCGTCGGCGGCTGGGATGCGGACAAGGCGGAGGAAGGCGCCTGGCGGGCCTTGCGCCGCCTGTCCCGGTTCGACGGGCTGAGCGGTCGGGACGCCCTGACCCGCAGTTCGTTCTCGCTGGGGCGGGACGGCGTGGGGAGCGGTTGCGTGTCCGTGTGGGGGCGCGGCGCTCACTCCTCGTATACCGACAAGGAGCACGGCCTGGAAGTGGACGGCTCGGTGACGACGGGGCAAGTGGGCGCCGACTGGTCTTCCGAGCGCTGGATGTTGGGGCTGTCGGTGGCGCACAGCATGGGCGACAGCGACTACCAGCTCGAAGACGGGGGCGAAGGCGACCTGGACATTGACCTGACCGGCATCTACCCCTACACGCGCTATCGCTTCACGGAGCGGTTCTCCTCCTGGGCCGCGGGCGGCCTGGGCATGGGAGACGTCAAGTACAAGCCCCAGGGCGAAGATGCAATCAAGACCGACATCGACCTGCTGATGGGCGCCGCCGGTTTTCGCGGCGAGCTGTTGGCGGCGGACAACGCCGCCGGCTTTGCCGTGGCGGTGAAAGGCGATGCGTTCTACGTGCAGATGGAATCCGACGAGGTGGAGGGGCAACTGGGCGCTACTTCCGCCGACACCCGACGTCTGCGCCTGGGCCTGGAAGGCTCGCACGTCACCGAGTTGCCGGACGGGTCGACAGTCGCTCCCAGCCTGGAACTGGGCGTACTCCACGACCGCGGCGGCCTGTCCACCGGCAGCGGGATGGACCTGGGGGTCGGCCTCACCTACGAGAACCCCAGCCACGGCGTTTGGGTTGACTTCAAGGGACGCTCGTTGCTCGCCCACGAGGCGGGCAGCCTGCGGGAGTGGGGGGTGTCCGGCGAGGTTCGCTATGACCTTGACCTGTCCTCGGAGCGCGGCTTTGCCATGTCGCTGAACAGCGGCTACGGCGCCCGGGCCGGCGGCGGCGCGGAAGCCTTGTTCAACCTGCGTGATGCGGACGTCCTGTCGACGCGCCGGGCGTTGCCCGGCGGTCGCCTGGGCGCCGAGATTGGCTACGGGCTGGGCGCGTTCGGCGGCCGCTTCGTAAGCAAGCCCTGGGCCAGCCTGGGGATGACGGAGACGGGCTCCGAGTGGCGCCTGGGCTGGCGCCTGGCGCCCGCCGGCGGGCGCAACCCCCTGCGTCTTGGCGTGGAGGTTTT
>CAZDXS010000135.1:0-12296 GCA_964509455.1 uncultured Enterobacteriaceae bacterium | reverse complement strand
GTGCATAACCCGGAGCCGCAGGGCGCGGCGGTCAGCCCCTCAGCGTTGAACTTCGTCTTGTTGTAGCCGAAGCCGCCGGACAGGATCAGGTTGTTGTTCAGCGCGTAGTCCAGGTCCAGCTCCACGCCGTAGCCAATGCCTTGTTCTGCGTTCAACAGCCCCACCGAGTTGCTGGCGCCGCCGACGGCGACCAGCTGCATGTCGTCCACCTCGTAGTAGAAAGCCGCCAGGTTGAACCGCAACCGGTCCCACAGCGCCTTGTAGCCCAGTTCGTACGACATAATGGTCTCCGACCGGGCGGTGGTCACCTCGGGGTCTTCATCGATGCGGTCCTGGATGACGGGCGCCCGAAAGCCGGAAGCCAGGCGCACATAAACCTGGGAGCTACCGGTCTCGTCCAGGGCCCACGCCAGCGCCGCGTCCCAGCTGACGTTGTCGTCCCCCAGGCTGATGGGGTCCAGCCCGTTGATGAAGTCGGCGCGGCTGGCGCCGGCCGGCGCCGTGTGCACGGCGTCTTTCTGGTCATCCGTGTAGCGCACCCCTGCGGTCAGCGTCAATCGCGGGTACGGCTTGACGGACGCTTGCCCGAACACCGCCCAGGCGGTATTGTCAATTTCGGTGATGGAGCGCACGCCTATGCCCCGAATCTCCTCTAACGCAGTCTCCTCTGCGTTCAGCGAATGTCCCCGAAAATCCTCGTTGAAATAGAACGCGCCCAGTTGATAATGGAGTGCGCCGCCTGGGGCTGCGGCCAGGCGCACCTCCTGGGTGAGCTGCTCCAAGACCAGGGCGCTGCCCGTGTCGACGGGAAAAGCGGTGGCGCCCGGACAGCGGGCGTCCGTGCAACCGCCGTCAATGTCGCCCCGGGAAAGGCGGTCGTAAACATCCTGGTAGGAGGTAATCGAGGTCAGCGTATGGCCGCCCGCCTCCCAGTCCAATTTCACGGTGGTGCCGTGGCTTTTTATCTCGCCGGGATTGTTGCCGCCGCCATCGAACCACACCGTGCCGCGGTCGTAGTTCTCATTCAGTTCGTTGCTGCCCCGGGTCAGCACGTTGGCGCGAAAAGCAGTGGCGGAGTTGCCGTCCTGGTCCTGGTGCTGGTGCATGATCCAGGCGCTGACGCCGGGAACGGGGGTCCACAACAGTTGCGCGCGCCCCGCCAGCACGACGAAGCCGCCCAGCGCATCGTCTTCGCCGGTGTAGGCGTTGTCAATCCAGTCCGCCCGTTGTTGCCGCAACAGGGAGACCCGCCCCGACAGGACGTCCTTGACGAGTGCGCCCCCCAGGGCCGCTTCGACATTGAACGTGCCCTTGTTGCCGCCGGACATCTTGACGTAGCCCTCCGGCGCTGCGGTGGGACGGCGCGAGTCAAACTTGATAATGCCCGCCGTGGTGTTGCGCCCGAACAGGGTGCCCTGGGGGCCGCGAATGACCTCTATGTCGTCCAGGTCGAACAAGGGAAAGGAGCGCAGGGCCAGCTTCTCCATGGGCACCCCGTCAAACACGAAAGACACGGGCTGGGACGCCGCCGCGGTGAAATCGGCGTTCCCCAGCCCGCGCATGTAAAAGCGCGGCGCCAGGCGGCCGGAAGAGGTTTCCGCGTACAGACTGGGCGCGGCAGACGCCAGGGCCAGTGCGTCTTCTCCCCCCGTGAACCGAGAAGCCAGCCGTTGCCCGGACAAGTGCGAAATGGATACCGGCACTTCCTGTATGTTCTGCTCGCGTTTTTGCGCAGTGACGACCATCACCTCCAGCCCCTCCTGCGCCGGGGCGGCCGCGCACAGCAACAGCATGGCGCACCCGGTTGAGAACGCCAGGAAGCGGCCGGGCTTTCTCAAGGCGGGCGGCGCGGCGGACAGTGCGCCGGGCGATGTCTGCGGGTCGGTGCCCGGCGCTTGCGGGCCGGCGGGCGACACGGCGCCCGGCTCCTGCGGGCCGGGACCAGACGCGGCGCCCGGCTCCTGCGGGCCGACGGGCAACTCCTGCAGGGCCCCATGCGGCGATTGCGGGCCGGGGCGAGGCGCGGCGAGCGGCGCCGCAACGCCCCCGCCGGCCCCCAACAGCCCGTCAGTCCCGCTCATGTTTCCTCCCCGTCCGGCGCGGCGTCCGCCCGGCCGTATCCGCCGCCGCCCGGCGTTT
Source organism: uncultured Enterobacteriaceae bacterium (assembly GCA_964509455.1). Lineage (GTDB taxonomy): Bacteria > Pseudomonadota > Gammaproteobacteria > Eutrophobiales > Eutrophobiaceae > JAAXHV01. The sequence goes on along the minus strand of CAZDXS010000135.1, from coordinate 10,157 downwards.
CCATGACGAACAGGTCGCCGGCGTTCAGCGCCGTCTCGTCATTGCCGCCGAGTTGCTCAACTCCGCCGGCGGCGCGCTCTACGTAGTTGTTGCCGCACCGGCCGGGGCGCCCCCCTTGCAGGCCGAACGGCGGCACGGTCCGGTGCGAACTCAGCACGGTGGCGGTCATGGCTTCCAGGAACCGCAGCTTGCGCACCACGCCGGCGCCGCCGGCATAGCGCCCGGCGCCGCCGGAGCCGCGGCGAATGGAAAACTCCTCGACGCGCACCGGGTAGCGCAACTCCAGCACTTCCGGGTCGGTCATGCGGGTGTTGGTCATGTGGCTGTGCACGGCGTCCGCGCCGGCGTAGTCCGGGCCGGCGCCGGTGCCGCCGCACACCGTGTCGTAGTTCTGACAACGTTCATTGCCGTAGAAAAAATTATTCATTGTGCCTTGTGATGCGGCCTGTACGCCCATGGCGCCGTACAGCGCATTGACGATGGCCTGGGATACTTCGATGTTGCCTGCCATTACCGCCGCCGGGTACTCCGGGGACAACATGGAGCGGGGCGGCACAACCAGTTGTATGGGTCTGAAACAACCTTCGTTCAACGGAATGTCGTCATTCACCAGGGTTCGAAACACGTACAGCACCGCCGCCCGGCAGACTGCAGGCGGCGCATTGTAGTTGCCCGGATTCTGCCCGGAGGTGCCGCTGAAGTCAACCACGGCGGTGCGCTTTTTTCGATCCACCGAGAGCCGCACCCGGATCACGGCGCCCTCGTCCATGGGGTATTCAAACTCGCCGTCGCAAAGCGCCGTCATCACCCGGCGCACGGACTCCTCGGCGTTGCGTTGCACGTGTTTCATATAGGCGCTCACTACCTCCAGCCCGTAATGGCTCACCATCTTGCGCAGCTCCAAAAGGCCCGTCTGGTTGGCGGCGACCTGCGCCTCCAGGTCGGCCAGGTTCTGCTCAATGTTGCGGCAGGGATACCGGCCCGAGCCCAGCAGTTCTCTGAGCTCCCGCTCCCGCAACCGCCCGTTTTCCACCGCCAGGAAGTTGTCAATCAACACGCCCTCTTCGTCGATGCGCCGGCTGTCCGGCGGGGCGGAGCCGGGCGTGCGCCCGCCTATGTCCGCATGATGCCCTCGCGACCCCACGTAGAAGAGGATGCGCTCGCCCGCCTCGTCAAACGCCGGCGTAACCAGGGTGACGTCGGGCAGGTGAGCGCCGCCGGCGTAGGGCGAGTTGAGGGCATAGACGTCGCCGGGCTTGATTTTTCCCTGGTTGGCGCTGATGACGGCCCGCACCGACTCGCCCATGGAACCCAAGTGCACGGGAATGTGGGGCGCGTTCGCCACCAGGCCGCCCGCGGCATCGAACAAGGCGCAGGAGAAATCCAGGCGCTCCTTGATGTTGACGGAGCTGGCGGTATTCTGCAAGGCGGCGCCCATCTGCTCGGCAATGGACATGAACAGGTTGTTGAACACCTCCAGCCGGATCGGGTCTGCTTCCGTGGCGCTTGCCGATGCGCCGGCCGTTGCTGTGCCTCCCATCGCCGCACTGTCCGCCGCCGCGCCGGACATTGCCGCGCCGCCCGCCGCCGTGGCGCCCTCCTCCGCACCGCCCGCCGGGCCGCTTGCTGTGCCAGCGGCCGCCGTGGCGCCCTCCGCCGCACCGCTTGCCGCCGTGTCCCCCGTTGCGCCATCCGTCTCCATACCGCTTGTTGCGCCGCCTGCCAGGCCGCTTGCCGGCGGGCCGCTTACCGCCGAGTTGCTTGCCGTTGCGTCGGACATTGCCGCGCCGCCCGTTGCCGCGATGTCGGCCGCCGCCCGCTCCAGCAACAACCGCCCGCGGTCGTCAACGGCGCCGCCCCAGCCCGGCTCCAAGACGATGGCGCCGGCGGCGTCGATGATCATGGCGGGGCCGATAACGCGCCCTCCCGCCGGCAACTCGTCGCGATGATAAAGCGGCGCGTCACTCCAGGCGCCGGCGCCGTACATGGGCGCACGGCGGCGCGGCGCCGGGTCTTCCGCAACCGCAGGCGCCGCCCGTTGCGGCTCCGCCACGGCATCGGCGGTCCCTACGGCCTCCACGGATACGGCCTCCGCCACCAGCCCCCGCTCCTGGGCGACAAAGCCGAAGCGGCGGAGATGCTCTTCCTCGAAGGCGGCGCACATTTGCGGCGCGGCGGCGACCGCTGTCTCCAGGGCGGCATCGGTTCCCCGGCGGCGTATGCGCACTCGGCTGACAATGGTAATGCGTTCGGCCGGCACTCCCTGCCCCAGCACTTCTTCGCGGGCCGCGGCCGCCAGCAGGCGGCGCTGTTGCTCTAACTCCTGCTCCATGCCGGCGGCATCGAAGTCGATGCCCAGTTGCGCCTCGCGCAACGCCCGAATCTCCGCCAGCCCCATGCCGTAGGCGGACAACACGCCCGCCAGGGGATGCAGGAAAATGCTTTTCATGCCCAGCGCGTCCGCCACCTGGCAGGCGTGCTGGCCGGCGGCGGCGCCGAAGCAGTTGAGAGTGTATTCCGTGACGTCGTAGCCGCGCCGCACGGAGATTTTCTTGATGGCGTTGGCCATGTTCTCAACGGCGACGCGCAAAAAGCCCGCCGCCGTTTCTTCCGCCGTGATGGTCTTGCCTTGGGCGGCGGCAACCTGCGCCGCCAGGTCGGCGAAGCGGCGGCGGGTGATGTCGTGGTCCAACGGCTCGTTGCCGCCGGGCCCGAAAACGGCGGGGAAACTGTCCGGCTGAATCCGGCCCAACAACAGGTTGCAGTCCGTTATGGTCAAGGGCCCGCCGCGCCGGTAACAGGCCGGGCCGGGATTGGCGCCGGCGGATTCCGGCCCCACCCGAAACCGTGCGCCGTCGAACCGCAACACCGAGCCGCCGCCCGCCGCCACGGTGTGAATGCGCATCATGGGCGCGCGCAGGCGCACTCCGGCGACCCGGGTGTCGAAACTGCGCTCGTACTCGCCGTTGTAATGGCTGACGTCGGTGGATGTGCCGCCCATGTCAAAGCCGATCAGCTTGCGGAGCCCGAGGCCCGCCGCGGTGCTCGCCATGCCCACCACGCCGCCGGCCGGCCCGGACAAAATCGCGTTGCGCCCCTGAAACAGGGCGGCGTCGGTCAAGCCGCCGTTGGATTGCATGAACATGAGGCGCGGCCCGCCGGCTTCCGGGGCGCCCAGCTCGGCGGCGACCCGGCGCACGTAGCGGCGCAGCAACGGCGACAGGTAGGCGTCCGCCACGGTGGTGTCGCCGCGAGAGACCAGCTTGATGAGCGGGCTGGCCTCGTGGCCCAGGGAGACCTGGGTAAAACCCGTCTCGCGGCAGATCCTGCCCACCGCCAGTTCGTGCCGGCGGTAGCGATAGCCGTGCATGAGCACAACCGCCACGGCCCGAATGCCGGCGGCAAACGCGGCTTCCAGCTCGGTGCGAAGCTGCGTCTCGTCCAGGGGACGCAACACCTTGCCCTGGGCGTCGATGCGCTCATCCGCCTCAATGACCCGTTCGTAGAGCATGGCGGGCAACGTCACCTGCAAGTCGAACAGGCGCGGGCGGTCCTGGTAGCCGATGCGCAGCAGGTCGCCAAACCCCCTGGTGATGACCAGCAGGGTGCGGTCGCCCTTGCGCTCCAACAACGCGTTGGTGGCGACCGTGGTGCCCATCTTGACGTGTTCTATGGCGTGGGGCGGAATGGGGGCGTCGGGCGCCAGCCCCAGCACGTCGCGAATGCCCTGGACGGCCGCATCCCGGTAACGCGCCGGGTTCTCGGACAGCAGCTTGCGGCTGGTGATGCGGCCGCTGGGCGACCTGGCCACCACGTCCGTGAACGTGCCGCCCCGGTCAATCCAGATTTGCCACATGACGGCGACAACGTGATGGGAACAAAAAGGCGGGAGCAAGGCCGCGGGCGCCGGACGGTGTGCCGGCCCCTGCCGAGTCGGGGCAACGGTCAAAGCAACGGTCATGCGAGTTGCCGGCCCCCACCTTGTCGGGCCAGGGCGCCGCCCAGGGGGAGCGGGCGCCGGGCGGTGTGCCGGCCCCTGCCCGGTCGGGCCGGGGCGCGCGCCGGCGCTTCGCATCCGCACGGCGGCACCGCGTACTGCCGAACTCAGCCACGGCGGTTGGATTGGCGCACAAAGCGGCGGTCTATCCAGTCTTTCCAGCGCCACGCCCAGCGTCCCTCCAGCGCCGCCCAGGACCAGGAGGCGACGGCGCGGCGGTCCCCGGTGGAGACCAGGCTGAGAGCATGTCGCCGCGGGCGGTGCGGCGCCAGGGGACGGCCCCGCAAGCGATTGCGAATGTTGCGAACCAGGGGCGCCCCCTGGCGCACGGCGAACACGCCGGACTTGGGCAACGGCCGGGAGGCTATGCCGGCAATGTCGCCGGCGGCAAAAACGCCCGGATGGGACACGGACTCCAGGGTTTCCGTCACCGTGACGAAACCTTTCTCGTCAACGGCAAGTCCGCTCCGGGACAGCCAGTCCGGCGCCGCGGCCGCGGTCGCCCACAGGATTGCGTCCAGGTCGAAAGCCGCGCCGTTGGCGCAACGCAGGCCGCCCGCATGCACCTCCGCCACCTCGTGCCCCAGGTGCAGGCGGATGCCGCGTCGTGCCAGAACGCGCCGCACCCGAGCGCGCGTCCAGCGGTTGTGGGTGACCAGCACATCCGGCGCGGCGGTGAACAAGTGAATCTGGGTGCCGCCCGGACGCTCTCCGGGCGACCCGTTTTCCAGGCGATGCTGCACCGCCAACGCCAGTTCAACGCCGCCGGCGCCGGCGCCGACCATGCCAATCCGCACTTGCCCACGGCGCCTTGACAAGCGCTCATGCAGGCGCCGCCAGCGCTCTGCAAAGGCGGCGATGGGCTTCACCGACAGCGCGTGGGCGGCGGCCCCCGGCACGGCGGGCGCGGCCGACGCGGCGCCGATGTTGAGCGACAGCACGTCATAGTCCACAACCGCTTGCCCCCGGCACGCCAGCTGCTTGTTGCGGGCGTCCAGTCCGACCGCCTCATCATGGACCAGGCGGGCGCCGGCCGCCGCGGCCAGGGACGCCAGGTCGATATGAATGTCGGCGAATGAATAGTGGCCGGCGACATACCCCGGCAACATGCCCGAATAGGGCGTGCGCAACTCCCGACTTACCAGCGTAACGCCGGCCCCCTGCAGGGGACGCCTTGCCAGGATTCTCAGCGCCGTTACGTGGGCGTGTCCGCCGCCTGCCAGCACCACGCGGGCGGCGCTCACGGCCTGCCGTCCGCCGCGGCGGGAGACGTTGCGGGAAGCACCCCGCTCAGGCGGCAGGCCAGGGGACGCCTTGCCAGGATTCTCAGCGCCGTTGCGCGGGCGCGGCCGCCGCCCACCAGCACCACGCGGGCGGCGCTCACGCCCTGCCGCCCGCCGCGGTGGGAGACGTTGCAGGAAGCACCCCGCTCAGGCGGCGGGCCAGGGGACGCCTTGCCAGGATTTTCAGCGCCGTTGCGCGGGCGCGGCCGCCGCCCACCAGCACCACGCGGGCGGCGCTCACGCCCTGCCGCCCGCCGCGGCGGGAGACGTTGCAGGAAGCACCCCGCTCAGGCCGTGGGCCAACTGAACGCCTTCGCCGCCCCCGCCGCGGCCGCCAACTCGCACTTCACCATTTCACCGTTGCGGATGATGACCGGCAACGCCGCGCCGTTGCGTTCCAGCAGGGAAATGTCCTCCAGGGGATTGCCGTCGACCACCAGCAGGTCGGCATACGCCCCCTCCCGGACGCAACCCAACCGCTGCGGCTCCAGCAGGATTTCGGCATTGACCGAGGTGGCCTGGCGCAGGATCTCCAGGGGCGTGAACACTTCCTTGCGAATGGCGAACTCGGTGCATTGCCGCACGTGTTGCGGGCCCAGCAGGTCCGTGCCAAAGCCGATTTTCACGCCGGCCGCGCGCAGGTTTTCCAGGGCCGCCATCGCCCCCTCGTAGATGCCCCGCATTTTCTCCTGGGAGGCCGGCGGCAACCCGTACTTCGCCCCCTCTTTGTGGAACGCCTGCACCACCGCGCCGGTGGGGACGACATACGCGCCCTGGGCGGCCGCGTATTGCGCCGTTTCCCGGTCCATCAAGGTGCCGTGTTCAATGCAACGCACGCCGAACTCGATACAGCGCCTGGCGGCCGCGGCGGGGTGACAATGGGCGGACACGTAGGTTTCATGGCGCGCACATTCCTCCACCGCCGCCCGAATTTCCTCCTCGCTGAACTGCACCTGGTGCAGGGGGTCGGCGGGGCTGATTACGCCGCCCGACGCCATTATCTTGATGCAATGGGCGCCCTTGCGCAGTTCTTCGCGCACCGCGCGGCGCACTTGATGGGGGCTGTCGACAATATGCGCCAAGGGCGTTGAATGACCGCCGCAGTCGCCCAGCCGTTCCTCGGGAGAGGTTTCCCAGCCCGGACGAAAATCCCCATGACCGCCGGTCTGGGAAATGAACTTGCCGGCGTAATAAAAGCGCGGCGCGCGCACCAGTCCATGCTCTATGGCCCGGGCCAGCCCGGCATCGCCGCCGCCCACGTCGCGCACGGTGGTGAAGCCCCGTTGCAAGGCGGCGTTCAGAAAAACATTGGCGTACTGCGCGGCGTAGGTTGCCGGCATGCGGAGCAAGGCCGCAACATCCAGGGAGGGGATGTGGACGTGGACGTGGTTGTCGATCAGCCCCGGGATGACGGTGCGCCCGCCGGCATCGACCGTGCAACGGGCTTTCGCGGCGGCGCCGGCAGGCGTGATTTCCTTGATTTCGCCGTCCGCCAGCAGGATATCGGAGCGCTCCGACAGTTCCGGGCCGTGCCCGTCAAATATGCGGGCGTTTTGTATGAGTATCGTCTCGTCAGGCACGTGGGTTGTCTTCTTTGGAGGAAACCGCCTTGTGTGTGCAGTATAGGGCAACGCGCGTTCTTACGCAAAACAAGCAATCCTGGTGTTGGGGCCGGATTTTGTGCCAGAACGCGGCGGCGCACGACTGAACAAGGGAGGTGTGCGCATAGTACATCGACCGCAGTGAGGGCGTGATGCCAACAAAGTTATGGCGCAAAATAACGCGCTAGGTTTGATTTTGCTGTGGCTTTGTGTAAGTATCCCCGAACCGCCTGCGGGCATATCCTGGAGCCGCCGACATTCTTTCGATGACTTTTCCCCCTGCCGCTCGCCCGCCGTTGCGCCAGCGGCACGGCGCGGGCGGCGGCCCTGCCGCGGCGCCGTTGCGGCGCACACAAGCGCATCCCAGCGCGGGCAACCAGCAGGTCGGGGCAGGCGCCGCCGGGTCAGGCGCTCCAACCGGCGGCGGGCGGAGCGACTGCGGCCGTGCGGCGGCGCCGTTGCGGGGCGCCCAACCGCATCACGGCGCGGGCGGCGGGCGGAGCGACTGCGGCCGCGCGGCGGCGCCGCGGCGGGGCGCCCGGCCGCAGCGCGGCGCGGGCGCCGCCCATGCCGGCAACGCCCCGACCGCCGCGCCAATGCGCCGTTCCCACTGAGGGCGCCCCATGCAACTCGCCATCATTCAGAAAATTCTGGGGTTGTTGCTGATGTTGTTCAGCGTCGTCATGGCGCCGCCGCTGGTCATCGCCCTGGCTGCTGACGACGGCGCCGCGAGCGTCTTCCTGTTTGCTTTTTTGTTGATCCTCGCCATCGGCCTGTTGTTGTGGTTGCCGGTGCGCCGGGTGGAAAAAGAGTTGCGCTTGCGGGACGGCTTCATCGTCGTGGTGCTGTTCTGGGCGGGGCTGGGGCTGACCGGCGCCGCGCCTTTCCTGCTGGCGGAGGCGCCCGCCATGTCCCTGGCGGATGCGGTGTTCGAATCCGTGTCCGGCCTGACGACCACCGGCGCCACGGTGATAACGGGGCTGGACCACTTGCCGAAATCCATCCTGTTCTACCGCCAGGAGTTGCAGTGGCTGGGGGGCATGGGCATCATCGTGCTGGCGGTCGCCATCCTGCCCATGTTGGGCATCGGGGGCATGCAGCTGTACCGCGCGGAAACGCCGGGCCCCATCAAAAACTCGAAACTGACGCCGCGCATCACCGAGACCGCCAAGGCGCTGTGGTACATCTACCTGTCCCTGACCATCGCCTGCGCCCTCTCGTACTGGCTGGCTGGCATGTCCTTGTTTGACGCCGTCAGCCATAGTTTTTCCACGGTGTCCATCGGCGGCTTCTCCACGCACGATCAAAGCATCGGTTACTTCAACAGCGCGGCGGTCAACGCGACGGCGGTGGTTTTCATGTTGGCGGCGGGCGTCAACTTCGCCCTGCATTTTGTCTGCTGGCGCACGCGAAGCCTCACCGCCTACCGCAGGGACTCCGAGGTGCGCGCCTTCATTCGAGTGCTGGTCGTCCTGTGCATCGTCACCTGCGGTTGCCTGCTTTACCTCGGCGCTTACGGCGACAAGACGGACGCGCTCAACCACGGCGTCTTCCAGTCCGTGTCCATCGCCACGACCACGGGTTTCACCACCACCACCTACCAGCACTGGCCGCTGTTTCTGCCGGTGCTGTTGCTGTTCGCCAGTTTCGCGGGCGGTTGCGCCGGCTCCACGGGCGGGGGGCTGAAGGTCATTCGGGTGTTGCTCTTGTACAAGCAGGGCATGCGCGAGATCAAGCGCCTGGTGCATCCCAGCGCCGTCATTCCCATCAAGCTGGGGGACAAGCCGGTGGACGAATCCGTTCTCAACGCCGTGTGGGGCTTCTTCGCCTCCTACGTGGCCGTTTTCGCCCTGTTGCTGGTGTTGCTCATGGCCACCGGGCTGGACCAGGTCACGGCGTTCTCCGCGGTGGCCGCCTGCCTGAACAATCTGGGCCCCGGGCTGGGGGACGTCAGCGCCCATTACGCCGGCGTCAACGATGCGGCCAAGTGGCTGCTGTGCCTTGCCATGTTGATGGGACGGCTGGAAATCTTCACCTTGCTGGTGCTGATGACCCCGGCGTTCTGGCGGCGCTGATGAGCGACGCGAAGCGGCAGAAATGGGAGCGCATCTATCAAAACGACGCGGGCGCAACCGGCCGCCCCTGCCGGGTGCTGGCCGCCCACTCCCACCTGTTGCCGCCCGCCGGCACGGCCCTGGACCTTGCCTGCGGGCGCGGCGCCAACGCCCTGCACCTGGCGTCCCATGGACTTGCCGTCGCGGCTTGGGACCTGGCGGCAACGGCTACCTCGGAGCTGGCGCAAACGGCGCAACGCCTGGGACTTGCCGTCGCCGCGGAACAGCGGGACGTGACCGCCCATCCACCGCCGCCGAATGCTTTTGACGTCATCGTGGTCAGCCGCTTCCTGGACCGGTCCTTGGCCGCCGCCATCCGCGCGGCGCTGAAAGAGCGGGGACTGCTGTTCTACCAGACTTTCATTCGGGAGAGCGCAACGGACCGCGGGCCCAGCAACCCGGCGTATCGGCTGGAACCCAACGAGCTGTTGCGCTTGTTTCAGCCGTTGCATGTCGTCTATTACAATGAAGAGGGCGCCGTGGGCGATACCAGCCGGGGCTTTCGGGACGAGGCGATGCTGATCGCGCAACGGCGCGGGGGGTAGCGGATGGACGCGGCCGCCCTGGAGAACCTGTTGGCGAACGGCGCAGACAGTGCACTGTTGCGTTTTTCTCTGGGCAACATCCTCTACCAGCAGGGGGAGTACGCGCAGGCGGAGCAACACCTGGCGCTCGCCGTGGAGATGGACCCTGGTTACTCGGCCGCATGGAAAATCTACGGCAGAACGCTGGGCGCGGCCGGCAAGACGGGCGCGGCGAAAGCGGCGTTGCGGCAGGGCATCGAGGCGGCGTCAGGGAAAGGCGACATACAAGCGGCGAAAGAAATGCGGGTCTTCCTGCGGCGGCTGGAGCGGGCGGGCTGAGGCGCCGCGCCGAACCGCTTCGGGGAGCGGCGCTTGTTCCCGTCCCGCGCAACGGGTGCGAGCGCCCGCGGCGCCCAATCCAACCGCCCGCGCCGACTTCGCTTCGGGCAGAGGCGCAGTCCCCCGCCTCTGCGGCGACTGAAGCAGACGCAGTGGGGCGCCGGCGGCGACTGTAGCGGGCGCACTGATGCGCCGCGCCGACCTACCCCGGCTCGCTTCGGGAAGAGGCGTTGCTTCCCGTCCCTGCAACGACTGAAGCAGGCGCACTGAGACGTCGGCTGGAGCGGGTACCCCGAGGC
>CAZDXS010000134.1:0-1742 GCA_964509455.1 uncultured Enterobacteriaceae bacterium | reverse complement strand
ATTGCCCCGACCCGCCCGTCCCCTGGCGCGAGTAGCAACGGCGCCCGCACCCTGGCGGGCGGCGGCGACGCGGGCCGGGCGGTTTCCAGGGAAAAGTGTACAACAGCGGGGCGCGTCCTGCCAAATAAACCCGGACCAGGCGAAAATTTACCTAGCGCGGGCGTTCTTTTCGGGTATAATCCTTTTCTTTTCGCGAGCGCGAGGAGCCACGGGCCATGCCCAAAGAAGACCAGATTGAGATAGAGGGAATGATTACAGAGACGCTCCCTAACACCATGTTCCGGGTGGAGCTGGAGAACGGTCACGTGATCACCGCCCATATTTCGGGGAAAATGCGCAAGAACTACATACGCATCCTTCGGGGCGACCGCGTCACCGTGGAAATGACCCCCTACGACCTGTCCAAGGGCAGGATCACCTACCGCCACCGCTGAGCGGCGCCGCTGTTGCCGGGCTGCGGGCGCGCGAGGCCGGCGCCGGCGCCCCCGCCGCAACGCATCGCCGGCAGTGACTCCCAAACAGCTTGCACGCTCGGGATCTATTCGTGAGCCGGCCGTTGCCTGGCAAACAACCCGGAATCTGGAATGAACTCTCATCGCAATGCCCGACTGACAGTCCAAGGCCGATTGTCGCTGGTAAGGCGCGTCATTGAGGAAGGTCAGTCGCCCACTGATGCGGCCCGCTCCCTGGGGATCAGCAGGCGCACGGCGCATAAATGGCTAAAGCGATATCGCGAGGAAGGCGAGGCGGGGTTGCGCAACCGCTCCTCCCGCCCATTGCACAGCCCGCGGGCCACAGATCCCGCCGTCGGCGAGGCCGCGGTGAAGCTTCGCCGCCGGCGACAGACCTATCAGCAGATCGCCCAGACCCTGGGCGTGTCGATCAGCACGGTGGGGCGCCTGCTCAAAAAACGCGAATTAAACCGCTAATCCGCGCCGGGCGCCGGCGCCGCTCGCGCCCGCGCCCGCTCCAGGTCCCCGGGCGTGTTGATTTCCAGGCCCGGGTCCGCCAGCGCCGGCGCCAGGTGAATGTGGAAGCCGTGGTGCAACGCCCGCAACTGCTCCAGCCGCTCCATGCGCTCTGAGTCACAGGCGGGCAACCCGGCGTACGTCTCGAGAAAGTCGCGCGTGTAGGCGTACAGCCCCAAGTGGCGCCGGGCCGCAATGGGCGCGTCCGTTGCGCCCGCCGCACCCACCGCATCCGCTTCACTCGGCGGCGCCGGCCCGTGCCAGGGAATGGGGGCGCGGCTGAACAGCAGGGCCCGGCCGGCGGCATCCGTCACCACTTTCACCACGTTGGGATCATGCAACTCCGCCGCAGAGCGAATGGGGGCGTACAGGCTGGCCATGGACGCCTCTTCGCGCTCCATCAAGGCCTGCGCCGCCTGGTCGACCAGTTGCGGCGGCAGGCCGAACGCATCGCCCTGCACGTTGACGATCACGGCGGCCGCGGGCAGACCCAGCCGCGCCGCTGCTTCGGCAATGCGTTCCGTGCCGGAGCGATGGGCGGCGGACGTCATCACCACCGGGTCGGCGAATCGCCGCGCCGCCCGCGCAATGCGTTCATCATCCGTGGCGATGATCACTTGGGCGGCGGCGCTTTGCCGCGCCGCCTGGTGCGCATGCCGCAGCAACGGCCGCCCGCCGATCTCCAGCAACGGCTTGCCGGGCAACCGGGCGGCGCCGTAGCGGGCGGGAATGACGACGAAAAAGTCCCGGCTCACGACGTTGTCCGGCAAGCGC
>CAZDXS010000133.1:0-7061 GCA_964509455.1 uncultured Enterobacteriaceae bacterium | reverse complement strand
GGTGCAGGCCAAGACCGTGACCATTGCCCGGCTGATGGAAATCGCCCCGCCCGGCGTCGTTGACCCCACCCCCAACCTGTACAACGCCACCATGTATCTCATGGCCCTGTTGTTGGCCGTTGCCCTGCTGAGCAACGCGTTCATGCGCCCGGTGCACCCGCGCCACCACATGCCCGAGGCGGAGGGCGAGCATTAACGGAGCGGTGGTCGCCGCCGGGCGCTCCAACCCGTGGGGCGCCCGCCCCCGCCGCATCGCCGGCACCGGCGTCTCCCCGGCGCTGTATGCCTGGGGAAGGGAACGAACATGAACGAGGCGGTGGTCGCCGCTTGGCGCCCCGACCCGTGGGGCGCCCGCGCCCGCCGCATTGCCGGCGCTGTATGCTCGGGGAGTAGGACGAACATGAACGAGGCGGTGGTCGCCGCTTGGCGTTTCGCCCCGTTGTGCGCCCGCGCCCGGGGCATCCGCGCCACCACATGCCCGGGGAGGAGGACGAGCATTAACGAGGCAGTGGTCGCCGCTTGGCGCCCTGACCCGTTGTGCGCCCGCGCCCGCCGCCGCGCGAGCGCCCGGTGAAGCCCATGGACGGCGCGCCTCGCAAAGACTGGCGCACGGCGCTGGCGGCGTACCGGCAGCCCCGCGTCATCGCCATGATTTTTCTCGGCTTCTCCGCCGGATTGCCTTTCCTGCTGGTGTTTTCCACGCTGTCGGCATGGTTGCGCGACGTGGGGCTGGCCCTTTCCACCATCGGTTTTTTCAGCTGGATTGGCGTCATCTACTCCATCAAGGTGCTGTGGGCGCCGGTGGTGGACCGCGTGCCGCTGTTCATCCTGTCCCGCCGCCTGGGGAAAAGGCGCTCCTGGATGTTGTCGGCACAAGTGTTGATCGCCCTGGGACTGCTGGGCATGGCGTGGTGCGACCCGCAGTCGCAACTGCCGTGGCTGGCGGCCTGCGCCCTGTTGGTGGGGTTCGGCTCCGCCACGCAGGACATCACCATCGACGCGTATCGCATCGAGGCGGCGGACCGGTTGTTGCAAGGCGCCATGGCGGCCGGCTACGTGTTGGGCTACCGGGTCGCCCTGCTGGTTGCCGGCGCCGGCGCATTTTACATTGCCGCGGCGTTGGACTGGCGCCAGGCCTACCTGGTCATGGCCGGGTTGATGAGCGTCGGCGTCATTACGACCCTGCTCATCGCAGAGCCGTCCCACGCGGCCGCGGCCGGCGCCGGGCGGCTGGAGCAGGCCTTGGAGCGCAGGCTGGGGCTGGGCGCCGGAGAGGGACGCTGGGCGCGCCTTGCAACCTGGTTCACGGGCGCCGTCGTCAGCCCTTTCGTGGAGTTCTTTCAGCGCAACGGCGCACTGGCCCTGCTCATCCTGCTGCTTATCGGCGTGTTTCGCCTCAGCGACATCACCATGGGCGTGATGGCCAATCCCTTTTACTTGGACCTGGGTTTCAGCAAGGTGGAGATTGCCAACGTCACCAAGATTTACGGCTTTTTCATGACCATCATAGGCGCGGGGTTGGGCGGGGCGTTCGTCCTGCGCTACGGCATCTACGGGCCGTTGTTGTTAGGCGCCTGCCTGGTGGCGGCCACCAACCTGCTGTTCGCCTGGCTGGCCCTCAGCGAGCCGCAGCTGGCGGGACTGGCGGCGGTGATCAGCGCCGACAACCTGGCGGGCGGTTTCGCCACATCGGTGTTCATCGCCTACCTGTCCAGCCTGACCAACACCGCCTACACCGCCACGCAGTACGCCTTGTTCTCCTCCCTGATGACCCTGCCGGCGAAAGTCATCGGCGGTTTTTCCGGCATGGTGGCGGAGGCGGCCGGCTATGCGTATTTTTTCCTGTACGCGGGCCTGCTGGGCGTGCCCGCCATAGCGCTTATCTGCTATCTGGGGCGAGACAGCCGCGGCCTGCAACGGGCGGAGTAGCGCGCCCGCCGTTCACTGCCGGGCGCTTGCAATAGCGCTCATCTGCTGCCTGGGGCGGAACCACCGCGGACTGCAACGGGCGGAGTAGGGCAGGGGAGGGAAGCCCGCCGTTCAACGCCAGGGGTTGCCCCGGTAGAGCAAGAGAGAGGTCTGCAGGCAACCTGCCACGGCGCACAGCGGCACGCCCGCCAAGGGGCCGCCGCCGGCTCGCTACGGCGCCAGACAAGGCCCGCCGCCGGCAACCACAACGGGCGGCGGCGCGTCCCTGCGCCCGCCCTCAGGTTTCCCGGCGGTTAGAAGAAGTCGTAGCGAATACGTCCGCCGAACCAGCGCGGCAAGCCGTAGGAGCGCTCGTCGCAACCACAGATGGAGGCCAAATCATAGCCGATGTTCTGGTACAGGGCGTCCGCCAGGTTGTTCACGAAAAACTGCACCTCCAGCCGGTCGTCGGGACTGCGCCAGTCCAGCCGTGCGTTGCCGACGATGTAGGAGTCCATCACGTGGGTGTCGAAGTTGTTGATGTTGTGATACGCCTCGTCCACGTAGTTGAAGTCCATCTGCAACGCCAGGTCCCCGCCCAGCAGGACCGAGGGCCAGGTGTAGCGCGCCAGTCCGGAGAACTGCCATTCCGGGGTGAACGTGGGTTCCACGTCGCGGAACTCCATGGAGGCGACCGCCACGTCCTTGACTTCCGCGTTGATCCAGGAGGCGCCCAGTATCAGGTCCAGGTTCTCCACGGGCGTGGCCGCTAAGTCCAGCTCGGCGCCGTAGTACTCGGCGTCCACATTGAAGACGGCCCCGGAGGTGCCGACGAACTGGAACACTTGGTGGTCCGTGTAGTCGTAGTAGTACATGGAGCCGTTGATGCGCACGTTGTAGTCCGGCAGGGTGGCCTTGAAGCCCGCCTCGTACGCCAGCAGGATTTCCTCGTCAAAGCAGTACTGATCAGCCGTCAGCACCGTGAGCAACGGCGCGTTGCAACCACCGGCTTTCACCCCTCGGTTGAGCGCGGCGTAGAGCAACAGGTCGTCGGTGGCCGCAAAGTTCGCCCCTAACTTGCCGGACCACAGGGTCTTGGACGGTTTTTCATCGTGGGGAGCGAAAAACTCGATGCTGCCGCCCGCACCCGGCAACAGCGTGCTTGGCGGTACGGGAATCGGCGGCGTGTGGTTATCGACGGTGCGGTCGTCCTGGTTCTCATACAGGCGGTTGGTGTAGCTGAAGTCCTTCTCCTCCTGTATGATGCGCGCGCCGGCAATGAACGTGAGCTGGTCTGTTGCGTGAAAATCCACTTGGGCGAAAGCCGAGTAGGAATCGGTGTCCAAGGTGGACGTCAGGGCCGCATCGGCGTACAGGCTGGAATCGCCCGCCCCGAAAGGAGAAGGACTGGCGCCGAATACGTTCAGCCCGCTTCCGCGAGTGTCGGCCAGCCCGGCGTCGTAGTTCAGGTCGATTTTCAGGTAATACAGTCCCACCACGTATTCCATGCGGTCATACGTGCCGTTCAGGCGCAACTCCTGGGTGAAATAGTCGTGGCTGGACCGGTTCATTACGATGAACTGGGGGGCGGGTCCGGCATCCACATCCAGGGACTGGCGCTTCTTCTGCTTGCCGTAGTTGCTGACCGCAGTCAGGGTCATGTCGTCATTGAGCTCCAGGTTGAGGGTGGCGGTAAAACCATACACTCTCGCCAGGTCGTGGTCGCTCACCACGTGGTCGGTGGAGGTGGTGGGGCCCTCGCCGTCCAGGTCGTCATAACCGAAGTAATCCGTGTTGCGGCCCGGGCGCACGCCGTCGAAGTCAAGGTCCAGGCCGCTGTTTATGCAATCGCCGGTCTTGATATTGATCTGCTCGCAGAGGGTGTCCACGTCGTCCATATAGCGCGTGTTCACTACGTCGTTAGGCAGGCCGGTAACCGGATCAGGCACGCCATCGGTCTCGTCCAGGTAGGCCACGGTGGCGAGGTTCTGGTAGGCCCCGCTGCCGGGGTTCTGCTCCGCGTAGTGTCCTTTCAACCACAGGGAGGCGCCCTCGTTCAGGTCGATGTCCAGCTGGCCGCGCAGGGCGAACTGGTCCATCTCCCACACATCGGCGGCGCCCGCCTCCGAGCCCTGGTAACCGCTAGGCAACTGGTCTGGGAAAATGTTCTCCCAGATGGGGCCGAAGCGGTTGTAGAACCCGGCCAGGCGGCCGCGCACCGTGTCGGACAGCGGCCCGCTGACCGCCCCCTCGAAGCGCACGGAGTCATAAGAGCCGTAGGAGGCGTCCACAAAACCCTCGAACTCGTCCGTGGGTCGTGCGGTGATGAAATGCACCAGCCCGCCGGTGGCGTTGCGCCCGAACAAGGTGCCCTGCGGCCCTTTCAGCACCTCGACGCGCTCCATGTCGAAGTTGGCGAACATCTGCCCCTGACTGGTGGCGATGTAGGCGTCGTCCACGTACACGGCGTTGGGGCCTTCATGCAGGTCGGCGAAATCGTTCTGGGTCACGCCGCGTATGGTGAACTGCTGGGTCTGCCCCGCGTTGTTGCCGGAGATGTGCACGCCCGGCGTGAACGCCGCCAGCTCCGTGTTGCTGACGAACGCGAACGTCCGCATCTGCTCGGCGGAGAACGCGGTGATGGCGATGCCCACGTCCTGTATGGACTGCTCGCGCTTTTGCGCGGTGACGATCACCTCTTCCAGGGCCGTACCTTGGGCGCGCACCGGCGCACCGGCCGCGAGGTTGAGCAGAAAAGCGGTTAAAAACGCGGCCGCAGGCAAGCCCGCACCGCGTGGCAAGCGAATAGAATTCATGAAAATCTCCCCCCTAACATAGATGTGTGAATGTGATTGTAGCGCAAAATGACCGTTTGTCAAGCCGCCGCACTAATCCATAACATTATGTCGTTTCGAGTGGTCGCTGAACAGCGCTTGCTCCTTTCCACGACAGGGGCAGGGGCGGCGTGCGCCTACTCCCCTGGCGACGGGATTTTGCGTCAGAACGCGGCGGCGCACGATTGAACGAAAGAGGCGTATGTGCAATACGCCGATTGATGTGAAAGAGTAGCGCCAACAAAGTTATGGCGCAAAATAACAAGCCAGGCAAGGGAGGTGTACACCTAATACATCGACCGACCGAACGAGGCAGGCCGGCGATGCATAACGGAAAATAGACCAGCCAGGTTAGAGGTCGGCGCCAAAATTGAGCATGATGGACTGATCCCTGTGCTGCTGGTTCAGCTCCACGCCGAAGCGCAGTTGCAGGGGGTTGTGCGCGGCGGGCGCCAGCTGCCAGCCCAGGCGCCACTCCGAGCCCGTCTCCGTCATTCCCAGGCCGGCCCAGGGCCTGCTCACGAAGCGGTCGCCGAATGCGCCCAGCCCGTACCCTATCTCGGCGCCCAGGCGGCCGCCGGGCAACTCGCGGCTCACCGACAGGTCGTCGAACTCGCGCGTGTTGAACAGGTTTTCGGCGCCGCCGCTGGACCTGGCGCCGTAACCGCTGTTCAGCGACAGGGCCAGACCTCGATCCGAGGACAGATCCAGGTCGTAACGCAACTCGCCGGACACGCCCCACTCTTGCAGGCTGTCCGCTTTGTGGGTGAGCAGGGAGCGCCCTTTCAAGTCAACCCAGAAACCGCTACCGGGGTTCTCGTAGGCAACGGCCAGCCCCAGGTCCACGCCGGCGCCGCTGGACAGGTCGCCGCCGTCGTAGAGTACGCCCAGCTCCAGGGCGGGGGTCACGGTCGCGCCGCTGTTCAACTCCGCCCTGCGCGAACCCTCCATGGCCAGGCGCAAGCGGGTCGCGTCGCTGGAGACGGCGTCAAGCAAGGCCTCTTCCACCTCGTCCGCGCCCATCTGCACGTAGAGCGCCTCGGCCTTCACCGCCACGGCGAAGCCGCCGGCCGCATCCGGCGTCAACACCTCGCCGCGCATGCCGCCGGCGCCCATCAGCATGTCGATGTCGGTCTTGATGTTCTCCCGCTCCAGGGGCTTGTGCCGGAGGCTTCCTGCGCCGTAACCGCCGGCCGCCCAGGCGGAGAACCGCTCCGTGAAGCGGTAGCGCGCGTAGGGATAAACGCCCGTCACGTTGGCCTCGATCCCGCCCGTTTCTCCTTCCAGCTCCTGGTGATTATAGTCGCTGTCGCCTATGTTGTGCGCCACCGACAGGCCCAGCAACCAGCGACCGGAAGACCAGTCGGCCCCCAGCTGCGCCGTCGTCACCGAGCCGTCCACCTCCAGGCCGTCTTCCCGGTCGGTGTAGGAAGAGTAGGCGCCGCGTCCCCAGAACGATACGCAACTGTTCTCCGACGCCTGTCGCCCGAAAGAGAAAGAACTGCCGGCCAGGGCGTTTTGGCCGCTCATGCCGTCAAACTCGGACAACCAGCGCAGGGCGCGCCAGGCGCCTTCTTCCATCTTGTCCGCATCCCAGCCGACGCTCTCTCCCGCCACTGTCAGCTCCGAACCCGGTGCGCACCGCCCGTCCAGGCGCAACTTGGTTGCGTCCAGCATCTGCCCAGCCGCCGCCCTGCCGAACAGCGCCAGGGACTTCTCCAGAGTTCTCTCGTCTATGTCGGGGTCGATGATCACCACGTCGGTGGCGGCGCTGGTCGCCGACTCGGGGTTGCGGTCGTTGTCGTTGAATTCGGCCCGCACCCGAATGCGCTTGCCCTCGTCGGCGTCCGCCAGGCGGTAGGTCGCGTCAGTAGCGCCGGGGATGTCCGCCGGGTTGGAGACCTTGCCGTCGGCGTCCACATCCAACCGCTGCCACTGCCAGGAGAATGCCGCCGGCGTCGTCGGCACGCCGTTGGCGTCCATGATCCCCTCGGGGGACGCCGTCAAGCGCCTGCCGATTACCGGCCGGCCGCTGATGGTCGGGCCGCCGGTCGCCGCCTCGTTGGGCTCCGGGGCTATCTCTATCCACTCGCTGCTCAGCATCTCATCGTTGCCATCAGCGTCCTGGAAGCGCGCGACCACCCGCACATAGTTCCACTGGTCGGCTTCCACGGCGGGGTAGCTGACGCCGACGGCGCCGCGAATATCCGCAGCGCCGGCGCCCATCGCCGAGGAGGCCCGTTGCCACTGGTAGGTGAACGCCGGCGTTGCCGGCAGGCCGTTGGCGTCCGTGACGCCGTCCGTGTCCGCCGTCAGGGT
>CAZDXS010000132.1:0-1894 GCA_964509455.1 uncultured Enterobacteriaceae bacterium | reverse complement strand
GTGCGCCGGCGCTCACGGCCGCGTTCGCGTTTCGTTGGCGGGGCGGGGCGCCGCGGTAGGGGTTTTGCCGCGTTCGCGTTTCGTTGGCGGGGCGGGGCGCCGCGCCGGGCGGTTTGCCATGTTCCGTCAGCCGGGTAAGGGCGGACCCGCGCAGACGATGCTCGCATTCCAGTTCGGCGGACATGGCGGTCGCGGCGGGCGCCTAACTGCCGCGTCTTTTCAGACTTTCCTCCATTTGCCGCTTCCTTTGCTTCTCGTTGTTGACGTAGGCAAGCCAGGTGTCGGCGGCCTTGCGGCTGCGCTTGTCTTCGCGCGCCGCGCGAAAAGCCTCCAGGGAGGCGTCAAACTTCTGCACCTCGAACAGCGCCAGCCCCAACATGATGTTGGCTTGGTCGTTGCGCTTTAGCCCGCCTTTTTTGAACGCGGTGCGCAACGCGGCAATGGCGTCGTCGTACTGGTACAGGTTGAGATAGGCCTGGGCCAGCCGCATGTCCAGGTCGCCGTCCTTGGACAGGCGGGCGGCCTGCTTCAAGGGCGGTATGGATTTCTCATTCTCCTGGGACTGCAACCAGGCCTGGGACAGCAACCGGAGGTTGCGAATGTTCTCCTCGATGAGTCCCGCCTTCATCCCCTCGTCCAGCAACACCGCCGCCTTGTGGGGCGCCTCGTGCAACATATACAGGTTGGCCAGGTTGAGTTGCTGGCTTCCCTTGGTCAGCCTGCCCCGCTCGTACAGCATCTCCAGGATGGACATCTGCTTGTCCAGGCGCTTTAGCTCCGAGTAGGTGCCGGCCATGGTCAGCCAGTACTCGTCTTTCGGATACAGCTCGACCAGCTCTTTCAACACGCCCAACATGTTCTTGTAGTCGTTCAGGTTGAAGTAGTTTACCCGCAACAACAGCAACAGGTTTTCCTTGGGCTTGTCGCCGCGTCCGGCGACCATGCCGTAGGCTTTTTTCAGGGGAACCAGCGATTCCCGGTACTGCTCCAGCTGGTAATAGCCCTGGCCCAGCAGCATGTAGGCGTTTTCTGTGGGTTTTTCCGTGGCGGCGAACCATTTTTTAATGGCGGCGACGGCTTTTCGGTAATCTTCAATGATGAAATACAGCTGGGCCAGGGTGTACAGGGAATTGGTCACCAGCGCCTCGGGCAGATCCGGTTGCGCCAGCACCTTCTCGTAGGAGCGGATGGCGTCCTGGTAGCGCTCCAGGGTGAAATAGGTGTAGGCGAAGTAGTTGTGCAACTGCGCCTTCTCGTAGTGCGTCAGCTTGGGCTCCCGCTCCAGGTCGCGCAACGCCGCCAGTCCTTTCTCATATTCTTTCGCCTCTATCAGCTCTTGGGCCGCCGTCAGTTTCTTGTACACTTTCTCGCTCATGGAGGGCGTTTTTCGGGTCTTGCGCTGGTCGCCCTGTTGCTCCTGCGAAGCGTCGCCGGCGTAAGCGGCGGGTGCGCCGAGCATGCCGCCGGCCAGCAATGCCGCCAGCGCCAGGGGAGCGCCGCGGCGATGAAAAGAGTTCATCATTCGCATCGTTAATCCTCGAGCTCGAAAGAAATCTTGTTTTGCACGCCCGGCACCTCTATGGGTTGGCCGTCGACGATGCGCGGCTTGTACTTGAACTTGGCGGCCGCCTGCATGGAGGCCTTGTCGAAGACGCCCGGGGGCGAGGACTCCACCACCCGAATGTCCTTGGTGGCGCCGGTCTTGGTCACGGTGAACTCCACGATGACGTAGCCCTCGATGCCGCGGGACTGGGCGCGCCGCGGGTAGATGGGTTGCACCTTGACGATGGGCAGGTACTCGCCGTCGCTGGGCGTCAAGCCAAAACCGCTGGCGTCCAGGCTGATGTTGGTGTTGACGGCCGCTGCCGACACCTGCACGGCCTGGGCCTCCGGC
>CAZDXS010000131.1:0-11749 GCA_964509455.1 uncultured Enterobacteriaceae bacterium | reverse complement strand
GCAGGGAACGGCGGCAGACGCAACAGCCCGCGCCGCTGGGCGCTGCGATGATGGCGACAGGCGCACCGCCGGCGCCTCGCAGCAAGGCGTTTCCGCCCGCCCGGCGCTTGCCCCCACGCTCGCTGAAACGGCGTTGCCGCGGTGCCGACCCTCAAGGCCGCGGCCTGACGACCCGCGCCGCCGGGCGCCGCAGGGAACGGCGGCAGGCGCACCGCCCGCTCTGCCGGGCGCTACGGACGCGGCGACAGGCGCGACAACAGGCGCACGCCCGCCCCGCCGGCGCCTTAGGCGCGGCGGACCGGTTCGCGCATGGTGACGAACTCCTCGGCGGCGGTGGGATGTACGCCGATGACGGAGTCAAACACCGCCTTGGATGCGCCGGCTTTCAAGGCAACGGCAAGCCCCTGTATGATTTCTCCGGCGTCTGCGCCAACGATGTGCGCCCCCAACACCCGGTCCGTGTCCTTGTCAACGATGAGTTTCATCAGCGTCTTCTCCCCGGCGCCCGTCAAGGTGTGTTTCAGGGGAGTGAAACTGGACACATAAACATCCGCGCCGGCGTATTCCCGCCGCGCCTGCTCCTCGGTGAGACCCACCGCGGCCAGGCTGGGGCGGCTGAAAACGCAGGTGGGCACGTCGCGGTAGTCAACGCGCCGCGCCTGCCCGCCGAAAAGGTTGTACGCCAGCGCCGTGCCCTCGGCGGTAGCCACCGGCGTCAAGTTCAGCCGGTCGGTGACGTCGCCGATGGCGTAAATGGAGGGGACCGAGCTGCGGTACTCGGCGTCCACCATCACGGCCCCTTGCTCGTTGAGGGCAACGCCGGCGGCGTCCAGCCCCAGCCCCTGGGTGTTGGGGCGGCGGCCCGTGGCGTACATCACCAGGTCCGCGGCCGGCGCCGCGTTGCCGTCGACATTGACCCGCAGTCGCCCCTTGTGCCGCTCAACGTTGCGCACCTCGGTGTTGAACAGCAGTTTTATCCCCTGTTGCCGCAACTGCCCGGCAAGAAACTCTCGCGCTTCTGCATCAAACCCGCGCAGGAACAGGTCGCCCCGGTACGTCAGGGTGACTTCCGCTCCCAGCCCGTGGAATATGCCGGCGAACTCCACCGCGATGTAGCCGCCGCCCACAATAACAATGCGGTCCGGCAGGCGCTCCAAGAAAAAGGCGTCGTCGGATGAAATAAGATGCTCGCGCCCGGGAATGTCGGGGATGTAGGGGCGGCCGCCGGTCGCCAGCAGGATGCGCTTCGCTCGAAACGCCTGCCCGTTGACGCGCACTTCATTCGCCCCGACCACCACGGCGCGGCCCTCGACCAGGGTCGCTCCCGCCTCTTCCAACATCGCGTGGTAAATTCCATTCAAGCGGCTGATTTCCCTGTTTTTATTCTCCAGCAGCACGTTCCAGTCAAAAGCGCCTTGCGGAACCCGCCAACCGTAGCCGGCCGCGTCGCGAAAGTCCTCGCCGTAATGGGACGCATAGACGAACAGTTTTTTCGGAATGCATCCCACGTTGACGCAGGTGCCCCCCAGCCGACTCTCCTCGGCAACGGCGACCCGCGCACCCAGCCCGGCGGCCAGGCGCGCCGCGCGGATGCCGCCGGAGCCGGCGCCAATCACGAACAGATCGTATTCGGGTGCCGTCATGGGTGCCTGATGCGCTGTTTCGCGGTCACGCGTCGCCGGCCCTGTTCCCGGGCTTCCCGCCTGCCGCGCGTTTTTTCAGCAAGTTCGTCAACCTGCGGGCCAGCAACGGGAACAATCCCAGCAACACAAAAGACAGGACCAGCGCTGGGGAGGCAATGTCGCCCAGCCGTTCAATCTTTCCCAGCTGAACGCCCGCGTTGACATAAACAATGGTGCCGGCCAGCATCCCCGCCTGGCTCACCAGGAAAAAAGTGGAAACGCGCATGCGGGTCAACCCCATCACCAGGTTGATGATGAAAAACGGGAACGCCGGCACCAGGCGCAGGGCGAACAGGTACAGCGCCCCTTCCCGCTCCATGCCGCGGTTGACGGCCGCCAACTTGTCGGCAAAGCGCGTTTGCACGTATTCCCGGAGCAGGTAGCGGGACAACAGGAAAGCCAGGGTCGCGCCGATGGTGGAGGCGAACGAGACGATGACAACGCCCAGCGCCAGTCCGAAGACGGCGCCGCCCGCCAGGGTGAGAATGGCCGCCCCGGGCAACGACAGCCCGGTGACGGCGACGTACAGCAGGAAGTAGCCGGCCGTGGTCGCCGCCGGCCGTTGCTGGTGGAAGAGGCGGAGATCCGCCTGTTTTTCCTTGATGTAGGCCAGTTCCAGGTAGGCGCCCAGATCGAACGCAAAAAACAGCGCAACCAGCGCGATGACCGCGCCCGGCAGTATTATCCGGGTCTTGTTCACGGGCGCTCAGGCGGTCGCAGCGCCGCGCGGGCGCTTGCGGGGTGCTTCACTCATCTCGTTTGCCTGTGGTTGCTCAGGTTGCGGCGCCGTGCGGGTGCCTGCCGTGTGTTCATTCTGTCTCGCCTTGCCTGCGGTTGCCCAGGTCGTGGCACCGCGAAGGCGCTTGTCGGTTGTTCATTCTGTCTCGCCCTGCCGCGACTGCCCGTGTCGCGGCGCGGTTGCCTGCGGTTGCCCGGGTTGCGCCGCTGTGGCGCACATGCGGGGTGCTTCACTCATCTCGTTTGTCTGTGGCTGCCCGGATTGTGGCGGCGTCGCAGGGTGCCTGCCGTGTGTTTCATTCATCTCGTTTGTCTGTGGTTGCCAGGATTGTGGCGGTGCCGCATGGGCGCTTGCGGGGTGTTTCACTCATCTCGTCCTGCCTGCGACTGCCCGTGTCGGGGCGCAGCGCCAGCGCCTGCGGGATTGTTCATTCTGTCTCGCCTTGCCGTGACTGCTTGTGTCGCGGCGCGGCTGCCTGCGGTTGCTCAGGTTGCGGCACCGTGCGGGTGCTCGCCGTGTGCTTCACTCATCTCGTTTGCCTGCGGTTGCCCGTGTCGTGGCGCAGCGCCGGCACCTGCGGGATTGTTCATTCTGTCTCGTCTGGCCGCGACTGCCCGTGTCGCGGCGCGGTTGCCTGCGGTTGCCCAGGTCGCAGTGCCGTGCGGGTGCCTGCCGTATGTTTCACTCATCGCGCCTGGCCGTGGCTGTCCAGATTGCGGCGTCGCGGAGTGTCTGCCGGGCGCTTCACTCATCGCGCCTTGCCGCGGTTGCCCGGATTGTGACGCCGCCGCATGGGCGCTTGCCGTGTTGTTCATTCTGTCTCGTCTTGCCTGTGGTTGCCCGGGTTGCGCCGCTGTGGCGCACATGCGGGGTGCTTCATTCATCTCGTTTGCTTGTGGTTGCCCAATTTGCGGCACCGTACGGGCGCCTGCCGTGTTTCTTCATCTATCTCACCCCGTAATGTGGTATTCTTACCAGTGGTGCGCTTGACGCCCCATTATAATAATGCTTTATGACTTCCCATTGCACACTCTTCGCCGCGCCGTTCGCGGAATTACTCGCGGTGCGCGAGACCATTGGCCGCAAAACCGGCGGCCGCGCCCGGTCGCGGCAACGCCCGACGCCCGCCGGCGGCGGCGCCCGCCGCG
Organism: uncultured Enterobacteriaceae bacterium; assembly: GCA_964509455.1. Taxonomy (GTDB): domain Bacteria; phylum Pseudomonadota; class Gammaproteobacteria; order Eutrophobiales; family Eutrophobiaceae; genus JAAXHV01. The sequence goes on along the minus strand of CAZDXS010000131.1, from coordinate 8,180 downwards.
CATACAGGCGATGCTGAGCCGTGCATCCGGCAAGGCCCCAGTGCGCCGGCGGCAACGCCTGCCCGGAGCAGCCGGCCTGATTCCCCTGTTTTTCCCAACTTGACGCCAACCTGGAACCGACAACCATGCAATCCGAAACCGCCCAACACAACAACACCATTCGTTACGAACCCGACGAGCAACTGGCGCCCGCCCTGTCCCTGGGGCTTGGCTTTCAGTACCTGGCGCTCACCATTAGCGGCATCGTCCTGACCCCGGCCATCATTGTTCGGGCGGCGGGCGGCGACGACTCCTACCTGTCCTGGGCGGTGTTCGCGGCGTTGCTGGTCAGCGGCGTCACCACGGCCCTGCAGGCCAAGCGGGTGGGGCGCGTGGGCGCCGGCTACGTGTTGCTCATGGGCACCTCTGGCACGTTCATCGCCGTTTGCATCAGCGCCATGATGCAGGGCGGGCCTGGGTTGCTGGCCATCCTGGTGCTGTTGTCTTCCTTGTTCCAGTTCCTGTTGTCGTCCCGTCTCGCCCTGTTTCGCCGGCTGATTACGCCGGCCGTGGCGGGCACCGTGATCATGCTGATCTCCGTTACCATCATGCCCATCAGCTTCGACCTGCTGACCGACACGCCGGCGGGAACGCCGTCCGGCGGCGCGTTCGCCAGCGCCGCCGTGACCCTGTTGCTCACCGTGTTGTTGGGGCTGGGCGCCAAGGGGGTCGTGCGCCTGTGGGCGCCGCTGGTGGGCGTGGTGGCGGGATGCCTGGTCGCCGGCTGGTACGGCATGTACGACATCGAGCGCGTGCGCGCGGCGGCCTGGGTGGGCTTCCCCGATTTTGGCGCCTGGCCCGGCTTCAACCTGGAGTTCGGCCCCGCTTTCTGGGCGTTGTTGCCGGCTTTCATCTTCGTGACCATGGTGGGCGCCATCGAGACCATAGGGGACGCCGTCGCCATTCAAAACGTCTCCTGGCGCCGCCGCCGCGCCACCGATTTTCGCGCGGTGCAAGGCGCCGTCGCCGCGGACGGGGTGGGCAACCTGTTGTCGGGGATAGCAGGCACGGTGCCGAACACCACCTATTCCTCCAGCATCGCCCTCACGGAGATTACCGGGGTGGCCGCGCGCCGCGTCGGGATTTACGCCGGCGGCCTGCTGTTCGTCATCGCGCTTCTGCCCAAGTTCATGGCCCTGTTGCTGGCCATTCCCAACCCGGTGATTGCCTCCTACCTACTGGTGGTCATGGGCATACTCTTTGTGCTGGGCATGCAGATCGTCATGCAAGGCGGGCTTGATTATCGCAAGGCCATCGTGGTGGGCGTGTCGTTCTGGATTGGCTCCGGCTTTCAGAACGGCCTGATTTTCGCCGATTACCTGGGCGACTGGCCGCGCGAGTTGCTCAGCAACGGCATGACCGCCGGCGGCCTGGCGGCCATCATCATGACCATCGCCATGGAGCTGGCGGGCGGCCGCCGCCGACGCGTTGAAATGGAAGTGGACGAGGACGCGCCGACGAAACTCAAGGCGTTCGTCAACCGCTTCGCCACCGACAAGGGCTGGAGCGTTGCGGCCCGGGACCGCATCAACCTGGCCGCCGAGGAGGCCTACCTGGTGCTGGCGGAGCGGGAAAAAGAAGAGGAAAAAGCGGATGCGGATGAAAGACGGCGCATCCTGCTGGTCATCCGCGACGAAGCCGGCACGGCGGAGCTTGAATTTGTCCTGGCGGCGGGCAGCGGCAACATCGAGGACCGCATCGCCCTGCTCAGCGACCAAGCCGCCCGGGATTCCGTCGGCCACGAGATTTCCCTGCGCCTGTTGCGTCATTTCGCGTCCTCGGTGCGACATCACAAGTACCGGGACGCCGAGGTGGTCATCATCCGGGTGGACGTGGCCGCCCCAGAGGCCGCCGCGGCCAAAGAACAGGCGGAGTAGCGCCGCCTGCGCCGCCGGGCGGGCGGCGCCGCGGCGACCCTTAGGCGCACCGCGCTACGGCGGGGTTGCCGGCTCGTTTCTAACGCCACCGGCGGTCGGATTGCGCCGCTGATCAGGCGGCAGTCGGGTGCAACCGCGCCGCCGGCCGCCGCGGCGAAGCAACGGGCGAAGTAGCGCCGCCAGGCAGGCGGCGCGGCAGTCGTTTCGGCAGGCAGATGCGGCAGTCGCTTCAGTCGGCAACGCACTTCCTGCGGAGTTGCGGCCCGGTGACAACCCCGCCGGCGCCGCTGGCCTCTGCTCGGGTTGCACCGCCGAGCGGCGCTACGCCGTCCGCCTCACTCCTCGCCGTCTTCCTGCTCTTGCGGCAACGGCGTCACCCGAACCAGTTTCACCGCGCTGTCCGTCACCTTGGTGACTTCCAGGGCGAAGCCGTCCAGCTTCAAGGTGGTGCCCACGTCGGGTATGGTCTCCAGTTGCTCCAACATCAACCCGTTCAGCGTCTTGGCCCCGCCGCAGGGCAGGTTCCAGCGCAGTTGCCGGTTAATTTCCCGAATGGTTGCGCCCCCGTCTATTACGGCAGAGCCGTCATACTGCCGGGCAATAACGACGCTGTGCCGCTGCGCGTCCGTGCTGAACTCGCCCACGATTTCCTCCAGGATGTCCTCTAAGGTGACCAGGCCCTGCACGGTGCCGTACTCGTCCACCACGAACCCCAGCCGTTGCTTACCGGAGCGAAAACTCTCCAGCTGTTCCTCCAGGGTGGTGCCTTCCGTCACGAAGCAGGGTTCTTCTGCGGCCCGCTCCAGGTCCTTGTCGGTCAGCGCATCCAGCGGCTTTCGCAACAATCCGGCCAGGCTCCTGGCGTGCAATACGCCGATGATTTCGTTCGGGTTGTCCCGGTACAGGGGCAAGCGGGTGTAGCGGCTCTGCTCCAAGGTTTTCATGTTTTTCGCCAGCCCCTCGCTCAAGTCGATGCCGGCGATGTCGTTGCGGGGAATCATCACGTCCTCCACGGTGGCCTGCTCCAAGTCCAGCACGCCCAACAACATGCCCCGAAAGCGGTCCGACAGGTGCTTGCCGCCCTCTTGCAACACCGTGCGCAACTCCTCCCGCGACAAGTGCGTCTCCCGGTCTTCCGCATGGAAGCGCAACAGGGCCAGGAAACTATTGGCGAGGCGGTTGATGACCCAGACAAAGGGATAGCACAGGAACGCCAGGGGCCTCAGCACGTAAGCCACTGGGAAGGCTATTTTTTCCGGATGAAACGCCGCCACGGTCTTGGGCGCGGTCTCCGCAAAAATTAGGAAAATGAAGGTGAGCAACACCGGCCCGACGGCGTACCCCAGGTCTCCCACCAGGCGCACGGTGATGACCACGCCCAGGGAGGCGGCGTAGAAGTTGACAATGTTGTTGCCGAACAAGATGAGCCCCAACAACCGGTCCGGGCGCCGCAACAAGGAGGCGGTCAGCAACGCGCCCCGATGCCCGTCGTTGGCCATGTGCCGCAGGCGATAGCGGTTGATCGCCATCATGCTGGTTTCAGAGCCGGCGAAAAACGCGGCGGTGATGATGAGCAAGAGCAGGATGGCCGCCAGGGCGGCCGTGGATATATCGTCCATGGAACGTTTACCCCATGTTGGATGGAAAGGCGCATCCCGCCTGCTTGATGACGGGGTGCGAGTTAAACAGCATGTTGTCGCAGGATGAGCTCCAGGACAAATTTAGAGCCGAAATACGCCAGCAACAAGGCGGCGCAACCGCCCAGGGTCCAGTAGGTCAATCTTCTGCCGCGCCAGCCGCGCGCCCACCGGCCCCACAGCACCGCGGCAAAAATTATCCACGCCAGCACGGACAGGACGACCTTGTGGGTCAGGCGTTGCTCCAATATGTCGTGCAAGAACGCCAGCCCCGAGACCAGGCTCAGGCTCAGCAGGAAGAAGCCGGCGGCCAGTGTCTGCGCCAGCAGCTTCTCCAGGATTTGCATGGGGGGCAGCACGTTCATCACCGGCGCCGGGCGCCGCCGCCGCAACCGGGCCTCTTGGAACGCCAGCACCAGCGCCTGCGCCGCCCCCGTGGTCAGCAAGGCGTAGGCGGCCACCGACAGCAGGATGTGGGCCTTCAGTCCCGCCGCTATGTCGTCGGCGATGATGTTGGTGCTGGGCAACGCCAGCTCCAGCAGAAGCGCCAGCGCCGCCAGCGGAAAAAACACGAGCACCAGGTTGTCCATGGAGCGGGCCGCTCCCACCGCCAGGGACAGTGCGGCGACCACCCAGCAGAGCAGCGAAAAAGCATGAAAAAAGCCCAGGTTGAAGCCGCCCGGCGCCAGGATTTCCTGGTGCAACGCCAGGCCGTGCCCGCCTAACGCCGGCAACGCCAGGACGGCCAGCGGCAAGGTGATGACGCCGGCCGTGCGGCGGTGAAACATGCGCCGCCCCAACTCGCCGGCAACGACCAGGTACAACAGGACGGCGGCAATGCCGGGAATGACGGGGCCCGCCATGCGGCTCAGCCGCGCCGCCGCCCGGCCCGGGCGGCCGGCGCAGCGGGGACGGCGTCCAGCGCCGGCAACGACATCGTCCGGCGCACCGCGCCCGTCGCGCCCGTCGCGCGCACTGCGAAAGCTGTCATCAGAGAGGATGCCGGGCGAACGTGTGCGCACACAGCAACGACGTCAGGGCGACAAACCAGAACAGGCTCCACTCGGCAATACTGAGGGTCAGGAACGTCCAACTCACCTCGGCGCACTCGCCGGAAGCGAAAAGGATAACTTTCAACGCCTCCAACAGGGGGAAAGACTCCAGGATGAACGCCAGTCCCGGCCCGCACTCCGGCGCCTCCCCGGGCATGCGTTGCAAGCGCACCTGCCAGGCGGCGGTCAAGGCGCCGACGAGGGCGAGAACCATGGCCAAGCCGCTGTAAAGACGCCTGCCCAGCACCTCTGGAGTATGCAACATGGCCGCCAGGCAGGTCATGCATATCAGCAACAGCGCCAGCCGTTGTATCTGGCACAGGGGGCAGGGCGCCAGGCCCTCCACGTATTCCAGGTAGTAGCCGACCCCTAACAGCACCATGCACAGCACCGCGGCTTGCATGCGCACCGAATAGCGCAGGAGGATCTGAAAAGCCTCCCATTGTTCGCGCCCCGTGGTCATCTTTCCGCGACCGGCGCCGGCGGCGCAACCACGACGGGATGCGCTGGGAAGTCGGCGGCGACCACCGGGCCGGCTTCTGGGAAGTCCCGGTCCAGCACGATCAGCAGTTCCTGCGAACCTGCGCCGGCCGACGCCGCGTTGAGGACTGCGCCGATGTTCCGGTCCTCGCCGGCCGGGGTCAGCGCGGCGCCGGGCGCCGGCGGCGGCGCCTGCTCCGTTGTTGCGCGGCGCAACCGCCGCCGCGGCGTTCCCCGGTAATGCAAGCGCGCGATGACTTCCTGCCCGGGATAGCACCCCTTGTGGTAATCCAAGGCGCCCAGACTGTCTAGGTTCAGTTCCTGGGGCAGGAACCGGCCGCTGAGGGCCGCCGCCGGCCAGGGAATGCCCAGGCGCACCACCGCTTTTTCCCAGCACTGCTCGTCCTCGGGCAGGCGCCGGCGGCAGTCCTCGAGCAAGGCGCGGGCCCGCTCGCCGCCCGCCAGCGCCAGGGCCAGCCCGGCCGGGCCGCGCATCAACACGCCGTCATCGTCTTCCGCGGCGCCCCAGTCGCTTTCCGCCGCCGCGCCGGGGAACAGGGCGTCCGCCGCTCCTGTCCCGGCGATGCTGATGCACGTCAACCGCTCCCCGGGGTCCGTGATCTGCACGTCGGCGCGCAACACGTACATTTCCAGGCGGCGGCGCAGGGATTCTTTCAGGTCGGCGGGGACGAACAGCCAGAAACACGGTCCCAGCCGCGCCAGGATGAAGACGGCGATGACGCGCCCCCGGGGGTCGCACCAGGCGCTGAGGGCGGCCGCGCCGGCGGCAAGCCCCGCCACATCGGTGGTGAACTGCCCGTGCAGAAACTCCGCCGCCTGCCCGCCGCTCACTTTCAGCGCCGCCGGGGACCCGGCTCCGGCGGCAAAGCCCGGCGCCGGCCCGGGGGTCGGCGCCCGCACGCCGGCCGCCTCGTCCCGGGGCGGCGGCTCCTCGCGCCGAGCGGCGGCGCGCGCGGCGGCGGTCATGGCGACTGCTCCGGCCGCGAAGCGCCGGCGGCCGCGGTTTGCCGCATGGCGTCCACCAGACCCTGGTAAGCGGGATTGGCGGGCGCCGCCCGGCCAATGACCCAGGCGTAAATGTCGGGGTCGTTCTCTTCGAGCAGGTCCCGAAAGCGGTCCTGGTCCTGGGGGGAAAGAGCGGGATAGCCCCGCTCCAGGAAGCCCTGCAACAGCAGGTCCAGCTCCCGGGAGCCGCGCCGGCAACGCCAGCGCAGGCGCGCGGCGGCAGGGGCGGCGCCCGTCATCGGAACATCCTGCCCGCCAGTCGCTTCTTGATCTCGGCAATGGCGCGGGCCGGGTTCAGCCCCTTGGGGCAGGCGTTGGCGCAGTTCATAATGGTGTGGCAACGATAGAGGCTGAACGGGTCTTCCAGTTCGTCCAGCCGCGCCTCGGCGTTTTCATCGCGGCTGTCGACAATCCAGCGGTAGGCCTGCAACAACACGGCCGGCCCCAGGTAGCGGTCGCTGTTCCACCAGTAACTGGGGCAGGAAGTAGAGCAACAGGCGCAGAGAATGCACTCGTACAGCCCGTCCAGTTTTTCCCGTTCGGCCCGGGACTGTGCGCGCTCGCGCTGTTGCGGGGCGGGGGAGCGGCTTTGCATCCAGGGCTTGACGGCGGCGTACTGCCGGTAAAAATGGCTGAGGTCGGGCACCAGGTCCTTGACCACCCGTGCGTGGGGCAGGGGATACACTTTTATGTCGCCCTTGACGTCCGCTATGGCCCTGGTGCAGGCCAGGGTGTTGACGCCGTCGATGTTCATTGCACAGGAGCCGCAGATGCCCTCGCGGCAGGAGCGGCGGAACGTCAGGGTGGAATCAATCTCGTTCTTGACGTAGATGAGCGCGTCCAGCACCATCTGGCCGCACTGGTCCAGGTCCACCTCGTAGCGGTCCAGCCGCGGGCGCTCGTCCGTATCCGGGTCCCAGCGATAGACCCGCAGGCGCTTCTTGCGGGCGACTGCGCCGGGCAGTGAAAACGCGCGTCCGGGCGCCGGTTTGAGGGCTTTCGCCGGGCTGGTCTGGCTCATGGGGGTCAATATACCCTTTTTTCCGGAGGAATGGCGGCGACTTCGTCCGTCATCGGTTGCAGCCGCACCGGGCGGTAGTCGAAACGCACCCGGCCGGTGCTCGCATCCAGCCAGGACAGGGTGTGTTTCAACCAGTTTTCATCGTCCCGCTCGGGATAATCTTCCCGGGCGTGGGCGCCGCGGCTCTCCTTGCGGTTGGCGGCGGCCTGTATGCTGACCTGCGCGCACTGCAACAGGTTCTCCAGCTCCAGCGCTTCCGCCAGGTCGGTGTTCCACACCAGGGAGCGGTCCGTGACGCTGACGTCGGCAAAAGAGCGATAGACCTCGTTCATTTCATTCACTCCTTCCGCCAGCACCTCGCCGTTGCGGAACACCGCGGCGTTGGCCTGCATGGTGCGTTGCATGCGGTCCCGAACGGCGGCGGCGCGCAACTTGCCGGCCGCGTGTCGCAGGCGGTCAAAGCGCTCTACGGCCGGCGCCGTGGCCGCGGCGCCCAGGGGCGCGTGGGGGCGGCCGGGCTGGATTTCCCGGGCGGCCAGCTCCGCCGCGGCGCGGCCAAACACGATCAGGTCCAGCAGGCTGTTGGAGCCCAGGCGGTTGGCGCCGTGCACCGACACGCAGGCGGCCTCGCCGATGGCCATCAGGCCGGGAACAATGCGCTCCGGTGCGCCGTTTTCCAGGGTCACCACCTGGCCGTGATGGTTGGTGGGGATCCCGCCCATGTTGTAATGCACCGTGGGCAACACGGGAATGGGGCTGCGGGTCACGTCCACGCCGGCGAAGATGCGGGCCGACTCGGCAATGCCCGGCAAGCGCTCGTTGATCACCTCCGGCCCCAGGTGCTCCAAGTGCAGGTGCAAGTGGTCCCGCTCCGGCCCAATGCCGCGGCCGTCGCGAATCTCCATTGTCATGGAGCGGCTGACCACGTCCCGCGACGCCAGGTCCTTGGCGTTGGGGGCGTAGCGCTCCATGAACCGTTCGCCCTCTGCGTTGGTCAGGTAGCCGCCCTCGCCGCGCACGCCCTCCGAAATCAGGCAGCCGGCGCCCA
>CAZDXS010000130.1:0-9151 GCA_964509455.1 uncultured Enterobacteriaceae bacterium | reverse complement strand
GGTCGCAAGGCGCGCTCCCGCAAGCGGTGAGGCCGGCGGGGGCGCCGGCAGGGGCGACTTTCCGGGGCGACATGCGGCATGAGCAAATACGACAAATTTGGCGAGTACCTGGATGAGCGCGGCGAATCGCCGGTGACGCTGACGTTCAGGCAGGTGGAAGAGGTGTTGGGGTTTCGCTTGCCCGCCGGCGCGTATAAACACCGCGCGTGGTGGAGGAACAGCAAGCGCCCGGGGGGATTGCCTGCGACATCCTGGCTCCCCCGCGGCTGGCGCTCGGGCAACGTCAACCTGGGCGAGCGCCGGGTAACTTTCTGGAAAAATGGAAAAAACGGAAACGCCTACGACAGCAGAAGCAGGAGCAAGTACGACCCGCTGGGCGAGCGTCTCGCCAACCAGGCCGCATCGCCGGTGACGATGACGTTCCAGGAAATAGCGGAGATGCTGGGGGTTCCCTTGCCGCGAAGCGCGTACGACTACCACTCCTGGTGGGCAAATGACGACCGGCCGGGGAAGCAGTCAAGAATCTGGTTGTCCCGGGGCTGGCGCGCGGGAAATGTTGACCTGCGCGGGCGGCAAGTGACTTTTCGGCGCGACGACAGCGCTGGGTCGGCAAAACCGGGACAACGCAAGCGAGCCTTGGCGGCGGCTTCCTGGCTCCACAACAAGACGGGCAAGTACAGCAAGCTCGGCGACCACCTGGACAAACAGACCGCCTCGCCGCTAACGATGACATTCAAGCAAATAGAAAAAGTGCTGGGATTTCCGCTGGTTCCGAGCGCGTATAAGGAGCGCGGCTGGTGGTCGAACGGAGGCGGCCAAGCCAACACCTGGATTTCCCGGGGCTGGCGCACGGAACAGGTTAGCCAGTCCAGGCAGCAGTTGACGTTTCGGCGCGGGCGCAAGGCGCGCTCCCGCAAGCGCTGAGGCCGGCGCGGGCGCCGGCGGGGGCCTGGCAAGGGCAATCAGAGGAAAATGAACCCCCCAGCGCAAAAACTAACTACTACCGCACGCCGTTTTGCGTTATAACAGGACTTGCACAAACGACCGAAGCGAGGAAAAACCCATGAGCAAATACGACCGACTTGGCGAGTACCTGGATGAGCGAGGCGAATCGCCGGTGACGCTGACGTTCAAGCAAATAGAGGGCGTGTTGGGAGCACCCCTGCCTCAAAGTGCATACAAGGATCGTACTTGGTGGGGAAACAATGAAGGCCATGTTCAGGCAAAAGCCTGGCTGTCCCGTGGCTGGCGCGTGGAACATGTTGACCTAGGCGCGTGCTCGGTGACTTTTCGGCGCGTCGGCTGATGCCCAAGGCAACCCGTGCTATCATGCAAGCCCGTGAACGAACCAGGAAAAACCCGCTTGTGACAGGAACATTCCAGTGAACAACCTGAGTTTGCCGAAAGCCGTGTCGCTTTTTTCCGGCGGCGGCGGAATGGATCTGGGCGTTCATAACGCCGGCTTCGATGTTCTTGCCGCCATCGAAATGGATGAACACTGCTGTGAAACCCTGCGGACGAATATCGAGCGCGAGCGCCGGCACACCCGCGTGGTCGAGGCGGACGTCCGAACGATTCGCCCCAAGGCGCTGATGAATGAGTTGGGATTGGCGCCCGGCGAACTCGATTTGCTCTGCGGGGGGCCGCCCTGCCAGTCTTTCTCCCAGATCGGCAAGCAGAAAGCCCTGGATGACGAGCGCGGCCCGCTCCTGTTCGAAATGGTGCGGTTTGCGCGAGCGATGAAGCCAAAAGCGATATTCATCGAGCAGGTGAAAGGGCTGGCCGGCGCCAAGGACCTGCACGGGAAACGCGGCGGGGTATTGGAAATGCTTCTGGCGGACATCGAAGCCGCCGGTTACGCCCCGAAATGGAAGCTGGTTAATGCGGCCGATTACGGGTTGCCGCAACGCAGGACGAGACTGTTTGTCGTTGCGACCAGGGCGCCGAACGGCTTTCAATTTCCCGAGCAAACGCACTTGCCGCCGGGGGCGAACCAAGGGCTGTTCCCGTTGCCGGAGCACAAGGGCGTTGGCGATGTTCTAAAAGGCCTGGGAAAGCCCTCCCCCAAGGGCAGCGAATGCGCCGACAGCCATGTCGATGTTACGCCCTGCGGCGATCAAAAAAGAATTACGGGCGTCCCGGAGGGCGAATTCCTGGCGGCGCAAAAACACCTGCCGCCGGAACAAGTCGGCGGGCTGACCCGAAAGGACACCACCAAGTATCTGCGGCTGTCCCGGAAGAAACCCGCCAACACGCTGCGTTGCGGAGAAATATTTTTCCATCCGACTGAAAATCGTTACCTGACTCCGCGGGAGTACATGCGCATCCACGGCTATCCCGACTCCTACATCCTGTGCGGCCCGATACGCGGCAGGGCGGGCGCGGTAAGGAACCTTGACCAGCACCGGCAAGTATCCAACTCCGTTCCGCCCCCGGTCGCAGAAGCCATTGCGATGGAAATCAGGAGAGCCATCGAATGTCAAAAATCTTCGAAACGTTCGGCGCGGCGGCGCCCTCGCCGGCAAGCGCGGCCGGTGCAAAATAAAACCCAGGTGAAAAAACTAACTACTACCGTCCGCCGTTTTGCGTTATAACAAGACTCACACAAACAACCGAAACGAGGAAAAATCCATGAGCAAATACGACCGACTTGGCGAGTACCTGAATGAGCAGGGCGAATCCCCGACAACCATGACGTTCAAGAAAATAGAGGGCGTGTTGGGATTTTCCTTGCCCAAAAGCGCACACCGCCACCGCCCTTGGTGGGGAAATAACGAAGGCCATGTCCAGGCAAACGCCTGGCTCTCCCGAGGCTGGCATGTGGCAAGCGTTGACCAAGGCGGGCGCTGGGTAACTTTTCGACGCGCCGCACTAGAGGCATTGAGACAACCCGAACAAGCGCCTGCGAAGACTTCCTGGCACAACGACAAGGAGGACAAGCACAGTAAACTTGGCGACCACCCCGACAGGCAGAGCACTTCGCCGGCAACGATGACATTCAGTCAAAACGAAAATGTTGATCTGGGCGCACGCCAGGGAACTTTCCAGTGTGACAACGGCGCTGTGTTAGAGAAATCGAAGCAAGCACCTCTATTAGCGTGGATTAAAGCAATAATGGAAGCGACAGCAACATTGCTGGGCTGGAGAAAACCGGAGCAGGCTGATCAGGCACCGGCAACGACTTCCTTGCCTAATAGCAAGAACGGCAAGTACAGCAATCTTGGCGACTATCTTGCCAAACAGCCTACATCGTCCGTAACCATGACATTCAAGCAAGTGGAAGAGGTGCTGATGGCTTCTCTGCCTCCAAGCGCATATCGATATCGTGAATGGTGGGCGGATGACAGATCCCATGTCCAAGCAAAAGCATGGCTGTCCCGGGGCTGGTGCGTGGAAAATGTTGACTTGCACAGGCGCCAAGTGACTTTCCAGCGCGACAACAGCACCTCGCTGGAAAAACCGAGGCCGCATGCTCGGGTGCCCGAGGCAACTTTCCGCTCCAACAACAAGACGAGCAAGTACAGCAAACTTGGCGAGCATCTCGCCAAACAGCCCACATCGCCTGTAACCATGACATTCAAGCAAGTGGAAGAAGTGCTGGCGTTTCGCTTGCCTAAAAGCGCATACCAATATCATGTTTGGTGGGCGCATGGGGGCGGCCATAGCCATGCGAATGCGTGGTTTGTCCGGGGCTGGCGCACGGAAAAGGTCGATATGAGAAAACAACAGGTCGTTTTTCGGCGCGACAACAACACTACGCTGGAAAAACCGAGGCAACATAAGCAAGCGCCAGCGGCGACTTCCTGGCTCAATAACAAGACGGGCAAGTACAGCAAACTTGGCGACCACCTTGACAGGCAGACCGCTTCTCCAATAACAATGACGTTCAGTCAGATAGAAGATGTGTTAGGTTTCCCCCTGCCCCAAAGCGCCTACGATCATCGCCCTTGGTGGGCGAACGGGGCAAGCCAGGCAAATACCTGGATATCTCGAGGTTGGCGCACGGAAAGGGTCGACATGAGAAAACAACAGGTCGCTTTTCGGCGCGGCAAGTAACCTGCCGGTGTGCTGGATGTTCGCGCCAGCAACAGGCGGCGGCGCTTTCAGAATGGTGTTATAAGTCCGCCCGGCTTGGTCCCCGTCAACCCTATTCCTTCTCGAATTTGCCGTGGGAAAATTTCAGCACCTTAACGTTTTCGTTCACCGTGCGGACCACCCCTTCCGAAAAGCCGTCGGGACAATTGGCTTCGATCTCAAGGGTCACGGTAACTTCGGCGCCTTCGTGGAGGGCAAGATGCGAGATGATTTCCACCCCCACCTCGCCTGCCTTTGACCCGATCTTGGATAGGTCGAGTTCCACTGCGCCGTGAAAACGCTTGAATGATGGCGCGGACTCTGATGCCTCCCCCGTCGTGTTGCCAGCGCCTGCGCCTTCACCAGGACCAGTCGTGACAGGGCCTCCACCTTCGCCAACGCCGGTTCCGGGACCTGTCGTAGTACCGGTTCCAGCGCCCTCGCCGGGGCCAGCCGTATTTTCGCCGGATTCGGGCGTGGAGTCGGCCTCCTTTTTTTCCTGATCGAGTTGCCGGCGAGCAACTTCCGGCTTCACCAGCAATCCTTTCGGGTTGTCCGGGTCAAACGAGGGCGCCGTCCCGCCATCATGCAACCCCAGATACTCCTGTTTGTCCTCATCGTAGCTTTCTGCAAATGCGAAAGCCTCTTTTTCCCAAGCCGGGAGACAAACACCCTTGGTAATGGCATCTAACAAAACCGACGGCCCACTGACCCGGGGCAGATACAAGTACCTGGCAAAATCATCGATGACTTGCTTCACGGCTACGTGATTCTCGTTCTGCCGCCACAACGGAACACCGTCCAGTTCCATCCGCAGACGCGTTGCGGCTATGGTGGTCGTCAGCAATTCATCCTGTTTCAGCTTTTTGCTTGCCCGCTCCGCCAGCGAACCTTGTCCCGACAGCCGTGGCGCTTGCCACTCGACCGGGGCTTCTGCTTCCTTTTTTTGCGTGGGAACGAGCAACCTCTGGTAGGTTTCTGGAAACAACGCGCCGACGGTGGTCGCCGCCGCATCCCGCTGGGCTTCAGCTTGCTTAATCTGGGAGAGTGTAAGGTTCAGACTCTCGCTCTCATCCGTTATTGATTTCCACGCCAGGAAACTACACACGGCAACTTCAAGATCCTCCAGATTGGCCGCGTCCGCCGCCAGAAACACCAGAGTATTACGATACATTCTGGTCCCGGCCCCCCTGGATTCCAGGATTTCCTGCGCGGCGGCCTCTGCTGGACATCCCGCGTCCCTGCTATAAGCCTGCTTCACTCCCAACACCACCAGTCGGGCATCAAATTCATCAGGGACATCCTGAGGGGAATGTGGCAAGACATGCACCCGGCTGAATCCTCCGTTGTCCCCTTTCAAGAGCGCCTGCAACCGGGCCGTGATCTCTTGTACGACCTTATCAGGTTCCCGCTTCAGTAGCTCAGCGCGGTCCTCCGCCAGTTTCGTAACCGTGGGTTGCGTCGAGTACCAGTAACGGTTTCCGTCTCGGTACAGGTAGGTGGCAGATTCGGCCAGACGTCTCAAGGCATCAGCGAAGAAAGCCAACTGCTCGCCCGGCATGGCGCAACCCAGCTTGATGCGGCGGTCTTCGAGTCCTTGGTGAGCGGCATCCACCGTGGGCGCCGAGCCTAGGTAGATGGTTCGTGCAACGCGCCGGGCGGCATTGTACTTTAGCAAGCTCGGCACTTCACCGTCAAGCCGCGCCGGCAAGGACTTCTGCCCGTCGACATCTTTCTCTATTATTGATGTCCAGTTATCCGGAAGATACCGGGTCAATTCAGACTGGACCTGCGGGTCATCAATGGCGACGTGTGCTGGTAGTATCAAAGGATTTCTGTCCTCGTTCGCACACAGGGAGTGGATTACCGTCGCCATCAGACGCAAAACTCCTCGCGTGCGCTGAAACGTCACTTGTGTGGACCAATCCTCGTACAGGCGATCAAAAATTTCCGGATGAATCGGATAGGCTATCTTGATGCGCTCTTCGTAATCCCGCTCCTTGCATTCAGGCGGGAACTCTTGATGGTGTTCGCCCCCGTAAAGAGCCATGAACGCTTTCGCCACGACATCTCGGTCCTTGAACTGTTGCTGGTCGGAGAAAGGCACGAACAACCGCCTCCGCACGATCTCGAAACCTTCCTCGGCACTGGCGGGCCGCCAGGACAACTCGACCCGACCGATCACGTTGCGTAGCCGTTTCAACGCATCCTGCCCCCTGGGTCCTCCAACTTCAGCATTGTTAGCCTGGATGCGGGAAAGAGAGTTATCGGTGGATTCCGACATGGGCAGGCTAACCACCAGCAGACAACGGTCGGCCAGCTTCGCAGATTCTGTCAGCGTCTGCGCGAAACTGAATTGTGTCTCAAAACTGCCCGCGGGAAGGTCATCCCCGTCATGTAAGGCGCGTGCGTAAGCCACCCATTCGTCGATGAGCACCAAACAGGGGCCGTATTCATCAAATAGCTCCCGCAGTGCATCGCCGGGATTTGTTGCGTGCTCATCATCAGCCGCGATACGAGCGAATGCTTCCTTGCCCCCCAGTTGCCACGCCAATTCGCCCCAGAGCGTGCGGACGACCGTGCCATCAGGCTTCGTGGTAGGAGTGCTCTGGGAAATCCTGTTGCCTACCAACACCACTCGTTTCACATTTTTCGGAAATTCGGACACTCCTACTTTCCCCATTAGGTCATCAACCCCGTCAAGTTCATTGAACGGAGTTTCAGAGAACAGGTGGTACAGGGCCAGCATGCAGTGGGTCTTGCCGCCACCGAAGTTGGTCTGCAACTGCACGACAGGGGCGCCCCCCAAACCAGATAGTCGCCGAATCGCTTCGCCCAGGAGATCTTTCAGGCTTTCCGTCAAGTAAGTGCGCCGGAAAAACTCGACAGGGTCCTTATATTCCCCCTCCCCCTTTCCAAGATAAACCCACCAAAGGTCGGCGGCGAAATCCGCTTGCTGGTAACGACCGTTGGCAACATCCGGATGGGGCGACACCACCTCGCGCCAGGGCTTTAATCTCGTAGGCGCCTCACTTTTGATGACCGTTCCAACCTGCTTGCGCCGTTCGCCGCGCACTTGGTCATCGAAACGGACGCGAAGTAACTCTTTTTTGAGTTTTTCAATTTCCTCCGACTGTTGGGGAGCCGACACCGAGGCAAGCAAGCGACCAGTTGTGTCCAGCACCCTGTAAGCATCGTCGCCGGAAAATTGCTCTTGGTGCGCCCACTTGTTCCGATGCCCCCGGAGCTCGCCTACGTAGCCTCGCTCTGCGGGACCCAGAATGTTCCGAAAAACATCATTCCACGTCTCCCACATGACTCTAAGAAGGCCGGACGCATCCCACTCCAGAATCGGCTTTTCTCCCAACGTCCGATCTTCCGCATAGTCTCGTAACTTTCGGACATCGATTTTACGCGTATTCATGGCATCCTTGACTACACGCTCGACAAAAGGCGCCAAGCCATCTCTCAACAATTCCAGAGCCTTGCTGACCCGTTCGCGGTTGGTTATCGCCATAATAATTTCCTCATTTCGCTATTAGTCTCATGGGATTAGTTCTCCTTGTACGGACTTCCGCGACAACTTCTCGATTTCCGCCCAGCCTTGTATTAGGGCGTTATAGCCCTGAGCCTCGGCGGTGCGATTGGTTCGCTCACACAAAGAGTGGAGTTGATAACAGAGTTCGCGGGCGATTTCCGCCCTAGCACCCAGCCTGCGTACTAATTTGGCGGCGGCGGTTTCGCCATCGACTTCATGCACACGCACCAAGTGATGCAGGGCGCTCCAGGCGGTGAGCCGCGTGTCGGTAGTAGGATCCCAATCGCCAGACAGATCTTGCGGCTTCAACAGGCGCACCTTGCCGGCGCCGGATTTAACAATGCCCGCCTCTGCGAGACTGGCATCGGAGGCGCCCTTTGCCTTGGAAAGCAACTCCGCCTCGCCATAAGCGCCTTCGGCGAAACCATGTTGCTGAAACCAGGCAAGGGCCCAGCGGGTTTCGGCATCGAAGTCACCTTCCTGCGCCGCCAGTACTTCATCCGCCATCTGGTTGATGAGAGTAAGGGCCTCACGCACGGAAAGTTCTTCACCATCCATTTTTATTACCCTGGCGTAACGGGAGAACACTGCCATACCGGGGCCAATGGCGGCCTGCTCCAGATTTAAACGTTCAATGAGTTTGTAACCAACCCTACGGAGGTAGGCAAGCTCGGGGGGTAATTCCCGCTGGAGTGCGTCAATGAACTCGCGAT
This sequence comes from uncultured Enterobacteriaceae bacterium, assembly GCA_964509455.1. Taxonomy (GTDB): domain Bacteria; phylum Pseudomonadota; class Gammaproteobacteria; order Eutrophobiales; family Eutrophobiaceae; genus JAAXHV01. The sequence goes on along the minus strand of CAZDXS010000130.1, from coordinate 826 downwards.
AGGTGGCGGTGGGTGCGTCGCCGGGGCGTCGGCGACAAACAAGAACAACGCTGGAGGCGAGTGCGTTAGTTCCAATAGCGATAATACGACCCGCCCCTTCAGTACGCATCGGCCAAGTGCCAGTGATGCTGAAACCAGATTCGACCACGGCATTGAGAAAAGTCTCCCAGCCGGTGCTGACCGTGTCGCCATCACCCCGGGTTTCCACCTGCTTGAAAGCATAGTAGATGGTAACCGGAAAGCTCGGGTGCGCTTGTTCAGACAGACGCGTAATGGCTTCTCTCATGCCCCCCATGAAAGACCTTTTAGCCGCTTTCTTTCCACCGTGACGATAGGGCGTGGCCACCAGTTCCTCGGCCTTGGGCGTAGCAAGAGTACTAAACAGAACGGGAAATACCTTGCGCAGAGAGCGGGGTAACCAGACGTAGAAAAAGTCCGACAGGTCCGCATAACAGATGTTGTCGTAGTAAGGCGGGTCAGTTGAAACAATTTTGTCCGTTGACATATCTTGCACTGTGGCATTAAGTTGTACAACCCTTGCGTCACTGTTGGCAGGAAAATTTTGAACAACCATCACCCCTTTTTTCAATGAACTATCTATACTGCCTCCCACCCCAGAAAAAGGATTCGCCTCTGCATAATCCCAGACCATAGGAATCGCTTGTCTTGAAAAAGTTTCTCGAAATGCCCCGCGGTCGTTCATCCATGATGTAATCGAAGAACCAAAATTGGCGGTCTTACTTAAAGCGCATGCCAGGTAGACCCCCACGGCCTCGCCATAGGCGGTGGTGCCTGCGCCGCCCGCGCTCAGCGGACGGTTGTCCCT
>CAZDXS010000129.1:0-17307 GCA_964509455.1 uncultured Enterobacteriaceae bacterium | reverse complement strand
GGGCGGGGCGGATGAGGCGGCCGCGGCGGCGGGTGATGCGCTCCCCGAAAAAATCGCCGGGTCATGACGAAAGCGCCCGCCGCCGGGCGCTGTATGCTACAATGGGTCGAGCAACGAACGAGTAATCAGGCAACCAACCTGGGAGAGTGAAACATGTCAGAAGTAGCGGTAGCAAAAGCGGCGGCGGCCCCGGGGCCGCTGGTGTTCACGAATTCTGCCGCATCCAGGGTCAGGCAGTTGATCGCCGAGGAAGAGAATGACGCCCTGATGTTGCGGGTGTTCATCTCGGGCGGCGGTTGCTCCGGGTTTCAGTACGGCTTCACTTTCGACGAGAGCGTCACCGATGGCGACACCGTGATTGAAAAGGGGGGGGTCAAGTTGCTGATTGATCCCATGAGCATTCAGTACCTGGCCGGCGCCGAGATCGATTATTCCGAGGGGCTGGAAGGGGCGCAGTTCGTCATTCGCAATCCCAACGCCCAGACCACCTGCGGTTGCGGCTCGTCGTTTTCGGTGTAGGAGTGTTTTCGGGGCAGGGCGCCCTATCCGCAGATGCCGCCCGGCAACGCTGGGGCGGCCGCGCCCGTAATGGGCGCAGTTCGTCATTCGTCATTCCGCTCTCTTGGCCAACGCCCAGACCGCTTGCGGTTGCGGCTCGTCGTTTTCGGTGTAGGAGCGTTTTCGGGGCAGGGCGCCCTATCCGTAGGTGCCGCCCAGCAGCACCGGGGCGGCCGCGCCCGTGATGGACGCAGTTCGTCATTCGTCATTCCGCTCTCTTGGCCAACGCCCAGACCGCTTGCGGTTGCGGCTCGTCGTTTCCGGCATAGGGGCGTTTTCGGGGCAGGGCGCCCTATCCGTAGATGCCGCCCAGCAACGACGGGGCGGCCGCGCCCGTGATGGACGGCAACTCAATCGGAATATTCTCCAGTCGTTGCCGGGCCAGCCAGGCAAAGGTCACCGCCTCCACCGCGTCCGGGTCAATGCCGTACTCGGCGGTGGAGCGCATCTCCACGTCGGGCAACGCCGTGCGCAGGCGCTTCATCAGCGCCGTGTTGTGGATGCCGCCGCCGCACGCCAGAACTTCCTCGGCGGCGGGCGCATGCTTGGTAATCGCCTGGGCGATGGAGACGGCGGTCAGCTCCAGCAGGGTGGCTTGCACGTCCTGGTCCCGGTAATCTCCCTCCGCTTGCTCCAACAGCGCCGCCAGCCAGGCCGGGTTGAACTCGTCCTTGCCGGTGCTTTTCGGGGGGGCGGCGGCAAAATAAGGGGCGGCGAGCATGGCGTCCAGCAGCGCTTCTTGCACCTCGCCCGCGGCGGCCCATTGCCCCTGCGGGTCAAAATCGCGGCCCAGGCGTTGTTGCGCCCAGGCGTCCATGAGCGCATTGCCCGGCCCCGCGTCAAACCCTCGGACGGAGGTGCCGGCGTCCGCCGGCAGTATGGTGACATTCGCCATGCCGCCGATGTTCAACACCACGCGCACCGTCCGGTCGCTGCGGAATTGCCAGGCGTGAAAAGCCGGGGCCAGGGGGGCGCCCTGGCCGCCGGCGGCCGTGTCCGCGCGGCGAAAATCCGCCACGGTGGTGATGCCGGTGAGTCGGAAAATCACGTTGGGGTCGCCAATCTGCACGGTGCGCGGCGGTGCGGCGCCGGGCAGGTGCAGGACGGTCTGCCCATGGCTGCCAATGGCGCGAACCTGCCGCGCCGCCATGGGGAGCTCCGCCAGCAACGCCAGCGCCGCCTCGCCGAAAGCCGCACCCAACAATGCGTCCAGTCGGGCGATTTCCGCCAGGGGCGTCGCGGCGCTGACCTCGCGCAACGCTTGTTGCAGGTCCCGCTCCAGCGGGAACTGCCGATAGGAGACAACCTCCAGCTTTCGGTCCGTGATGCGGACCAACACGGCGTCCACCGCGTCCATGCTGGTGCCTGACTGCAGTCCCAGGTAATGTCGCACGATGCGGCGGGCGGGTGTGTGCGTTGCCGCCGGCCCTACAACCGGCTGTTTTCGTTCCTGTCGGCCGCCGCCGGCTCCGTTTGCGGGTGCGTTGCGTTGGCGGCAGCGATGAGCAACGGCTCATCCAACATGGCGAAGAGGCGGGATGAGTGCGCCTTGAAGGCGTCCATTTCCGCGGCGGGGACGCCCTCGGCCTTGGGCCGGGGGACCGTCAACGGGTTGCGGTGTACGCCGTTTACGCGAAACTCGTAATGCAGGTGGGGGCCGGTCGCCAGCCCCGATTTCCCCACGTAGCCGATGACCTGCCCCTGCTTGACCGAGCGCCCGCGCCTGAGGCCCCTCTGGTAGCGGGACAGATGCGCATACAGGGTGCTGTATTTGCCGCCGTGTTGCACGATGACCGTTCTGCCGTACCCGCCCTTGCTGCCCACGTAACGGACGACGCCGTCGCCGGTGGTTTTTACCGGCGTGCCGGTGGGGGCGGCGTAATCCACGCCCCGGTGGGCCCTGATGCGGTTCAGCACCGGGTGCTTGCGGCGCAAGTTGAAACGGGAGCTGATGCGGGAGAATTTGAGCGGCGACTTCAGAAAGGTTTTACGCATGTTGACGCCGTTCTCGTTGTAGTACTCCGCCCGGCCGTTCTCGCGCTGGTGCCTGGCGGCGCGGATTTTCCGCCCCTGGTTGACGAACTCGGCCGCCAGGATGGGGCCGTCCAGTACTTTTTCGCCGTCCTTGTACTGCTCTTCATAGACCACCTTGAAGCGGTCCCCCTTGCGAATGTCCATGATGAAGTCTATGTCCCAGCCGTAAAGCGCCACCAGTTGCATGATCAGGCCGGCCGACAGCCCGGCGGCCTTGCCCGCCAGGAACAGGGAGTCATCGATGACGCCGTCTGCCCGCCGCACCAGCGCGTCCAGTTGCACTTCTTCCGTTTCACTGGCAAAACCGTTTGCCTGCCGCGTCACCAGCAATCTTTGGGTCAGGTCGAAGTCGAAGCGCAGGGCCTGCAACTGCCCCGCCGCGTCTATCTGAAAGGCGATTTTCTGCCCCGGCCGCAGTCGCCTCAGCACCGCTGACGGTTGCCCCCGGACGACAATCTCGCGCACCTCCCGCTGGGGCAGTCCCAGGCGCTTGAACAGGCGCGCCAGGCTGTCGCCTTTCTTGACCCGCACCTCCGTCCAAGGCGGTGCGGCGGTTGCGGCGGCGTCGGGTGCGCCGGGTGCGCCGGGCGTGTGCGGGGAGACGCCGGTTGCGCCGGCCTCGAGCGCGGCGGCAGCGGTTGCGGCGGCCGCGGCGGTAGCGGTCGCACCGCCGCCGAATGCGGCAACGGCGGCTGCGGCAACATCAGGTTCAGCGGCGGCGGTGGTCGCGCCGCCGGGTGCGGCGGTGTCGGGTACGGCGGCGGTCGCCGCGTCCTTCCAGAGTTGCGGCGGCCGGGCCGCATCGAGTAAGGATGTCTCCCCGGGCGCAATGTCGGCGGCGCTGAGCCCCGTTGCCGGCGTCTCGGGTTGCCAGCGCCAGCCCGTTACCACAAGCGCCATGAGGCCCGCCAGAAGCCAGTAACGAATGCGCGGCGCCTGCCCTGCCGACAACCAGCGCCGGAGGCGCGGCAACCACGCCCGGCGCCGCCCCGGCATCGCGTCCGACTTATAGTCGTTTTTTATGTTTGCGCTGTAACTCATAGTGATTACTAAACAAACGATTCCGAAATAGTACCCTTTTTTTGTCAATAGTCAACCGCTTGTGTTGGATCAGGGCGCAATGTCACTATTCGGGGGGTGGGAAGCAACGCCGGGCGCGGGGGTTTTATCGCCGTTGCCGGGCCGGCGCCTGGCGGGGTTGGCAGGCGTGGCAGGGCGCCAGGCAACCCGTCAGGGCGCGGTCGAACTCGTCCTTGCCGTCCTGGAACAGCAGGTCTTCGCAGAGCGTTCCAGCCGGCCAGGTCCGCGGGCGTTCAAAGTCCGGCATCCGTTGCGCCGGGCAGATGGACGGGCGTTCCAGCCGGCCCAAGTTCGCGGGCGTGGGCGTGCCAGGCGCCCGCCGCCCTGATTACGCAACGGCTCTGTGCGCCGTGGGGGCAACGGTGCTTGAACCCCTTATGTTTTTAGTAGGGGGTTATTTGAAAAGACAGCTCATCGTCATCCGTTACATCGAATTCGATGAACTTCAGCGGGGCGCATCCATTGTTGTGATTCGCTTGATTAAAATCGCGAAAACTTCCGGTCAATACTTGATTCTCCGTTTCTGAGCGCTCTGCTTGCCGTGTCACAAGAATCGGTTGAATGTCGCTCGGTCTGTTCGGAATATAATACTGCTGAATCCAGTCTACGTAGCGTTGAATTTGCCCCACGTTATCTACGTGTGCTTCGACTGCTTTCAACTCAATGGGCATCAATGTTTTTTGACCGTTCTCGACAACCGAAAGCATGACATCAATCCTTTGCATGCCGACACCGCAAGACACTTCATTGCCCAGCCATTCAACTTGTGCGCCGTTCAGTATCACTTGATCCAATTCGGGGTTCGTTCCTTTGCCTAAATTCTGGGTGAGGTACGCTTGTAAGTGGACCTCAAAAGCCGTTTCGTTGTGATATTTTTTGATCAATCGCGGCAGTATGTTGATTGGCGTTCGCCTTCCAGTGTATTCTCGCGGATTTTCGTCCAGGCAAACAATGCTCTGCTCTTCTTGGTCAAACGACAAGACCTTGTTTTCGCAGTTTAATGTCCGTTTCTGGTTTTTGTTTCTGATGAGTTGAGTCAGTCGTTCCGCCTCGTAAATGGTCAGCATCGTATTCCCACGGTTTCCCTTGAGCTTCCGATAAATTAAACTCCATAACATCTGGTGGGGCGCTGATATGTGTCTAATCTCGTCAAGCGCCTCCCATTCGGTCACGCCCTCTGCATAAACCTTGTACGGTTCAATCATCGTTCTGAAAGTCAAGGATTTCCCGAGCGAGTCCATGAGGTATTGGCTGCCGTCATTGTTATCCAGAAACGCGCCGTCATCCCTCGCCTTGAAAATTCCAAAAAATTTACCCTCATATATCTCCTCTTGCAGCGATTGTTGCAGATAGAAGATAATTTGGTCGCCGCGTCTGATTCTTCCGCCATCGGCAATCATGCTGACCAACATTCTTTCTACTCCTGAGTGCAACCCGGTTTCCGGATTGCCATTGAAGTCGACGCTGTGATCCTTTGCTCCGGTTCCGGCGAAAAGGTACTCGAGGTGTTGCCTGAACGTCCTCGAGTCGACAATAAAGACATGGGTATTCATGATCTTTTGAACTCCAGCAGTGATTGGAAAAACGCATTATCCCATGAGGGCAATGAAGACGCGGGCGCTCATACTTTTTTGAACACCAGAATGTATTCGTGCTTGAAAATATAGAAGCCTCCCACCAGTGCGCGGTAGCGCCACAAATTCTCCTGGTTGAGCTTCGCGCGATTATTCGCCATGTTCTTGACGAGTATGCTTTTCAGCTTCAAGTTGTTTCCGCGCCGCAACGTCTCTTGCATGAGGGAAAAGCCGAGCGGGACCCATTCGCTGTTCGTATATTTGTCGCCGATGACAACCGCCAAATACCTGTTCCGCTCCAACAGGTCGGAAAGATTTTCTATCACATCGCCAAATTTCCTGGTGAATTCCTCCACGGTTTCAGCGTTGCTCAAATCCTCCTTTTTGTCGCTGAACTTGATGATGTCGTGATAGGGCGGGTGCAAAATGATCAGGTGAACGCGCTTCCGACCGATTTTATCGAGCGCCCCCAGAACTTTTTCGCGCGCCGCCCGGGTCGTGCTGTCGGCAACAATGATTTCCGTGGAAGTCTCCGCGGCATCAAGATCAAGCAACCCGTAGTCCAGGTTCTTGGCAACAACCTCGGCAACCTCCGGCACCAGCTCGATTCCGATTCCATGCCGCCCCAGCCTTTTGGCTTCGATCAAGGTTGTGCCGTGCCCCAGAAAAGCGTCCAGCACGACATCGCCCTGTTTCGTAAAGCGCCGCATCAGTTGGTTCGGAATCTGCGGAATGAAATTGCCGTGATAGGCATTGTTGTGCGCGCCGCGTTTATCGCGCTCCCCAATGAGCCATAGGCTGTCGGTCAGAATATCCCCGTATTCTTTCCAGTTTTCCAGGTTCAAATCGTTGATTGCTGCCATAATCAGGAGACCTCCTGCGGTCGCTTGTGTCCAATAATTCCAACGTTCAACATTTGCGGCGGATGATACCACGATGATTTGCACGATGCAACCGTTTTTTGTTCCATCAACGTATTATGTTGTTTTTGGGAGTTGGCGGGCGATGCCTGGGCCGGAGATCCCAACCCTGGCGCCCGGTGGGACGCTCGGCATTATAGAACGCCGGCCGGTCGGCCAAGGCGCCCGCCCCTCGCGGCCTGGTGCGAAGCCTGACTTGGCACACACTAATATAGCCGCCGCCAGCCCAAGGCGCACCCAGAAGTGCGGTATACTTGTGTCGTTGTTGGGGTGTCGCGCTCGGGGTCATATCATTTGACTTGGCTTGGCAATGCGGTAAAACCCTCAGGCGATGGCTTGCACGGTGGGTTTGCCTGGGTGTTGCTTCTGCTGGGAAACGCCGTCTGCATCCAATCCTGCACACCGCCGCTGGGCAGCCGCCGTGTTCACGCCGGGGCATTGCGGTAAAATCCCCGTGCAAGCGGGGCGCGCGCCGGGTACAATGGCGGGTGCGGCCTGCCCCCGGCGCACCGCCGCCGGGCCGTTCCCACACAGCAAAACTACAACGCACAACAAAAACGCAAAACGCGCAATGACTGAAACAGACCAGGCGCTGGAGCTGTTGCGGCGCGGCGCCGCCGAAATCATCCAGGAAGAGGAGTTGCGCCGCCGTTTGGAGCAAAAAAAGCCGCTGCGGGTGAAGACGGGGTTCGACCCCACCGCGCCGGACCTGCACTTAGGGCACACGGTGCTGATCAACAAGATGCGCCATTTCCAGGAACTGGGACACCAGGTCATCTTTCTCATTGGCGATTTTACCGGCCTCATCGGCGACCCGTCCGGCCGCGACGTCAGCCGCAAACCGTTGAATGCCGAGCAGCTTGCCGCAAACGCCGAGACCTACCGGCGCCAGGCCTGCCGCATCCTGGATCCCGACAAGACGGAGTTCCGCTTCAACTCCGAGTGGGGCGCCGCGCTGGGCGCCGCGGGCATGATCCGGCTGGCCTCCCGCTACACGGTGGCGCGCATGTTGGAGCGGGACGACTTCAAGAAACGCTACGCCGCCCAGCAACCCATCTCCATTCACGAGTTCCTGTACCCCTTGATGCAGGGGTACGATTCGGTGGTGTTGCAAGCGGACGTGGAGCTGGGCGGCACCGACCAGAAGTTCAACCTGCTGGTGGGCCGGGAGTTGTTGAAAGAGGAGGGGCGCCCTCCCCAGGTGGCGTTGACCATGCCCATCCTGGAGGGGCTGGACGGCGTGCAGAAGATGTCCAAGTCCTTGGGCAACTATGTGGGCATCGACGAGCCCGCAGGAGACATGTTCGGCAAGCTGATGTCCGTCTCCGACGAGCTGATGTGGCGCTATTACGAGCTGCTTAGTTTTCGCCCGATGAGCGACGTGCGCCGCCTGCGCGAGGAGACCGAATCCGGCGCCAACCCCCGCCATGCCAAGGCGCAGCTGGCGCTGGAAATCGTCGAGCGTTTTCACGGCAGCAAGGCCGCCCTCGCCGCTGAAGCCGAATTCAACGCGCGCTTTCGCCAGGGCGCGTTGCCGGCGGACCTCGAGGAGAAGCAAGTGGCGGTGGCGGGGGACGAGATCCCCATCGCCCGCCTGCTGAAAGAAAGCGGCCTGGCGGCCAGCACCTCGGAAGGCATTCGCCTGCTTCAGCAGGGCGCGGTGCGCGTGGATTCGCAAAGAGTGGAGGACGGCGCCCAGGCCATCGCCGTCGGCTCCACCCACGTGGTGCAGGTGGGCAAGCTCCGGGCGGCCCGGGTCTCCGTGAGCCGGGCGGACGAAAAATAGGAGCGCCCGGCGGGTTCGTGCGGCGCTTGCGGGTTTCGCACTGCGAAAGTGTTTGACCTGCCGCCGCTTCCGGCGTATCCTCCCCGCACCGGTTCGCGCTCGGGAGGAAGGTTTTTGCGCTGTTGCCGCACTCAGCGGCGGTGCGCGACCGCCGGCCTAAGGCCGGACAACGAGAGGTGCGCCGGGAGTTGTTGCGCAACAGAACAACCTTATGGGCTTGCATAGCTAACCACGGGGAGAGCAGCGAATGAGACAAGCAGTTGCCGGATTGTGCCGCAAGAACACGACACGATCAGACGCGCGAGCAGACGCACCACGATCAGACGCACCGGGGGCGCACCGCCGGCCGGCCGCCTCGCCTGTTGCCGCGCTGACGCATCTCTTCCAGCGCCGGCAGGCGTCGCCGCAACCGCACCGCACTGGTAACGCCATGATCCACACGTTGAGACCCCTTTCCGCTCCCGTTTCCCGCAACGCCCGGCGCCTGGCCCTGGGCGCATTCGGCGCTCTCCTGTTGGCGAGCCTCGTCCCCGCCGCGCAGGCGCAACAGCCGCCGCCGGTGCCGGTCCAGCTGAGCGTTGAAGCCCAGGTGGGCGAGAGAGACCCTGCTGTTACCACTGACGTCACGGTGACGGCGACCATCACGGACGGCACCCGTTTTACCACCCCCATCCAGGTACAGGTGACGGTAGCCGGCGGCACGGCGACCATGGGCGAGGACTTCACCGTCGATACCGACAGTTTCACCATCACCATTCCCGCCAGGGCGGCAAGCGGCACGGGCACGTTCCGGATCACGGCGCCGGACGAAGGCGACCCCCTGGAGGATGATGAGACCGTGATTATCAGCGGTACCGGCGAAGGGCTCTCGGTTTCCAGCGCCGAGCTCGAGATTGCCAACAGAATTGTCAGCGTCATCCTGACGGCGTTCGGCGCCGAGGGCGGCAACGAAGTTGCGGAAGGCGCCACCAAGCGCTTCCGAGTGAGGGTGACCTTGTCGCGCGAGGTCCGCGTCCCCATCCCCGTGCGAATCACGGTGGGGGTGGGCCAGGGGTTCTACACGGACGCCGCCACCCCCGGCGTGGATTTCGAGCCGGTGCCGAGTTTCGTCATCACCGTGCCGCCCAACGACATGAGTGAAAGCACCCGGCCGGGCTTTTTGTTCACCGCCCTGAAAGATACCGCCATCGAAGTCAATGAGGTGGTGTATGTGGGCGGCGAGATCATAGGAAGACCGCAACAGCGCGTGGGCGATTGTTGCCTGCCGGGTCGGGCTAGAATTGAAATCGCAAACCGGCATGCTCTCAGAATCTCCGTCGTGGAACCCGCCGAGGTGCAAGAGACGGACGGCGATACCACCGTGCGCGTGCGGGCGGAATTCGCCACCTCCGACGTCAACCGTCCCTCCACCAGCGGCGCCCGGATCCGGTTCATGGTGGGGAGCGGCACCGCCACGCAGGGGCTGGACTTCACCGTCCCCCAGGATGAATTCTTCGTTCCCATGAACGGTCACAATCCCGTCGAGGGAACATTCGTGCTAACGCCGTTGGCGGACGACTTCCAGACCGAGGGCCGGGAGACCGTGGCCGTCACCGCAGAAGTGGAGGGCGCTCCCCTGGTGGTGTTGGACCCCGCCTACGTCAACATTGCCAACGTGCCCAACGCCGTCACCTTGAGCGTGCGCTCCAATGACGGCCGTCTTGCCGGCTTTCCAGAGGGCGATGAAAGAAGCTACCGGGCAACGGCTACGCTGGATTACGCCCGGCAGGAGGACACTGTCGTGACCGTCACTGTGGGCGCGTCCGGCAGCACCGCCACCCCCGGCGTGGATTTCGAGCGCGTGCCGGATTTTAACATTACCATCCCCGCCGGCCGCACCAGCGCCGGCGGCGACTTCGACCTGAGATCCCTGCCGGACACGGCGCTCGCGGAAGGCGGCGAGTCCGTGGTGCTGGGCGGCGAGGTGGAGTCCGAATTCGTCTCCACCCGCATCCGGGTCAATCCGACGCCGTCCCAGACCACGGACCTCATGGCCGCTGACGGCATCATCATCACCGACCGCGAGACCATCCAGTTGGTGTTCGATGCGAATGCCAATGTCGTCCAAGAGGACGACGGCGCCGTTCCCACGGCGGTGACGGCCAGGATACTGGGCGGCGGCCGCGCTTCCGGCGCCCAGGAAATCACGGTCAGGGTGACGGACGGCACTGCAACGGCGGGCGCGGACTACACCGTGAACCCGCAACAGTTCGCCATCACCATTGCAGACGGCGCCGACAACGGCATAGGGAGGTTCACCGTGACCCCGTTGCAAGACGCCGACGGCGACGAAGGCACGGAGATCGTGGCGCTCACCGGCGCCGCGGCAAACTACGCGGTCGTGGGCGCGGAGCTCGAGATTAACGACGTGCCGCCGCTGTTCCTGACCGTCAACCCGCCCGACACTCTGTTCGAGGGAACCCGCCACAGCGTCACGGTGAGAGCCAACCTGAGGGGCGGCGCGCGCACCACCGACACCGAGGTGGACCTTATGTTGACCGGCGATGATGCGGTGGCGGGGGAGGACTACACCGTGGACCGGGACCAGTTCACCATCGTCATTCCCGCGGGCGAAACCAGCGCCACGGCAACCATTCAACTCGACGTGCTGACGGACGCCGAGGTGGAGGACGCCGAGTACGCGACTCTCACCGCCGTTACGACGGGAGGCGAGACCGCCGCTAGCTACAGGTTCCCGTTTGGGAACGTCTCGCCCATTACGCTGAGCCTGGCGCCGGAGCGCGCGGCGGAGGGCGACAGCGCCCAGGTTGTCGTGACCGCGTCCCTGCCTTCGCCCCTGCCGCCCGGCTTCTCGGGAGACGTCGTCGTGAACGCAACAGTGGCGGGCGACACGGCAACGGAGGGTGTGGACTACACGGCAGACAGGACCCGCTTCGCCATCACCATCCCCAACGGCCAGACCAGCGCCACGGAAACGTTTACCCTGGATGCGACCATGGACGCCGACGGCAGCGAGCCCACGGAAACGGTGGCGGTCACTGGAACGGCGCCGTTCTTTGCGGTGACGCCCGCCTCGTTCCGGATTAACGACAGCTCGGAGGTTTTCCTGTCCGCCTCCCCGGCCGCCCTGTTCGAGGGGGATACCCGGGACCTCCAGGTGACTGCCCGGCTGGCGGCGGGCGCCGCGCGCACCAGCGACACCGAGGTGAGAGTGATGGTGACCGACACCACGGCGACGGCGGGCGTGGATTACACCGTCGACAAGAGCAGTTTCACCATCACCATCCCCGCGGGCGATACCAGCGCCGCGGAGACGCTTAGAATAACCGCGTTGCCGGACACCGAAGACGAGGCCGGCACCGAGCGCCTGACCCTCATCGGCGACACGGGCGCGGCCGGCCTGGCGGTCAGCAGCTATTTCATTGTCATCGGCGACCGCTCCCCCATCCGCTTGAGCGTCAATCCGGACCGCGTGATGGAGGGGGAATCCCAGAACTTCACCGTGACGGCGACCATGCCGCAGGCCATCGTGTCCGAAACCGACACCGTCGTGGCGATGACAGTGGTCGGCGGCACCGCCACGGCAGGCGCCGATTTCACGGCGCCGGCGGACTTCACCCTCACCATTCCCGCGCACACCAGCAGCGGCACGGCAAGTTTCACGCTGGCCGCATCCGACGATACGGACGGCGGCGAGGGAGCGGAAACAGTGCTGGTTCGCGGCACAACGTCGAACTTCGGGGTGACCGACGCCGCGGTCAGGATCCTGGACGAGGCGGAAATTGTCGTGGGATTGACTCCCACCGTGTTGTTCGAGGGAGACACGCAAACCATCCAGGTGGCGCTCTCCCTGCTGGCGAGCAGCACCCCGCGCAACGTCCCCACCGACGTGCAGATCACGGTGGCGGGCGAAACCGCGACCGCCGGCGCCGATTACACCGTGAGCCGGGACAGCTTCACCATCACCATTCCGGCGAACCGGCGCGAGGCCTCGGGCTCGTTTGATCTCACCGTGTTGCAGGACGACGAGGATGAAACGGCGGGACCTGAAACCGTGAGAGTGAGCGGTTCCACCGCCGCCGCGGTGGGCGTGTCCGTCAGCGACCTGCGCATCTTCTTGCACGACCGGGCCCCCATCAACCTGGCGGTGAACCAGGACGTGGTGACGGAAGGCGACGAGCAGGCGATCATCGTAACCGCGGCGTTTCCGGCCGGGGGCGTGCGCCCCAACGCGGACACCGACGTGGAGGTGTCGGTGGTCGGCGGCACCGCCACGGCGGGCGCTGACTACGAAGAGGTGGCGCCGTTCACCATTGTCATTCCGCGCGGGCAGAACCGCGGCACCGGCCGCTTCGTGTTGCGGCCGACGCCGGACAGCGTCAACCCGGAAGCGGACGAGACCGTGCTGGTTACCGGCAGCACCAGCGAAAGACGCTACAGGGTGAACGAGGCGCGGCTGAGCATCCGCAACGTCACGCCCATCGTGCTGAGCGTGGCCCCGCGCACCCTGCTGACGGAAGGGGAGGGCGCGACTCTCCTCACGGTAACGGCGACGCTGGACGCCGCGGCCGATGCGGAGACCGTGGTGGCCGTCACGGTGGGCGGCGGCACGGCGACCGCGGGCGCCGGCAATGACTACACGCTCAGCTACGACTTATTCAACATCACCATCCCCAGGGGCGGGACCAGCGGCAACGGTACGTTCTCGCTGACCCCGCTGGCGGACAGCCGCGACGAGGGCGCAGAGAGCGTAGAGATCAGCGGCCGCACCAACCGGGCCGGCTTCGCGGTGGTGGACGCCGGAGTGTATATCGCCGATGTGGATCCCGCCCTGGACCTGACTCTGGGTCTGCGCATCGTGCGCGAGGGCGCCGAGTACGATATTCCGGTCACCGCGGCGTTGCCGGGCGGCAGCCGCCGCGTGACGGACACGCCCGTAACGGTGACGCTGGTGGACGACACCTCGACGCAGGGCAATGACTACGCCGTGACCCCCAGCCCGCTCACCCTCACCATCCCCGCGGGCGAAAACAGCGTAACAGGCGCGTTCAAAATGGACGTGGTGCTGGACGCCGTGGAAGAACAGCAGGAGTTCCTGGCCGTCCGCGCCGATGCGGGCGCCGGCTTCTCCGCCGCCGAGGTGCGCATGGGCATCCTGGACACCCCGCAAATCACCTTGTCGGTCACCCCGTCGTCCATAATGGAAGGCGGCAACGCCACCGAGTTCACGATCCGGGCGACGGCGGCCGCCCCGGTGCTCAGGGATACCGCGATAACGGGCGTGATAGGCGACGGCACCGCCACGGTGCGGGAGGATTACCGCTTCATTTCCGATGTTTCGTCCGAGGAGTTCACCCTTGAGATCCGCGCGGGCGAGACTGAAAGCAACACGCACCGGGTGTTCATAGTCCCCGAGTTCGACCTGGACGGAACCGAGGGGCCTGAGACCGTGGCGATCACCGGCGTCAGGACCATAGGGCCCAGCGACGACATCGTAGCGGTTTTTCCCGCGACGATCACCATCGAGGACGTGCCCCCCACCGTGGTCACCCTGACCGTTGCGCCGGAGGAAGTGACGGAAGGGGATGAGAATGTCGACATCCAGGTTACGGCCGAGCTGGATATGCCTGCTTCGCAAAACATCCGGGTGTTCGCCTTCATCGATACGGAAGGAACGGCCGGCAGCACGGCCGGCACGGCGCAGGACGGCCGGCGGGATTTCCGGCTGTCCGGCAACACCATCATCATTCCCATTGCCGCCGGCGAGACCAGCGGCGCCATGGGGTTTGGCGAGGGCTCGGCCGGCATGGAGGTGCTGGACGACGACCTGGTGGAGGGCGATGAAACCCTGGTAATCACCGGCTCTGTGCGCATCGGCAACTCCGGCGCGTCCAGCGGCCGCTACCTGGTCAATCCGACCCAAATCGTCTTCAAGGACACGGACCGGCCCCTGGAGGGCGTCCCGCCCGTCGCCCTGCGCGTTGCTCCCGGCTCGGTGATGGAGGGGGACGGCGCCGTCGCCGTCACGGTGACGGCGGACTTTGGCAGCGGCGTTTCTTTCGCACAACCCGTGCCCGTCAACATAGCGGTGGCCGCCGGCACCGCCACGGCGGCCGACGACTACACCGTCGACCGGGACAGTTTCACGATTATCATTCCCGCGGGCGATTCCAGCGCCGCGGGCACGTTCAGACTGACGCCGCTGGAGGACGATGACGCCGCGGCGGCGGGCGAGACGGTGCTGATCAACGGCGCCCCGCCCCAGGGCTCCACATTCATGATCACCGGCACATCTCTTACCATCGAGGAGCGGGCGGAGACGCCTGCGCCGCCCCCCGGCGCCGGCGGCGTCAGCCTGATCGTTGCGCCCGCTTCGGTGGCGGAGGGGGACGCTGAAACCGAGATCACGGTAACGGCAATGCTTGACTCCGGCACGGCGGCCGCGAACGTCGACGTCCGGGTCGACATCGGCGGCAGCGGCGTCGCCAACCCGGCGACAAAAGGCACTGACTACACTGTCAGCGCGGACTTTGTCACCATCACCATCCCCGCCGGCGGCAATCGCGGCACGGGCGCGTTCCGGCTGACGCCGCGAGCCGACAGCGACAATGCGGAGGGGGATGAAGCGGTATTGCTCTCCGGCACGGCGCCCGCGGGTTTCACGGTGAGCGGCGCATCGCTCACCATCACGGATACGGCCATCGCCCCCGTCACCCTGCGCGTCAACCCGGATTCGGTAATGGAGGGAGTTTCCGCAACCATCGAGGTGACCGCCGCGCTGGATGCCGCACGCGCCACGGCTGTTACGGTCGCCGTCACGGTGGCGGACGGCACCGCCACGGCGGGCGTCGGCAACGACTACACCGTCAGCGCGGACCGCTTCAACATCACCATTCCCGCCAACGCGACCAGCGCAGCGGGCAGGTTTGACCTGGTTGCCCTGACGGACAACCTGAACGAGGGCGGCGAAACCGTGACGGTGAGCGGCGCGGCCGGCGCCGGCTTCGCGGTGACCGGCACACAGGTCGCCATCACCGACGCGGTCGCCGTACCCATCACCCTGGACGTTAACCCGGCCGCGGTGGCAGAGGGAGAATCCGGCGCCGTTACAGTGACGGCGGAGGTGCAAGAAGCGCTGGACAGCGACGTGGTGGTGAGCGTCGCGGTGGCGGACGGCACGGCCACCGTAGATGACGACTACACCGTGAGCGCCAATCGCTTCGACATTACCATCACCGCCGGCGACATGGCTGGTTCCGGCGTATTTAACCTGGCCGCGTTGCGCGATGACGACGGCGCAGAAGGGGACGAGACCGTGGCGGTCACCGGCACGGCGGGCGCCGGTTTCACGGTGGTTGCCGCGCAGGCGACCATTACCGACGTGGCTCCCATTCCCATCACTCTCAGCGTTGACCCGGATACGGTGGCGGAGGGCGATGCGGCGACCACTGTCACGGCAACGGCGACATTGCCCG
Organism: uncultured Enterobacteriaceae bacterium; assembly: GCA_964509455.1. Taxonomy (GTDB): domain Bacteria; phylum Pseudomonadota; class Gammaproteobacteria; order Eutrophobiales; family Eutrophobiaceae; genus JAAXHV01. The sequence continues at coordinate 1,880 of CAZDXS010000129.1, read as the reverse complement.
CCGCGGTCAGCGAGGACGTCGTGGTGCGCGTTGCGGTAACGGACGGCACGGCGACCGTGGCTGATGACTACACCATCAGCACGGGCAGTTTCGACATCACCATCGCCGCAGGAGATACCGCCGGCACGGGTGCGTTCGACCTGACCGCGTTGCGCGATGACGACGACGCGGAAGGGGACGAGACCGTGGCCGTCGGCGGCACGGCGCCCGCCGGCTTCACGGTGACCGCCGCGCAAGCGACCATCACCGACGTGGCCCCCATCCCCATCACTCTCAGCGTTGACCCGGATACGGTGGCGGAGGGCGATGCGGCGACTACTGTTGCGGTAACGGCGACGCTGGGCGCCGCGGTTGTCGAGGACGTCGTGGTGCGCGTTGTCGTGGCGGACGGCACCGCAACAGCGGGCGCCGCCGATGACTACACGGTGAGCGCCGACCGCTTCGACATCACCATCACCGGAGGGGATACCACCGGCACCGGCACGTTCGACCTGGAGGCGCTGGCGGATGCTCGCCCCGAGGCGGATGAGACCGTGGCGGTGAGCGGCACGGCGCCCGCCGGGTTCGCCGTCACCGACGCCGCGGTCGCCATTGAGAACGTGGACGCCGTCATTCTGCGCGCCGCACCGTCGCGGGTGCTGGAAGGCGACACGGTGCGCGTCGGCGTGCGGGCGTCCCTGCCGGCGGGCGTAACGCGCGCCGCGCCCATTCCAGTGGCGGTTTCCATTGGGGGCGGCACGGCCACAGCGGGCGCCGGCAACGACTACACCGCCAGCGTCAACCGCCTGACCATCACCATTCCCGCGGGCGCGAGCGGCGCGGAGGGGATGTTTGAGCTGGCCGCCTTGCTGGACGATGAGACCGAGGCGGAAGAGACCATTGTGCTGAGCGGCGCGGCAACCGATTTCAACGTCATCAGCGGGGAAATCGGCATTCTGAGCGACGGCGCCGTCGCCTTGCGGACTGCGCCGGCGCGCGTACTGGAGGGCAGCATTGACGTCATCGAAGTGACGGCTTCCCTGCCGGCGCGGGTCCTGCGCCAGGTCGCCACCCGGGTGGCGGTCACCGCGGCGCCCGGCACGGCCGCGGCGGATATCGACTACACCATCGACCGAAATAGGTTCGCCATCACCATTCCCGCGGGGGCGGCAAGCGCGACGGAGACCTTCACCTTGACCACCCGGGTGGATGCGGACGAGGAGGAAGACGAGACTGTTGTGGTGAGCGGCACGACCGAGCGCCTGCGCGTGGAAGGCGCGACGGTCACCATCCTCAACAGCAGCCCCGTCACCCTGGCGGTTGCCCCGGCGCGGGTTACCGAGGGCAGCGCCGCGACTCTGGAAGTAACGGCCACCCTGCTGGAGGGGATAACGCGCCCGGTGGAGACGCGGGTCACGGTGACAGTAGCCGCCGGCAGCGCCGCGGCGGGCGCGGACTACCGGGCCGACCGCGACCGCTTCACCATCACCATTCCGGCGGATACGCCCAGCGCCGCGGGGACGTTCACCCTGAATGCGCTGGCGGACAACCATGCCGAGTCCGACGAGACCGTGCGCCTGCTGGCGACCCTGGGACACAGCGCCGCCGTCATTGACGAGACGGAGGTGGTCATTCAGGACCAAGCCGTGGCGGAGCGCCTGCGCGAGGTGAACGAGACCATCCTGCCGGAGCTGGCGCGGGCCATGAGCGCCGGCGCGCGCAACGCGGTGACGGAGTGCATAGACGAGGCCCTGGAGGGCTCCGGCAAGATGCAGCTGGGCGGGCAGTCCTCGGCGGCGGGGCTGGTCATGTCCGGCGTGCGCGCCCTGGCGGGGGAAAGCGATGCTTCCTGGCGCCGGGCCCTGGGCAGCACGTCCCTGGCCCTGTCCATGGACCATAAC
>CAZDXS010000128.1:0-2356 GCA_964509455.1 uncultured Enterobacteriaceae bacterium | reverse complement strand
CAACAGCTGGTTGGCGCGGGGTTTCTCGCGGACGCCCTGAAACGCCTCTTTTTTGAGCAGGGATTTATCGAAACTGGTTTTCCCGCCGCGGCGCGCGTAGAGGGTTTTCTCACTGGTGCTGGAAAAGCGTATCAGTTTTTCTTCCAGCACCGCCTTGCGGGTTACCGCGAAGCTGAGCTGGTACATGGTCTCGTCAGCCAGCAACTCGATGCAAAAGCGCGTGGGTTTCTTTTCTCCGCTGTCGTACAGGCGAAAAGGGCGGACGGGAATCGGGACGTCGGCAGGGCCGTCGTCGACCACCAGGCGTTGGACGAACTCCAGCGCCTGGAACAGGTTGGTCTTGCCGGCGGCGTTGCCGCCGTACAGCGCCGCGATGGGCAACACCCTGGTCCGGTACTTGTGCAACCGGGGAACCCGGTGGTTGTGTCGGCGCTCGCGGCCGGGCTCCATGTAAAGGGCGGCCTTGTCGCGGAACGACGCCCAGTTCTCGACAGAAAAGTAGATCAGCATGTTGCTCGTGTATGAGAGATTACCATTTCACTGGACGCATTATACGGCTTGGCTCCGTTCGAGTCAAGGAAAAGTTTCCGGCCCGCAACGCCGGGCGTCGGAGGGTCGCGCCGGCATCAGTTTTTCGACCAGTTGCCGCACCGCTGCGCCGCCCGAGCATCCGCCCCGACGGACGCCGGCTGTCAAGGCGAATGACGCGCCCGGCCGGTATTGTGCCGCGGCGGGGCGGCGTTACGCCGGCGGGTCAAGCGCCGGCAACAGATTTTCGACCAGTTGCCACACTGTCGTGTTGCCCGGGGCGCGCGGCCAGGCGTCTTTGGACGAGCGGCCCCGTTGTCGCCCCCGGCGCACCGCCTGCTTGATGCGTTCGGGGGTGAAATCGCTCGCGTCAATTCCCTTGCGGTAATTGGGCCGGCGGCGCCTGAGGCGCTTATCGCACTCCTGCGAAGAACCGACGCCCTTGCCGTCCTCGAAATGGAGCAACAACCAGTACTCGAACTTGGGGTTGCTGAGGACCAAGTGGTGGTTGTCGTCTTGTTTTGCCCAAGCGACCAGCGGCGCCAACTGCTGCTCGCTCCAGTTGTTCTTATCGACAACAAGCCAGGCTTCATCGCCGGGTTGCAAGGGATTATCCAGGAGGTGTCGCTTCATTCGCATCAGCACCTGCCCGGGCGCACTGTCATGGCGGCTGTTGAGGCATTTTACTTGGATTTTTGAGTATGGTTTTTTGAAAAGGTTGAAATACTGCGGCTCGGTCTTGCTGCCTTCGGTCGCAATGACGAACGTCTTCCGGCGGGCCGGCTGTCCGGCGCGCGCCCTGCTTCTTTGTTTTTGTGATGGTTTGGACATCCCTGTTCTTGTTGCCGGCGGGTCAGGGGGTGGGGAGGCCGTCGCCCATGGGAAGGTATGGAATGCCGCCCAGTCGTCCGCCCAGGTAGCTGCCGCGAACGTCCTTGTCGCGGCAAATGTCCTTGTAGTTGCCGACATGGGTCAAGTATGATGCGCCGCTGTATTCTCTGTCCGCCACCCAAATCTCATCGCGCCGCAACAACCGCTGGTCTATGAGCATGACGTCGTGGGTGGACAGCAACAGTTGCGACCGGGTCTCCGCGGAGCAGTACGCCAAGTAGCATTCGAGCAGGCAGTAACTGAGCTGGGTATGCAAGTTGCGGTCAATATCATCGATGACATAGACGCTCTTCGACCCCTTGTCGACCAGGTCGAGAAACGCGGGCAACAGGCCGATGAGGCGCCGCGTTCCTGTCGACTCCTCGGCAAGATCAAACCCGACGTACTTATCGCCTCCCACGTAACGATAGGTTCCCAGTTGCCTGGCGAACAGTTTGCCGCCCTTGCGGGCGAAGCTGAAACGCTGGTCGCCGGGCAGTGCGGGCGCATAGACCGCCGCGTCTTCCCCGACTTCTTCGTGCAACCTGGTTCTCATATCATCCGGCAGTTGCAGGCGCGCCGGCGGGACTTTCTTGCCGCCAAGATGGTCAATGCCGGTATCCAAGGCCCCCAGCATGTCGTTCATGGTCTGATGCAAGGGGTGTTTCTCGTCAAAAAACGGCTCTATGGGGCCGCAACTCGCACCCGGCCCCACCACCTTGAGGACGTCCCTGAACCAGCCATAGACCGGCTGAAAATCCTCCGCCTGCTGGAACGCGGGGCAACCCAGCAACAGCTGGTTGGCGCGGGGCTTCTTGCGGACGCCCTGAAACGCCTCTTTTTTGAGCAGGGATTTATCGAAACTGGTTTTCCCGCCGCGGCGCGCGTAGAGGGTTTTCTCACTGGTGCTGGAAAAGCGTATCAGTTTTTCCTCCAGCACCGTCTTGCGGGTTACCGC
>CAZDXS010000127.1:0-1735 GCA_964509455.1 uncultured Enterobacteriaceae bacterium | reverse complement strand
TGGTCAGGTAGCCGCCCTCGCCGCGCACGCCCTCGGTAATCAACACGCCGGCGCCGTAGATGCCGGTGGGATGAAACTGGATGAACTCCATGTCCTGCAACGGCAACCCGGCGCGCAGGGCCATGGCGTTGCCGTCGCCGGTGCAGGTATGGGCCGAGGTGCAAGAGAAGTACGCGCGGCCGTAGCCGCCCGTGGCCAGCACCACGCAGTGGGCGCGAAAGCAGTGCAACTCGCCCCGCTCCAGGTCCCACGCCAGCACGCCGCGACAGGCGCCGGCATCGTCCATCACCAGGTCCAGGGCGAAGTATTCAATGAAAAACTCGGCGTCGTGCTTCAAGGACTGCTGGTACAAGGTGTGCAAGATGGCGTGGCCGGTGCGGTCCGCGGCGGCGCAGGTGCGTTGCGCCGTGCCCTCGCCGTAGTTGGTGGTCATGCCGCCGAAAGGGCGCTGGTAGATGCGGCCGTCCTCGGTGCGGGAAAACGGCACGCCGTAATGCTCTAACTCCAGCACCGCGGGGATGGCCTCGCGGCACATGTATTCAATGGCGTCCTGGTCTCCCAGCCAGTCCGAGCCTTTCACGGTGTCGTACATGTGCCAGCGCCAGTCGTCCTCGCCCATGTTGCCAAGGGCGGCGCTCATGCCCCCCTGGGCCGCCACGGTATGGCTGCGGGTGGGAAACAGCTTGGTGACGCAGGCGGTTTTCAGGCCCTTCTCCGCCATGCCGAAGGCGGCGCGCAGGCCGGCGCCGCCGGCGCCCACGACCACCACGTCGTATTCGTGTTCAATGAGAGGGTAGGCGGCGCCCACCGCTCAGGCCTCCAGGAAGACCTTCGCCAGGGCCAGCACGGCGGCCAGCGCCCCGGCGGCGGCGACCCCGCGCACGACGATGAGGGCGGCCCCATGGCGTTGCGGCGTCAGGTAATCCTCGATGATCACCTGCAGGCCGGACTGGGCGTGGTAATACAGGACGGGAATAAACAGCAACAGCAGGACGCCGGTGGACGGTTGCGCCAGCCAGGCGCGCGCCGCGGCGTACTCGTAAGACGCCATGCCCGCCAGCTCGTAAATGAACCACAGGGACAAGGGCAGCAGGGCGGCGGCGGACAGGCGTTGCCGCCACCAGTGGCGCAGGGCCGGGCCGGGGCGGCGCGTCATGTCCCGCCTCCCGCCCACAGGGTCGCCAGCGTCAGCAACACAGACAGCAACACCACCAGGTAACCGCTGCGGTAGGCGCTTTTCAGCCCCAGCCCCAGTCCCAGGTCCCAGAGCAAGTGCCGCACGCCGTTGCAAAGGTGGTAGTACAGGGAAAACAGGAGACCGCCCAGCGCGAGCCGCCCGTACCAGGCGCCGATACAGCGCAACACCGGGTCGTAGGCCGCCGGCCCCAGGGCCAGCGCCGCCAGCCAGCCGCTGAGCAACAAGGCGCCGCCGCACAGCAACACGCCGGTGATGCGATGCGTTATGGACAGCACCGACGTAAGCTGCGGCCGGTATTGTAAAAAGGGCGACAGGGGAGCCTGGGAGTTTGCCACGTGTTCCGAGTTCCGACTTGAAAGACGCGCATTATACAACAACCCGCCCGCGCCCGTACCAGCAACTTCGCCGCGGCGGGGCGAATGCCAAGCGCCGGTGCCCGGCCCGGCGCCGCCCGCGGCTGCGCCGGCGCCTCCCTCGACTACGCCGGCGCCCTCCGCCGTCCGGCACCGCCCTCGACTGATCCGGCGCCCTCCGCCC
>CAZDXS010000126.1:0-23527 GCA_964509455.1 uncultured Enterobacteriaceae bacterium | reverse complement strand
GCCGTCCTGTTAACCACTTATGAAGGAGTTACGGTATGAATTGTACGACCAACTCATGCGGTTGCACGAACCCGGGCAGTTGCACGAATCCATGCGAACTTGTTGTGCGCGGAATGCTTGTTGCGCGCATCATCGAAAGATTCAGAGTCATTGAAAAGGAAATCCGGGATGATGATATCCAAAGGAAAGCCCAAGGTGAGAGCATTAATAGTCCGCAAGAATGGACCGAGAAAATCCGGACCAGCTTGGGTACCCTCGGTCAATCCTTAGGGTTTTCGGCCCGTCCTGAACCAGGCGGGTGCCAAAATGCTGACTGTGGTGAGTGGCTCTGGGACATAATTTGGGCGAAGTTCGACGAGACCAGCCAGGATGAAGAAAGCAACGGGAATCAGGAATGCTGGAATGAGGAAGACGAGATGCAGGAACTCGTTTTGGCTGGCGAGAGCGAGTGGGGAATCTATGGAGAGGTGTTGAAAGATTTTCGAAAGTTGCTGGTTTCCCGGGCAACGATTCGCCTGATGGTTTATGACATCCCCACCACCCCCAAGAAAGACAGGGAGAATAAGCCCCCTGTATACGAGAGGTTGCGAGGACACATTCACGCATTCAAACACAACAAGCCCGGAGATACCTACCTCTTGGTTGCCTCCAACGAAGACAAAAAGGGGAACTGGTGGCTGGAATACGTCGTGCTTGTGGTCAATGATCAGGGCACTACCGACATCGTCGAGAAAGGCAAAATCATGAACGGCGAAATCCATCCCCTACCGTAGTAGCCAGGGTAGCCCGCGCTCCCCACAAGCACCGAGGGAGCGGACTGCGGTGCTGAGTGCGCGGCTACCTCGCCGCGGCGTTGCCGCGCTGGTGCCGACCGCCGCACCCCGAGCTTGCGCCAGGACGTGGAGGCGCCCCCAACCCGCTGTCGCCCCGAACAGACCGGCTACAATAAACACCTGTTATCAACTTACGAGAGGTTTGCAGACATGTGTACGAGTCCTGCTGAAGTTACAGCATTTGTCATAAACAGTCTGGGTGACCTGGATGCCCTGACGACCCAAGCAATCATGACCCCGCTGGGCAATCTTGGTCAAGGTCAAGGGTTTTCAGTATTCGTTAACCCAAACAACTTTGAGAATGCGGACTGGACGGAGTGGCTCTGGGACATGACTTGGTCGCAGTGGGACAGCCCCATTACAACGGAAAACGACAATTGGAGCCGGGAAGCCAAGTTGCTGAAACTCGTGCTGGCCTGCGAGTGCGAATGGAGCAATGAGGGAAAAGTGCTGGAAGACTTTCAAAAACTGCCGCTTGCCCGGGCAACGTTGGTTCGCCTCATGGTGTACTGCGGGGATATGACTAACGAGTTGCGGGCGCACATTCAGGCATTCCAACAAAACGCTCCCGGCGACACGTACCTTTTTGTTGCCTACAATATGGTCAACGGAATATGGCGGCCGAAATATGACGTGATTGTCGTCGATGACGGACATACGCCCAACGCCATCGTTCACCGATTGGAAGAAATGGGTTGCCACGTGGTTACCGTCGACGGCGATGACGCGGCGACCCCAACGCCGCCACCGGACGATTCTGGCCAAATTACAGTTCGGGTGCATATAATCGAGTAACGGCGGAGGCTCCCCACCAGTAACGGGGGCGCACCGCGGTGCCGGATGCGCGGCTTCGGCATTGTCCCGATGTCGCGCTGGTGCCGTGCCGCCGCACCCCGCCCCCGTCGCCCAGGGCCAAAAAACAGCCCGCACAACGAACTTGCCCTTTGCCGCGGGGTCGGTTATAATGCCCCCATCGTTGGCGAGGCGCGGCGGGGCGGTTCCTGGTTGCCGTTGCCCGCCGGTTCGTTTTCCCAGAATACAGAACAGGAATGAACAAATCCGCAGCCCCCCGGGTGGGCGTCATCTTCAAGTCCTACGAACCCATGGCGTCCATGCAGGCGTACGCCCGCCAGGCCGAGGCGGCGAACATGGACGGCGGGTTCTGGATCGCCGAGGCCTACCACTGGTTCCGCCAGTACGGGCTGGAGGCGCGCGGTTGCTTCGCCACCCTGGCGGCCGTGGGCATGGCCACCGAGCGCATCCCCATTGGGCTGGGCATCACCTCCCCCTACATGCGCCACCCCACCATCCAGGCGTCCGAGGCGGCGGCCGTGGACGAGTTGTGCGGCGGTCGCTTCATCATGGGCATTGGCGTCGGCAAGGTGGGCATCGAGTACCTGGAGTACGACATCGAAAAACTGCGGCCCGTGGGGGTGCATCACGAATCCATGGAAATCATGCGCCGGGTGTTTGCGGGCGATGCCTACCAGTACCAGGGCAAGTGCTTCGAATCCTCCATGCCGGCGTATGATCGCGCCGGCGCCGGCCTGCGCACGGAGATCCCCATCTACGTGGGCGCCACCGGGCCGTTCATGCAGAAACTCTGCGGGCGGGAGAGCGACGGCATGTTGCTGGCGGGGCTGACTTCGCCCGCGTTTGTCCGCTACGCCCGCGACAACATGGAAGACGGCGCGCGCCGGGCCGGCCGCGCCCTGCCGCCGGACTTCCCAGTGGGCGGCGTGATCCTGTGCGCCTGCTCCCGGGACGGCGACAAGGCGCGGGACGCCACCCGGCCCTACACGGGAACCTACGTGGTCAACAAGATCAGGAACATCAAAAACGACGTCATCCTGGCGGGTTCCGGCCTGCCGGACTCCGCCTGGGAGCCGTTTCGCCAGGCCATCGAGGACGGGACCCAGGACAACGTCGCCCACTTGGTAACGGACGAGATGATGCGCCGCTTCACTGTGATTTCCGGCACGCCGGAGGACTGCCTGGAAATCACCCAGGAGCTGGTGGACGCTGGCTTGAACCTGCCGTTGCTGGAAGTGGTGGGGGCCGACGAAGCCGCCAACTTAGAGACCATACGCCTGATGGGCGAGGAAGTGGTCCCCAACCTGAAACCCGCCGCCTGAGGGAGTGCGCCGATGAAATTGGCTACATTCGACATCAACAGCACCGGCCGGCGCACCCTGGGCGCCTGGCATAACGACGCCTACGCAGACCTGGCCGCGCTGTCCGGCGGCAAGTTGCCGGCGGACATGATTGACTTTCTGCGGCGGGGCGTTGCCGCCATGGAGCAGGCCCGCGCCCTGCTGGACGGGGCGGACGGCGCCGGCGAACACGTTTACCCCGCGGACGCAGTCGCCTTGCAGGCGCCGGTGCCGTTGCCCGGCAAGATCGTGCATACTTCTTGCAACTTCGCCTCCCACTTAGAGGAGCTGACCACCTGGAAAGACCCGGAGTGGGAATCCCACAACTGGGGCGACTTTCACTTCGAGCATCCCACGGGGTTCCTGGAGGCGCCGTCGTCCGTGGTTCCCAGCGGCGCCCGGGTGGCGATTCCGGTGTTCACCCGGCAGCTGGACTACGAAATAGAAATCGCCATCATCATCGGCCGGGAGGCTTTTCGGGTGGACCCGAAAGACGCTTTCGACTACGTGGCCGGCTACACCATTTTCAACGACCTGTCGGCCCGGGACATACAGGCCCGGGAACATTCCAACAAGGTGATCCTCATGGGCAAAAGCTTCAAGGGCTCCTGCCCTCTGGGGCCCTGGCTGACGACGCCGGACGAGCTGGGCGACCCCCACGACCTGGCTATGAAACTGCGGGTCAACGGCGAGGTGCGCCAGGACTCCAACACCGCCCAGATGCACTACAAGACCGCGGAGCTGGTCTCCTGGTGGTCCCACATGGGGCTGTATCCCGGCGACGTCATCACCAGCGGCAGTCCCCCCGGCGTCGCAGCAGGCATGGAATCGCCCAAGTGGTTGCAACCGGGCGATACGGTGGAGGCCTCCATCGACAAGCTGGGGACGCTGGTCACCCACATTGTATGACGCCATGACGACCCAGGTTGACCCGAAACTGACAGCGCGCGCCGTCCAGCACATTGACCGGGAGCGGCTGGTGCGCCTGGTGATGGACCTGGTGGACATTCCCAGTCCCACCGGCGAGGAAGAGACGGTCGCCCGGGCCTTGCACGGGATCCTGGGCGAGGCAGGGTTTGACGCGACTTTGCAACCCATAGGGGACAGCCGCTACAACGCCGTCGGCCGCCTGCAAGGGCGCGGCGGCGGGCGCTCGTTGCTGTTCAACGGCCACCTGGACACCTCTTTCGGCCCGGAGCAGGCGCATCGCGGCATTGGCTACCAGTGCCAAGCCACCCTGGTGGAGGATGAGTGGATTTACGGCATGGGCTCTTTCAATATGAAGAGCGCCATGGGCACCTACATCGTGGCCGTGGAGGCGATTCTGAAAGCCGGCATTGCCCTGGCGGGCGACGTGGTGATTGCCGGCGTGGCCGGCGAGATAGAGAAGTCGCCGGTGAACGACTTCGAGGGGAGGCAGTACCAGGGCTACGGCGTCGGCACCAAGTACGCCATCACCCACGGCGCCGTGGCGGATTTCTGCATCCTGGGCGAGCCCACCAACATGATGCTGATTCCCCGGCACTGCGGCACCACCTGGCTGAAAATCTCCGTGCCGGGGCGCCTGATTCACACCGCCTGGTCCGACGTGGCCGGCAACGCCATCAACAAGTCCCGCAAGATCCTGGACGCCGTTCACGACTGGATCCCCGGCTACTGCGAGCGCAACCAGGTGGACGACTTCCAGCCCCGGGTCAACGTCTCCGCCATCGAGGGGGGTTGGCCCTGGCGCGGCGCCCGCACGCCGGACAACTGTTGCCTCTACCTGGATGTGCGCACGGTGCCGGGCGTTCTGCCGGTGCGGGTCTATGACGAGGTGCGCGAGCTGGTCGCCGCCGCGGTCGCCGCCAACGAGGAGCTGGCGGGAACCAAGGTGGAAATCTTCCTGTCGGCGCCCGGCACCTCCATTCCCGACGACCATGAACTGGTGCAGACCATTATTCGCGCCCATACCGACCAGCTGGGGGCGCCGCCGCAGATGGGCATGGAGACCTGGTACAGCGATGCGGCCCACATGAACCGCTACGGCATTCCCACGGTGAATTACGGCTCTGCCGGGCGCATTCGCGACGCCGCCGCCGGCGGCTTCTCCACGGCCCAGGGCGAGGCGGTCCACATCGGCGACATGCTGGATATCATCAAGGTCTATATCCAGGCAATCCTGGCAATCTGCGGGACGGCGGAGTAGGCCGCGCGCCCGCATGAGCCGGCGGCGCCGGGCAGTTCAGCAAACGGGGCGGGGCGCTCCCCTGGAGCCCCGCGCGGCGTTGGCGCCGGCAGAGTGCGCCGTTGCGGGGCCCCTGGCGCGCGCCGCGGCGACCCGGCACAACGGCGGCACAGGCCGCGCGCCCGCATGAGCCGGCGGCGCCGGGCAGTTCAGCAAGCGGGGCAGGGCGCTCCCCTGGAGCCCCGCACGGTGTTGGCGCCGGCAGACTGCGCCGATGCGGGCGCCATGACGCGCGCCGCGGCGACCCGGCGCAACGGCGGCACAGGCCGCGCGCCCGCATGAGCCGGCGGCGCCAGGCAGTTCAGCAAGCGGGGCAGGGCGCTCCCTTAGAGCCCCGCGCGGCATTGGCGCCGGCAGAGTGCGCCGTTGCAGGGCCCCTGGCGCGCGCCGCGGCGACCCGGCGCAACGGCGGCACAGGCCGCACGCCCGCATGAGCCGGCGGCGCCCGGCAGTTCAGCAAGCGGGGCAGGGCGCTCCCCTGGAGCCCCGTGCGGTGTTGGCGCCGGCGGAGTGCGCCGCGGCGACCCGGCGCAACGGCGGCACAGGTGGCGCACCCGCATGAGCCGGCGGCGCCGGGCGGTTCAGCAAGCGGGGCAGGGCGCTCCCCTGGAGCCTCGCGCGGCGTTGGCGCTGGCAGACTGCGCCGACGTCGGCGCCTTGGCGCACCAAGCGGCGGCCCTGCGGGACCAGGGACACGGCCGCATCATTTCCTACTCCCCGAAAGTATTCATCCCGTTGACGCGCCTGTGCCGCGACGTGTGCCATTACTGCACTTTCGCCCAGCCGCCCCGGGCCGGGCAACGGGCCTATCTCGGCCGGGACGAGGTGCTGGCCGTTGCCCGCGCCGGCGCCGCGGCCGGTTGTCATGAGGCCCTGTTCACCCTGGGCGACAGGCCCGAGTTGCGCTACCGGCAGGCGCGGGACGAGTTGCGCGAACTGGGGCATGCCTCCACCCTGTCCTACCTGCAGGAAATGGCGCGCCTGGTGCTGGACGAGACTTCCTTGTTGCCGCATCTGAACCCCGGCGTGATGAGTCTTGCCGAGTTGCGGGCGGCGCGGGCCGTGTCGGCGTCCCAGGGGCTGATGTTGGAAGGCATTGCGCCGCGCTTGCAACAGCCGGGCGGCCCCCATCACGGCTCGCCGGACAAGGCGCCGGCGGTGCGCCTGGCCGCCATTGCCGCGGCCGGGGCGGCGCGCGTGCCGTTCACCTCCGGCATTCTCATCGGCATTGGCGAGACGCGCCGGGAGCGATTAGAAGCCATGCTGGCCTTGCGGCAGCTGCATGAAACTCATGGGCACTTACAGGAAATCATCATTCAGAACTTTCGCCGCAAGCCCGGCACGAAAATGCGGCGGGCGCCGGAGCCGACGCTGGAGGAGCTGGTGTGGACCATCGCCGCCGCGCGCCTGGTGTTCGGGGCAAAGATGAACATACAGGCGCCGCCGAACCTGTCGCCCGGCGCCTTGTCCGCGCTGATTGACGCCGGCATCAACGACTGGGGGGGCGTCTCCCCCGTTACGCCGGACCACGTCAATCCCGAGGCGCCTTGGCCGCACTTGCAACGGCTTCGGGCCGCGACCGCGGCGGCGGGCAAAACGCTGGTTCCCCGCTTGCCGGTATATCCGCAGTACGTCCTGGCGCGGGAGACCTGGCTGGACCCCGCCCTGCACGCCCGGGTGTTGCGCGCCACGGACGCGGCCGGCTTCGCCCGTCCGGACCCCTGGTGCGCGGGCGCCGCTCAAGCGCCGCCGCGCCCGGCGGCGGACCCGACCGGCTCAGGGTTTCCCGCCCGGCATCCAGAGCAAACCGCAAGCCCGGCCTCGCGCCCGCCGGCCGACCCGACCGGCCCAGGGAGCGCCCGGTCTCCAGGGCGGGACGCAAGCCCGGTGCCGCGCCTGGGCAACCCGCTGTCCCGCATCATCGACCGGGCCACGGCCGGCCAGCGGCTGGCGGAAGCCGACCTCGAGCGCCTGTTCACTGCCCGCGGCGCCGATTACGCGCTGATAACGCAGGTCGCTGACGAGTTGCGCCGGCAAGTCAACGGCGCGGCGGTCACCTACGTGGTGAACCGCAACATCAACTACACCAACATCTGTTATTTCGGTTGCGGCTTCTGCGCTTTTTCCAAGGGGCGCGTGGCGGAGAACCTGCGGGAGCGGGGCTACCGGCTGGGGCTGGATGAAATCCAGGCGCGGGTGCGCGACGCCTGGCGCCGCGGCGCCACCGAGGTCTGCCTGCAAGGCGGCATACACCCGGAATACAGCGGCGCTGACTATCTCGCCATCCTGCGGGCGGTGAAGCAGGCAGAGCCGCGCATGCACGCGCACGCCTTCTCGCCCCTGGAGATTCGCCACGGGGCGCAGACCCTGGGGCTGTCGTTGTCCGCCTACTTAGAGGAGTTGCAAGGGGCGGGATTGGCCACCCTGCCCGGCACGGCCGCGGAGATCCTGGACGATGAAGTGCGCCGCGAGCTGTGCCCGGACAAGCTGAACACGGCCCAGTGGCTGGAGGTGATGCGGACGGCCCACGGGCTGGGTCTGAAATCCACCGCCACCATCATGTTCGGCCACGTGGATGCGCCGCGGCACTGGGCGCGGCACCTGTTGCGCGTGCGCGACCTGCAAGAAGAGACCGGCGGCTTTACCGAGTTCGTTCCCCTGCCGTTTGTGCACGCAGAAGCGCCCCTGTATCGCCGCGGGCGGGCGCGCCGCGGCCCCACGTTCCGCGAGGCGGTGCTGATGCACGCCCTGGCGCGGCTGGCGTTGCACCCGCTCATTGTCAACATCCAGGTCTCCTGGGTGAAAATGGGCGCGGCGGGCGCCCGGGTCTGCCTGGACGCCGGGGTCAACGACCTGGGCGGCACCTTGATGAACGAGAGCATCAGCCGCGCCGCCGGCGCCGCCCACGGGCAGGAGTTGCCGGCGGAGCGGATGAGGGAAATCATCATCGCCGCGGGGCGAACGCCGCGGCAACGCACCACCACGTACCAGCCGCTGGATGCCGCCGTGCCGCGGCGGCAGAGGCGGGCGCCGGCAGTCGCCGCCGCCGGCGGGGTCAGCGCCCATGCGTGACTTCCCCGCAACGCCCAATCCGGCCGGCGCTTGCGTCCGCGCCGCCGCTGGAGGAGGCAGGAGCAACCCGGCCGGCGCAGGCATCCGCGTCGCCGGCGGCAACAAGAGCAACCCAGCCCGTACTCGCCTCCGCGTTGTCGGCAACGGGGTCGCCGCCCATGCGTGATTTCCCCGCAACGCCCAATCCGGCCGGCGCAGACATCCGCGTCGCCGGCGGCAGGAGCGGCTCGCGCCCGCACTCGCGCCGGCGGCGCGAGCCGCACTCTGGAATTTTCAGCAGAGTGCGTGGGGGGACAGGCGCGATGAAAGCGACTCGCCGCCAGGCGCCGCCCGCCGCGATGAACAGGCCGGCGCAAAACATGGAAGGGCCGGCGCGATGAAGCCCCCGTACCATCGTTTCGACTACTCGGCCATGCCGCAGCGTCCCCCCCTGCGTCTGCCGAACGGAGAGCGCATCGCCGTTTACCTGGTGGTCAACGTAGAAGAGTGGGACCTGGAAAAGCCCGTTGCCCGGGAGTACGTCACCGCGCCAGCTGGGGTGGTCACTGTCCCCAACGTGCCGAACTGGGCGTGGCACGAGTACGGCATGCGGGTGGGAATATGGCGCCTCCTGGAAGCCCTGGAACGGCGCGGCCTCAAGGCCGGCGCCGCGCTCAACGCGCGGGTCTGCGAAGGCCCGGGCGAGCCCGCGGCCCGCGCCATGCTGGACGCCGGCTGGGATTTCATGGGCCACGGTTACGCCCAAGCGCCCATGCACGTGGTGGACGATCAACAGGCGGACATCGACAAATCATTCCGCATACTGAAAGAATACGCCGGCAAACCCCCCAGGGGCTGGCTGGGGCCGGGCCTGCATGAAACCCTGGAGACGCCGGACTACCTGGCGGCGGCCGGGTTTCGCTACGTCTGCGACTGGCCCATGGACGAGCATCCGGTGATGATGAAAACCGCCGCAGGCCCCCTGATGGCCATGCCGTATTCTTTCGAACTCAGCGACCTGCCAATGATGGTGGTGCATCAGCACGCCTCGGAGGTGTGGCTGCGGCGCGTCGTGGATCAGTTCGAGCGCCTGTACCAGGAGGGCGAGCGGCAGCCGCGAGTGATGTCAATGAGCGTCCATCCTTATATAATGGGAGCGCCGCATCGGCTAAAATACTTCGAGGAGGCGCTTGACTTCATCCTGGCGCGCAACGACGTGTGGTTTGCCGCGCCGGATCAACTCTATGAGTGGTTCAACAACCAGGACACAGGTTTATGAATGCAAAAATTTCTCCAGACAAGGTCTGGACCAGCGAGCTGAACCGGGCGGACGACATCCTGTCCCGCTTTGACCGCAGCGCCCCCGTGCGCTTTTACGACACCACCTTGCGGGACGGAGAGCAGTCCGTGGGCGTGTGTTTTACGCCGGAGGAGAAGTTCCAGATTGCCTGCAAGCTGGATGAGCTGGGCGTGGGGCGCATCGAATCGGGTTTCCCCCGGGTTTCCGAGGACGACACCCGGGCGGTGCGGCGCATCCTGGATGCGGGTCTCGGGGCGCAGATCTGGGGATTTTCCCGGGCCGTGCAGGCGGACCTGGACGCCCACATTGAACTGGGAACGAAGCACGTGTTGATCGAGATCTCCACCAGCGACATGAAAATGGCGGCCTACGGCTTCACCCGGGAAGTGGTGTTGCAACGGGTGACGGACGCCATCCGGCACGCCCGGGACAACGGCATCGAGACGGTCAACTTCTTCGCCGTGGACGCTACCCGCAGCGACCTGGCGTTCTTGCAGGACGTGTACTTGACGGCCATAGAGCACGGCGCCGCCGAGATTTCCGTGGTGGACACCATCGGGGTGTGTTCGCCGGAGGCGGTGGAGCGGCTGGTGGGCGAGGTGCGCGGCTGGGTGGGGCCGAAAATCCCCATACACTGGCACGGCCACAACGACTTTGGCATGGCCACAGCGGCGGCGGTGGCGGCGGTGCGCGCCGGCGCCCGCTGGATTCAGGGCACCATCAACGGCATGGGCGAACGCGCCGGCAACGCGGACATCTGCGAGGCGGCTCTGGCCCTGCAGTGCCTGTACGACATGCCGGTGGAGCTGGACCTGACCCGGGCCCGGGAGGCCTCGCAACTGGTGCAACAGGCGGGCGGCTACAGCGTGGACGGCTGGAAGCCCGTGGTGGGCGAGTTCCTGTACACCCGGGAGAGCGGCGCGGTGGCCAACCAGTTCCACGTTCCCCAGGCCATAGAGCCGTACTCGGCGGAGCTGGTCAACGCGCCGCGACGCATCGTGCTGGGCAAGAAAAGCGGCCTGTCCAACATCAAGCTGAAAGCGGAAGAGTTGCAGCTGAACCTGCCGGAGGACAAGCGCGCCGCGGCGCTGGCGGAGGTCAAAGCCCTGGGCGTGAAAAACGCCCGCCTGGTGACCGACGAGGAGTTTCGCGCCATCGTTGAGCGGGTGGCGCCCGGGGCGGCCGCGGCGGATGCGCACTGAGCAGGCGGGGGGGGCGGTAATGGAAGCGATTAAGCGGGTATGCGTGGTAGGCGCCGGCGTCATCGGCAGCCTGCTGGCGGGGCACCTGGGCAAAGCGCATCCGGTGTCGGTGCTGACGCGCCGCGAAGAACACGCTCGGGCCCTGAACGAGCAGGGCTTGCAGGTCAGCGGCAAGTCCAGTCTGCACACCCGGGTGCGGGCGTCCACGAACCCGGCGCAACTGGGCGCGGCGGACCTGGTGATCATTGCCGCCAAGACCCACGGCGTGGAATCCTGCGCCGACCTGATCAAGGGGCATTTCCCCGGCGCCCACGTGCTGATGATTCAGAACGGCCTGGGGTGCGAGGAAGTGGTCAGCCGTTGCGGAGACTGGCCCATCATCTCCGGCGTCACCTTTATGAGCGGCACGCGCCATTCGGATACGCACGTGGAGTACGAACTGGATACGCCCACCTGGATGGGCCCTTGGGCGCCGGGCAACGCCGCCTATTCGTACGTGCGCCGGGTGGAGGCGCTGTTCACCGGCGCCGGCCTGCTGGCGGAGGCCTACGAGGACCTGTTGCCGCACCAGTGGTCCAAGCTGATCTTCAACTCCGCCGTCAACAGCATCTCGGCATTGACGGACCTGCCGCACGTCAAGGATTTCGCCGCCCGCGACAACCTGGCGGACCTGGGACACCTGGTGCATGCGGCCATGGACGAGGCGCGGCGCATCGCCGCGGCCCGGGGCGTTGAACTGGCGGACGATCCCTGGAAAATGAACGTCCAGGCGGTGAGCCGCGGCAGCACCAGCGGCGATGAGTACGCCCACGTGCCCTCCATGTTGGACGACGTGCGCCATGGGCGGCAGACGGAAATCGACTGGATTACCGGCTCCATCGTGCGCGAAGCCGCCAAAGCGGGCGTGCCGGCGCCCTACCATGAGACCCTGTACCGACTGGTGAAAGCCCGTGAAACTGCGTACCTGTCCGCCGCCGGCCGCTCGTAGCGGGCGCCGCGCCGCCTCCGTGCGCCGCGGATGCCGCGCCGTTGCCCCGCGTAGCGGACATCGCCGCCGGCAGGTTCTGCGATGAAAGCGTGCATCGTCGGTTGCGGCGCTGTTGGCTTGCGTTGCGGGCATCGCGCCGTTGCCTTGCACGGCGGCCGCCGCGCCGCCGCCTCGCGCCGCGGACGTCGCCGGCGGCGGGTTCTGCGATGAAAGCGTGCATCGTCGGTTGCGGCGCCGTGGGCGTGCGTTGCGGGCATCGCGCCGCCGCCTCGCGTAGCGGACATCGCCGCCGGCAGGTTCTGCGATGAAAGTATGCATCGTCGGTTGCGGCGCCATTGGCGGCCTGTACGCGGCGCACCTGGCGCACTTGGAAGACGTTGAAGTCTGGGCGTTGGACGCGGCGCCGGAACACGTGGACGCCATCAATCGCGCCGGCCTGCGTCTGACCGGCCTCAGTGATTTTGTTGCCCCCGTGCGCGCCCGCACGGCGGCGGCGGAAATTCCCGCCTGCGAACTGGGCATTATCGCCACCAAGACCATGCTCACCCGGGCGGCGATGGAAGCGGCCGCGCCCATTTTCAAGGACGGGGCGGTGTGCTCCATACAGAACGGCATCGGCAACGAGGAAATCGTGGCGGAGTACGCGCCGCGAGTCATCCAGGGCACCATTTTTCCGGCGGGTCACGTCACCGCGCCCGGCGTGGTCAACCACGACGCCGGCGGCAAGACCTGGATTGGCCCCTTCGCGCCTAAACCGGCCGCCATGGAAGAGGTGCAACGACTGGCGGATGCGCTTAACCGCAGCGGCATGGAGTGCCTGGCCATGGAGGACGCTCGCGGCGCCCAGTGGACCAAGCTCATTTTCAATTCCGCCTCCAATCCCCTGGGAGCATTGACGAACCTGCCCCACGGCGTTGCCTGCGACCAGGAGGGGGTGCGCGCCCTCATGTCCGCCCTGGTGCGGGAGGGGACGGCGGTGGCGCATGCCCTTGGCGTCACCCTGGACAGCGACCCGGAGGCCCTGCTGGATTACGGCCGCGAGAAGGCCTACTATCATCCCCCCAGCATGTTGCAGGACGTGCGGGCGGAGCGGTTGACCGAAATAGACGCCTTGAACGGGGGGATTGCCCGCCTCGGCCGGGAGCTGGGCGTGCCTTGTCCCATGAACGAGGCCTGCGCCGCCTTGATCAAGGGACTGGAGGCTTCGTGGAGCCTGGAGTACCCGGAGCATGACTGAGGCGCGGGCAGGTCGCGCACATTTTTGCCTCTGGGCATCTTTCCGGGGGGCTTGATGCGCCTGGGTGCGCGGCCTGCGCGGCACTGGGGCGTGGGGCGGTGCGGCGCCCCTGGCTGTTCTCCCGCCCACGAGGGGGCGCCTGGATGCGGGGCCTGCGCGGTGCCGGGGAGTGGGGCGATGCGTCGCCCCTGGCTGTTCCCCCGCCCGCGACGCGCCGGAATGTGCGGCAGGTGCGGTGCCGGGGCGGTGCGGTGCGTCGCCCCTGGCTGTTCCCTCGTCCACGACGCGCCGGAATGCGCGGCAGGCGCGGCGCTGGGGCGTGGGGCGGCGCGGTGCGCCCCTGGGCCGTTCCTCCGCCCGCGCTGGGGCGCCCGGAAGCGGAACACGGCACCGCCATGCTTGCCTTGTTGCCGGGGGGAGGGTTGAGTCGTGACGTTTCTTGATGGCGCCTGGACCGTGCTGTCGCTGGCGGGCGCATCCTGCCTGTTGCTTTACGGCGCGGTCCTGATCGTCAAGACGGCTTTGCAGTTTCTGGCCAACCTCCTGGGCATACGCCCGGAGCGGCTGGGCATGCCGCCGCCGTACCGCCGCAACCCGCTCTACATCTGGTTGCGCCAGAAGAATCCGGAGCGCCTGTCGCTGTGCGCCGGCCTGGTTTATCTTTTCGCGGGGGCGGTCACGGCAGGGCTTGGCTATGGGTGGTTGCTTCGCCTCAGCAGCGAGTGGTGACAAGCAAGGCGGGCGCCGCGGCGCAAAACAGATCAAAATTACCAGCTATGAGGAGTGAACAATGACTGACCATGTAAATCGTTTTCGTCCAAGCGATGCCGAGATCCAGCGGCGCTATGCCAACGTGCGGGCCGCCATGGAGCGGGAGGGGCTGGACGCCCTCATCGTCAGCGGTAGCGAGTACACCGGCTTCGAGGGGGCGGTGCGCTACCTGTGCGGCTTCGTGATCCTGCATCGCTACGCCTACGTGGTGATTCCCGCCCAGGGCGACCCGGTGTGCGTGTTTCCCCGGGAGGCCACCTGGGTGGGCGATCACTCGGCGGTTTTCATAGAGCAACGCGAGTTCCCCGCCCACTGCGGCGAGTGGATGGCGGATTTCCTGCGGGGCAGGGGGGTGAAGCGGCTGGGCGTCTATGGCTTGCAGTACATCATCAACGTGCGGGATTATTCGCCCCTGGCGGCCGCGGACTTCGACATTGTCGATTTCGAGGTGCAGTTCGACTACGCCCGCGCCCAGAAGAGCGAAGAAGAGTTGCTGTCGGTGCGACACTCCATGGAAATCAACAAGCAGGGGGTGCTGGACGTGCTTCGCGCCTACCAGCCGGGACGCACGGAGGCGGAGTTGATGGGCGTGGCGGAGAACACTTTTGCCGCCGCCGGCTGCGCCAGGAATACGATGGACATGGTGCAAATCGGCGCACGGGGCTCCCTGGCGCCGCAGATGGTGTTCCCCTCCAACCGCCCGGTGGAAGACAGCGACGGCCTGATGTACGGGCTGGAAATCGCCGGCGAGGGCGGCCACTGGGTGGAGTTCTCCCGTCCCATGTTTCCCCAGGGCATGGACGACGTCACCCGGGAGATGATGACCGCCTACCAGGAGTTTCACGAGCTGGCACAAGAACACATGAAGGCCGGCAATACGGCGGAGCAGGCGAGCGACGCCTGCATGAAGCCCATTTTCGACCGCGGCTATCGCTCCGGCCACGTGTGCGGCCACTCCATCGGCATGACCATGATAGAAATGCCGCGCATCGGCGAGGGCTTTGACTTCGTGTTGCCGGAAAACATGGTGTGCTCCATGCACCCGCACTTTATGAACCAGGAGCGCACCCACTCGCTGTACTTCCAGGAAACTTACCGGGTGGGCAGGGACGGCGGCGAACCCCTGTCCGGCGTGCCCGTCAAGGCCTACGAGGGCGGCGAGACTTCCTTTTAGGCGTCGCGCCGCTGCGGCGCGGCCGGCGGTTGCGGGCGTTTGCAAGACGGGCGCCGTGAGTGTTTCCAGCGGCGGCTCAGCCCGGCAGGCGGCGCACCTGTCCGGGATACGGCCCCAGGGAGGCGAGACTTCCTTTCAGGCGTTGCGCCGCCGCGGCGCGGCTGGTTCTCGCGGCGGATGCGGCGGGCGCAGGCGTTTGCAGGACGGGTGCCGTGCGGCGTTTCCCGAGGCAGTCTCAGATGGGTGCCGTGAGGCGTTTTCCGCGGCAGTCCCAGATGGGTGCCGCGTACGTTTCCAGCGGCTCATCCCGGTCGCCGGCGCCCCTGCCCGGGATACGGCTCCAGGATGGCGCTCAGCGTGATGCCAACAACCACGGCGCGGCGCGGCCGGCGGTTGCGGCGGTTGCGGCGGGCGCAGGCGTTTGCAGGACGGGCGCCGTGCGGCGTTTCCAGCGGCGGGTGCGGGCGGATGTTGCGCGGCGTTTCCCGCGGCTCAGCCCGGCGGGCGGTGCGCCTGCCCGGGATACGGCCCCAGGGCGGCGATCAGCGCGATGCCGACGGCCACGGCGCCCGCCATCATCCACAGGGCGCCGATGTAATCGCCCGCGCTGTCGTGGTACAGCCCCAGCAACGGTGCACCAATCATGGAGCCCAGCTGGAAAGCCGCGAACATGAAGCCGTAAATGAGGCCGAAAGCGCGCGGCCCGAAGTAACGACTGCAAAGGTAAGCGATTTCGCTGATTTCCGACCCCAGGGCCAGGCCGATGCAGACCGCGGAGGCGAACACCAGCCCGCCGCTGCTTCCCGCGGCCAGGATGACGACGCCTGCCAGCAGCCCCAGCAAAAAGCATGCCGTTACGTAGGGGGCGAAGAAATGATCCATCAGCCAGCCGGCCAGGGCCCTGCCGACAATAAGCCCCAGCCCCAGCACGCTCATGCACAGGGCGGCGCGGGCGGGCGCGACGCCGCGGTCTGTCAGCATGGGAACCAGGTGCGCCAGCAAGGCGGTGACGGCGGCGCCCACCAGCATGAAAGAGACCAAGATCAGCCAGAAACTGCCGGTTTTCGCCGCCTGGGTGCAGGACAAGCCGGCCTGCGTCTCGGTCGTCGGCGCGGCCGCCCGCGTTAGGCGTTTGTCGTCGCTGTTGCCGTGTTTTCTGCCGGCATCGGGTTCTGCGCCGGCGCCGTCCGCCCGCAACCCCATCTCTTCCGGCCGCTCCACCAGGACGAACGCCGCCGCGGGCAGGGAGACCAGCAGTATGAGCAGGGCGAAACCCAGGTACGCAACGCGCCAGCCGTAGTCATCAATCAGCGCCTGCGCAAACAGCGGCAACAGCATCGCGCCCACGCCGAAACCCGCCAGGGAAACGCCCAGAGCGAGGCCCCGCCGCCGCGAAAACCAGGCAATCAACACCCGCGAGTAGCCCTGGGGCAGGGTGCCGGCGCCCAGCAGGGGGATGAGAAAATACAGGGCGTAGAAATAGCGGATGTCGGCGGCCAGCAGGGACATGGCGGCGACCGCCAGTCCCATGAGGAATATGGACGGAAGCAACACCCGGCGCACGCCCAGCCGGTCAACGGCAAGCCCCAGGCAGGGGGAGACGATGACCACGGCAAGGTTGTTCATCGTTACGGCGAACGACAACTCGCCGCGCCCCCAGCCAAACTCCTCGGACAGCGGCATCACCATGACGCCGAAGGCGAACACCGTGAACATGGGGTAACTCAGTCCCATGCCGACGAAGCCGGCGGCCGCGTTCCACCAGCCGTAAAAGACGCCTGCTCGCCGCCGGCTCATGCGGTGCACCGCCCGCGATTCATGGGGCCGGCTTGCGGCCCGTGGGCGCAGGAATAACCCGGCGCACGCCCAGCCGGTCAACGGCAAGCCCCAGGCAGGGGGAGACGATGACCACGGCCAGGTTGTTCATGGCCGCAGTGAACGACAACTCGCCGCGCCCCCAGCCAAACTCTTCGGACAGCGGCATCACCATGACGCCGAAAGCGAACACCGTGATGTGGGGTAACTCAGTCCCATGCCGACGAAGCCGGCGGCCGCGTTCCACCAGCCGTAAAAGACGCCTGCTCGCCGCCGGCGGTTCATCCAGCGCACCGTTCACGGTTCATGGGCGCAGGAATAACCCGGCGCACAGGGCGGGGAGCGGGCGCACGGCGCATAGGTTCGCGGCCCGTGGGTGCGGGTTCGCGGCCCGTGGGGGCGGGTTCACGGCGCACGGATGCAGATTTCCGCGCTTAAGCACAGGTTCTCGACCCGTGGGCGCCGGTTCGCGGCTCATGGCGGCGGGTTCGCGGCTTACACTCATGGGGCCGGCTTGCGACCTCAGGCGTTTAGGCAGGCGCGCAACCGACCCGGCGCGCGCCGCCGCTACAACGGCGCCTGGTCCGCCAGGAGATAGCCCGGTTGCGGCGTGTCCTCCAGGGACCAGCCGCCCATCAAGTAGTGATGCACCACGCGTATGGCGGTCATGCCCACGTGTTCCTCGAAGCCGTCAAGGTCTCCAAACCGTTCCCGCAACCGGGCGCCGACGTAGTCGCGCATGGCGTCGTAGTCCCAGATGGGGACGAATTCCACGAAAGCCTGCTGGCAGGTTTCTTGCATCGCCTCCAAGTACTCGCACCCCCTGGCGAAGCCGGCCCGGTCCGTGAGCCGGTAGCGCCCGGGTACGAACGTGTCCCAGTCCAGTCCCAGGAAGCCGCGCATGAAGCGGGTGAAGTTCGCCAGGTGAATGTCCGGCAGCAACCCGTAGCGGGCGTTGGCGAGAATGGTGTCTGATGAGAACAGCAGTTTTTCCTCGGCGAACCAGGCGGCCAGGTTGCCGCTGCCGTGGGTGGGGCCGGGGTTCAGCAGGGTCAGTTCCGTGCCGTCCGCCGTGATCCTGTTTTTCGGGCCGGAAATGACCCGGTCGGGGCGGCGCTGTCCCTGGGCCTGGCGCTGCGCGATGACCCGGGCGCACATTTCATCGGCGATGATTTCGGCTTGCGGCGCCAGGTCGGCGGCGAAACCGGCATGGTCCAGGTGATCGTGAGAATAGACGACGGCGCTGATTTGCCTGCCGGGGAGCGCCCGTTGGACCGCGGCGGCGTAGGCGCGGGCCTTGCCGGGGGTGCCCAGCGTGTCGAAGGCGATGACGCCTTGTTCGCCCGCAAGAAAAATGGTGCGGCAGGTCCCGTCGCTGAGCGTCCACAGCCGCTCCGAAAGTTGTTGCGTCTCCAGCTCCGGCTCGCGCGCCAGGTAGTCCTGGGCCCGGTCCGTGGTGAACAGCCCCATGTTTTCTCCCATGCGCGGCTCCTCGCCCTCGTTAAAACGGCGCGGTATTCGGGCGGTAGTTGCCTTCCAGGCCCCAGCCGCCCGCCAGGTACTGTTGCATGTAGCGGGACAGGTTCATGGCGCAGTATTCGTGGTAGCGAAACAGGTTGCCGAAGGCGCCGGCCAGTTTCTCGCCGGTGTAGCGGCACAGCCCCTCCCAGTCGTGGGGGTCCAGCCCGTCGATGACGGCGTGCTGGGCGAAATCCGCCATCAGTTCGTAGTACTCCAGGTTGTCGATGAACCCCTGGCGGTCCGTGATCCAGAAGTGGCCGGGGATGAACAGGTCCCAGTCCAGGCTTAAAAAGCGCTTCATGCACGGCACGTAAGGCGCCAAGTGCCAGTCGGGGAAAAAGGTGTAGCCCACTCCGGGAATGACGGTGTCCACCATGAACAGCACCTTGTCCTGGGGGAACCAGGCGGCGATGTTGCCGTCGCCGTGGGTGGGGCCCGGGTACAGCAACTCGAAATAAACGCCGTCCAGCTCGTAGGCGCGCCGCTCGCCGTCCCAGGTTTCCGTGGCGGGCAGTTGCCCGTCCGCCTGGCGCGCCGCCACCACCTCGGCGCACAGCCGGTGAGCGATGACGTCCGCTTTCGGAGCCAGGTCCGCGGCGTAACCGCTGTGGTCCAGGTGGTCGTGGGAATAGACGATGGTGTGTATGGGCTTTTGCGGAAACACCCGCCCCACCGCCGCGGCGTAGGCCCGGGCGGTGCCGGGGGTGGTCAGGGTGTCAAAGGCGACCACGCCTTTTTTGCCCTCCAGGAACACGGAGCGGTAGATGCCCTCGCTGACGGACCAGATGCGGCCGCGCACCGGCGAGTAGGATATGTCCCGCCAGGCGCTCAGGATGGGGTGGGGCGCCGGAATGGTGAAAATCCCGCAATGATCGCACTCGGGTCGCTGCTCCGGGTCGGCGTGCCCCGTTTCGCTCATGGTCTTCCCCCTGTCGTTTGCCCCAGGCGCCCGCCGGCGCCGCCGGGGCTAACGCTTGCTGTATTGCGGCCGCTTTCGCGCCTTGTGCAAACCTACTTTCTTGCGCTCCACCTCGCGGGCGTCGCGGGTGACGAAACCCGCCTGGCGCAAGGGGCGGTGATGCGTCTCGTCGTACTTGATCAACGCCCGCGTAATGCCGTGGCGGATGGCGCCGGCCTGGCCGGAGATGCCGCCGCCGCTCACGGTGATGTTGAAGTCAAAATCATTCAGCAGGTTCAGTTTCTCCAGGGGCTGGCGCACGATCATCCTGCCGGTCTCCCTGCCGAAATACTGGTCCAGGGCGCGGTTGTTGATGGTGATGGTCCCAGTCCCTTTTTTCAGAAACACCCTGGCGCTGGCGCTTTTGCGGCGCCCGGTGCTGTAATAAACATGGTCCGCCATGGTCAGATCTCCAGAGGCTTGGGTTGTTGCGCGGCGTGTTGATGCTCGGCGCCGGCATAGACGCGCAGTTTGCGGAACATGTCGCGCCCTAAGGGTCCCCGGGGCAACATTCCCTTGACGGCTTTTTCAATGACCCACTCGGGCCGGCGCTGGATCATTTCGGCGAACGTGGCGGACTTGATGCCGCCCGGGTAACCCGTGTGGCGGTAATAAGTCTTCCTGGCGGCCTTGTCGCCCGTCACCCGCACCTCCCTGGCGTTGATGACGACAATGTAGTCGCCGGTGTTCATATTGGGCGTGTACTCCGGCCGGTGCTTGCCGCGCAGGCGGCGGGCTATCTCGGAGGCGAGCCTCCCCAGGACTTTCCCCTTCGCATCCACGAGGCGCCACTCCGGCTTGATGTCCGTCGGCGTTGCGGTATAGGTTTTCATCACATCAATCAGGTTGAAACGCAAATAAGGGGCCATGATACGGGGTGTTTGTCGCCTTGTCAATAGGGAATACGTCGCCGCGGCGGTGTTGCCCGGGACGGCGGCGCGTCTAATGGGTGTCGCGTTGCTCGCCGCGTCGCTCACACGCTGCTCGCCTCGCCATTCACCGCGCCGCCCGCCCGCCGCGTCGCTCACGCGCCGCTCGCCCGATTTTTGTTATAATCGGCGCCATGTCCGCAACCGCCCCGCTTTCACGGAGACCTGCATGACTCAACGAACCTACGACGCCCTGGATGAGCTGGTTTTCAGGTTCGACCGGGCGTTGGCCGCGGTGTTTCCCGGCGCCGCCGGGCCGTTGCGGAAAAATCCCGCCGGCAACCTGCCGGAGGCGTCGTTGACGCGAGAGGAGCGCCGCCGCGCCGCGGCGCTGATGCGGGTTAACCACTCCGGAGAGACAGCGGCCCAGGGGCTGTATTCCGGCCAGGCGCTGACGGCCCGCGCCCCCGCAACGCGCACGTCTTTGTTGCGGGCTGCCGCGGAAGAGAGCGACCATCTGCGCTGGTGCGAGGAGCGGTTGGCGGAGCTGGCCGGGCGCACCAGTTGCCTGTCCCCTGCCTGGCGCCTGGGTTCGTTCGCCATCGGCGCCTTGGCGGGGTTGCCGGGCGACCGCTGGAGCTTAGGATTTGTTGCGGAGACGGAGCGCCAAGTGGCCGCGCACCTGGAAAGACACTTGCGACGCTTGCCGCCGCAGGACGGCAGAAGCCGCCGCATCCTGGAACAGATGCGGGAAGACGAGTTGCGCCACGGCGCCGGCGCCCTGGCCGCGGGCGCCGCCCCGTTGCCTGGGCCGGTAAAACTGTTGATGCGCTGTTGCGCGAAAGTAATAACGACCACTGCCTACCGGCTGTGAACGGGCGATTTTTCGTTGTCCCGGCCGGTAAAACGATTGATGCGCTGTTGTGGGAAAGGGCAATGACAACCACTGCCTACCGGTTGTGAGCGGGCGATTTTCCGTCCGCCGCCGCGGCCGCCGCCCCGTTGCCTGGGCCGGTAAAACTGTTGATGCGTTGTTGCGCGAAAGGGCAATGACGACCACTGCCTACCGGCTGTGAACGGGCGCTTGCCCGTTGCCTGGGCCGGTAAAACGATTGATGCATTGTTGCGCGAAAGGGCAATGACAACCACTGCCTGCCGGCGGTGGGCGGGTGCTTTCCCGTTGTCCCGGCCGGTAAAACGATTGATGCATTGTTGCGCGAAAGGGCAATGACGCCCACTGCCTGCCGGCGGTGAGCGGGCGCTTTGCCGTCCGCCGCGGCCGCCCGCCGTTGAACTTTCAGGCTGATCGCTCTCTAATACCGAGGGAGACCGCCCCAAACCAATTCACGCAGAAAAACCCATGACAATACGCATACATCTCGCGCCGGCGCTTATCGCGCCCCTGTTTTACTTAGCCGCGGCGCAGGCGGCCCTGCCCCGGTCGCTGGAAGGCCAGGAGTTGCCCAGCCTCGCGCCCATGCTGGAGGCGGTGACGCCCGCCGTGGTCAACATCGCCACCGAGGGGCGGGTGCAAGTACGCCAGAATCCGCTGTTCGCCGACCCGTTTTTTCGCCGCTTTTTCAACGTGCCGGACCAGCCCCGGGAGAGAAAAACCCAGAGCCTGGGCTCGGGCGTGATTGTCGATGCCGGGCGCGGCTTGGTGCTCACCAACAACCACGTGATCGCCAACGCGGTCCAGGTCACTGTCACCTTGCGCGACGGGCGGCATTTTGACGCAGAAGTGGTGGGGAGCGACCCGGCAACGGACGTGGCGGTGATCAGGATCCCTGCGGAGGGACTGGCGGACCTGGACGCCGCGAATTCCGACGAACTGCGAGTCGGCGACTTCGAGGTGGCCATCGTCAACCCGTTCGGCCTGGGCCAGACGGTGACCTCGGGCATCGTCAGCGCCCTCAGCCGCAGCGGCCTGGGCATCGAGGGCTACGAGGACTTCATCCAGACGGACGCCTCCATCAATCCGGGCAACTCGGGCGGCGCCCTGGTCAACCTGCGCGGGGAGCTGGTGGGGATCAACACGGCAATATTTTCACGCGGCGGGGGCAACATCGGCATCGGCTTCGCCATCCCCATCAACCTGGCCCTGCAGATCACCGAGCAGTTGCTGGACAAGGGCGTGGTGGAGCGCGGGTACGTGGGCATACACCTGCAGGACCTGGACCCGGGGCTGGCGGAAGCTTTCGGACTGCAAGGGCGGCAAGGCGCCGTCGTCAACAGCGTGGTCCCCGAATCGCCGGCGGCGGTTGCCGGCTTTCAGCCCGGCGACATCATCACCTTGGTGGACGGCAGGCCGGTGAGGACGGCCGCCGACGCAATGAACCACATCGGCTTGTCGCCCGTCGGCAAACAGGTGGAGTTCGAGATGTTGCGGGACGGCGCCGAGATGACGTTGCGCGCCGAAATTGCCGCGAACGAGAACGCCGACATTGCCCGGGGGGTGGTCAACCCCCGATTGCAAGGCGTGACCCTGGGCGACATCGCAGAAAATCATCCTCGCTACGGCAGGTTCGAGGGCGTCGTGGTCGTGGAAATCCAGCGCCGCACCAGGGCCTGGTCCGCCGGGCTTCGCAAAGGAGACGTCATCACTTCCGTCAACCGTGTAGATGTGGCAGACCTGCCGTCGTTTTTGAAGTTGGTGAACCGCTCCAAGGGCCCCTTGTTGCTGAGGGTGATGAGGGGTAATGGGGCCGCCTTTTTGGTAATCAAATAACCTGGCGCGTTATTTTGCGCGATAACTTTGTTGGCGCACTCTTTCGTTCAGTCGTGCGCCGCCGCGTTCTGGCGCAAAAGCCCGTCGCCATGGGAGGACCGCGGGCGCCGCCGCGTTCTCACGCAAAATTCCTGCGCCAGGAGACCTGGCTTGTCTATTTTCCGTTATGCATCGCCGGCCGCCTCGTGCGGTCGGTCGATGTATTAGATATACACCTCTCTCCCGCACTCGTTGCCCGGCTTGCCTTCCAGAAAATATCCGTCGCCAGGAACCTGGCGCGTTATTTTGCGCGATAACTTTGTTGGTGCGCTCTTTCACTTCGGTCGGCGTATTGCACATACGCCTCTTTCGTTCAGTCGCGCACCGCCGCGTTCTGGCGCAAAAGCCCGTCGCCATGGGAGTGGCCGGGCCCGGCGTTCTGGCGCAAAAGCCCGTCGCCAGGCGAGGACCGCGGGCGGGAGCCGCATTTTGGCGCAAAATATCCTGCGCCAAGAACCTGGCTGGTCTATTTTCCATTACGCAATACGAGGCGGCGCCTGAACTTAGGGGGCGGGTTTTTGTCCTATGCGTTGTGGTTCCGCACATTATAATTTGCATTCGGGGAGTCGTTTTGCTACTATGGGGGCGTTATGAGAAAGACGGCGTTTTCAACACATTTGCGTAATCCGCCGGCGGGCAACGGCAATCCTGTCGGGCCGGC